>JBAVSO010000219.1:0-6332 GCA_049695635.1 Candidatus Cybelea sp. | reverse complement strand
GACCAATGCCGCGCGCCGCGCATCGTACCGGCCCAACACGAGTGAAAACGAGAACCCCAAGAGCAGCGCAAGGATCGTAAAGGCCGCGCCTTGCACGACGGCGGCTGGATCCAGGCTCGGCAGAGCCGGGCCGCCCTTGCTGGTGAGAACCGGGCCCCTGCCGCGGCCAAACTGAAATCCGATCTCGTTCATGGCGAAGATCAAGATCGCCGAGCCGAGCATGATGACCCAGGTCGGAATGGGATTCAGGAAATTAACCATACCCGTTACACAGGATCACGCCCGTTGCGCCTAATGGTGCGACTTACGACGGTCGAGCTTCGCCAACGCGGCGGGGCTAATGAGCTTCAACCCCTGCGCCGCATTGTAGCCGTGAATCTCCTTCACGTCCAGTTTGCGCATGAATTCGATCGTGTCGGCCGTGATGACTTGGCCGGGTACCATGATCGGGAATCCGGGCGGATACGGGATGACGAAATTCGCCGATACGAGCGGCGGCCCGTCCTTCAAGCGGCGATCGATCTCCTTGTCGTGCAGCGGAATGTGGTCGCATCCTTGCGCATCGTAGGCGGCGTAAAATCCGCCTCGGATGTCGCCTTCGTTGGTGCCGGTTCCCGCATCGTGTCGAAAGGCTTCGTGAAAATAGCTGAAATTCGGCAGGTCGGGAACGTCCGTCATCAGGCTCTTCACGCGGGCCGCAAACTCTCTGCGTTCGCCCTCGCCGCCGGACGCGAGCCGTTCTTCGATCTCCTGGCTGATCTCCACGAGGACCCGGATTAGGTGTGCCACGTCGCTGCGCGTGTTGTTGATGTTCGACTGCAGCAAGACGCTGTTGCGCGACGTCTTGTTGAGCTGGATGTTGTACCGATTCGCCAGCAGGTTCTTGAATTGTGTTCCGTCGTAGCCGGCCGTCCCGCAAACGAGCGTCATCCGCGTCGGATCGAGGCAGAATTCGTCGTCCCACATGCTCTTGCGCGTCGTCGCCCAGTCCGCATCCGCTGCAAGGAAGTCGGTGAAGCCGCTCCGCCGGTACTCCGCGGGGACCATCCCGTCTGCTCCGACGACGCGAAAGTACTTCGAGATCAGCGGATGCCGATTCACCTCGCGACGAATCGTCAGAGCGACCTCGATCGCGTTCGCCACGAGGCCGAAGCCTTCGAGTTCCATCTGGCGCCGCGCGACGTCGAGGCTGGCGATCAGCTGCTGGTTGGGACTGGTGGAGGCGTGCGTGAACACCGCTTCCTTGAACTGTTGCTCGACGGTGTGATACTCCACGTCCTTCACCAGGATCATCGATCCTTGCCGCAACGCCGACATCGACTTGTGCGTGGAGTTGGTCTGGTAGATGCGAAGCCGCACTTTGCGAGGATCCGGCAGGAGCCGCGTATCGAGCAGCTTTTCCTCCGACGGATCCTTCCCCAACTCGGCGCGCTGCCGCTCGTAGGCGGTGACGCTCGCCGGGTCGCGCAGCCACTCTTCGATGTCGGCCGCGGCGCCCATCGCCGTGCGAGGGCGCAAGAACGGCGACCATCGCGCGAACCCGAACCAGGCCTCGTCCCACAGGAAGATCAAGTCCGGTTTGATCGCCAGACACTCTTCCATGACTCGGCGCGTGTTGTAGATATGCCCGTCAAACGTGCAGTTGGTCAGGTCGATCATCTTGACGCGGTCGAGTCGCCCCTCACGTTTTGCCACGAGGAGCGCTTGCTTAATCGTGCGCAGCGGCACCGCGCCGTACATCGAGTATTCGGTTAGAGGGAAGGCCTCGACGTACAGCGGCTGCGCGCCGGCCAGCACAAACCCGTAGTGATGGGACTTGTGGCAGTTACGGTCCACGATCGCGATGTCACCGGGCGACAGCAACGCCTGCACCACCATCTTGTTGCTCGTCGATGTCCCGTTGGTCACGAAAAATACGCGCTCGGCGCCGAACGCGCGAGCCGTCAGTTCTTGAGCGCGCTTGATGTTGCCAGTCGGCTCGAGCATGCTGTCGAGACCGCCCGTTGTTGCGCTGCTCTCGGCCAGGAAAAGCGTCGGGCCGTAAAACTCGGCCATATCCCGGATCCAGTCCGACTTGAAAATCGACGCGCCGCGCGCGATCGGGAGAGCATGAAACGTCGTGATCGGGCGTTCCGCATATTTCTTCAAGTTATCGAAGAACGGCGTCTCATAGCGCGCCGCAACGCCTTCGAGTATCGCCAGGTGCAGCTCGAGCACCTCCTCGACGGCGTAGAAGACGCGCCGGACGATATCGGCTGCCGGATCGCCGGCGATCTCCTCGACGCGTCGATCCGAAAGCAGGTAGAGATCGAGCTCGGGACGCGACTGATGAATGACCTGCGCCAAGCGCAACGCGGATCCGTCCGAAAGTTCTTCCTTCGCGACGGGATCGACGATGCCGCGCAAGACCGGGGCGTCGTGTCGCGAGCGATATCCAAAACCCTCATGGACCACCACAGCGGCGAGGTCCGCGTTCAACATTGTTGCGCAGACTGCATCCTCGGCGGTGCCGACGATGACCGGCTCATAGACGAACTCGTCTTGAGGACGGCGCAGCCGGCGCCACTCCGCCGCGATCGACGCCCATCGTTCGATGGGCGCTCCCGTGACGATGAGAACCTCGAAGTACGGAGGCGCGGCCGCGGGCCGCCCCAGCGTCGGCGGCAATACGTCGGGGACAGTGCTCGAGATATCAGAATGCGGATCCCAATCCGACGCATGCCGCCTAAACGAGCGCGTGAGCAATGCCGAGGCGATCCGCCATCCGAGCGCGGAAGCCCCAGTGGAATCATCGCTCTCGGCACGATCGCGTAGCGCCGCCATCAGGCTCGGCCCAGGATAGCCGTGAAACTCTTCGATCACGGCTACCTCGCTCAGTGCCGATTCGAACTCCGCGCGGCTGCCGGTCCCTGCAGCCCACTTCTTGGCGGCATCGACGAGATCGCGCCAACGATCTTCACGGGCTCCAGGGGTTGCGAAGAAGACGTCTACCCGCCGGCTTTTTTTGTTTTTTTCCAGATTACTCATGTCAATGTACCAGCATCACCATGAACATGCCCCAAATTGTCAGTAGCGTGTTACCGACCGCATAGGTCACGGTGTAGCCCAGGCCGGGAACCTGGCTTTGCGCGGCGTCGCAGACCATGCCGAGCGACGCCGTCGTCGTTCTCGCTCCCGAAACCGCGCCCAGCGTGATGGCGTCGTGGAAACGGAAGACGTACTTTGCGAGATACATCCCCAGGATCAGCGGGACGGTCGTGGCGACGACTCCCCATAAGAAGAGGCCGAAGCCCAACTGCTGCAGCCCGGCAATGAACTTCGGACCTGCGGTGATGCCGATCACCGCGATGAACATGTTGAGGCCGACGGAGTTCATGAACCACAGCGCCGGCGTCGGAATGCGCCCGAAGGTCGGACGAACCGCGCGGTACCATCCCGCGACGATTCCTAAGATCAGTGCGCCGCCGGCCGTCGAGAGGGTGATCGGAACACCGGCGACCTTTATGACGATCGCGCCGATCAGCGCGCCGATTGTGATCGCGATGCCGATGAAGGCCACGTCGGTTACGTCGGTGGCCCGATCGACGACGCCCAGCGCCGCAGCCGCGACGCCCGTGTCCTGCGTGCGCCCGACCAGCGTTACGACGTCGCCCCGATAGAGCTTGGTATCGCCGAGCACGGGAATCGGCGTCTCGGTAAATCCGCGTTTGATGCGGCGAACGTAGACGCCGCGCGCGCCCGGAAGGCTTCCGAGCTCTGCCAGCGTCTTACCGTCTGCCTCTTTGCTGGTGATGTAGACGTCGACGCCCTCGATCGGCGCGGAGAGCAACTCGGGATCGTCAACCTCTTTGCTGGCGTAGCCGAGAAGCGCGATCACCTGATCTCGTTCTCCGACCACCGATACGTTGTCTCCGGCTTGCAAAACGAGATCGCTCGTAGCTTCGCTGATCTTTTCGTCTCGACGGACTGCCAAGACGTACATCTGGTTCCCCAGCGCCTTCGTGGACTCCGTGAGCATCGCTTCGGTCTCGCGCACCGTCTTGCCGACGACTTGCGCGTCCGGTGCGATCCGGAAGGCGCGCACGTCGTACGCCTGCCACGCGTCGCCGAGCCCGCCGAGCTCGCGCTTGCCGCCATGGATCTGCTCGTACTCTTTGGCCGCCTTCTTCAAGTCTATGCGCAACATCATGGGGCCAAAGATCGCAATGACGATCGCGGATCCGATCGTGCCGAAGATATAGGTTACAGCGTATGCCGTCGGCATAATGTCGAGCATCGCTTTCGTCTTATCCGGGGTTAGCCCGAGCCGGTTGATCGCGTCGGTTGCCAGGCCCATGGACGCGGAGATCGTTTGCGATCCCGCAAAGAGCCCGGCCGCTGCGCCCGAGTCGTAGCCCGCCGCCTTCGCAACGATGACGCAAGCGCCGAGGCAAAATACGCAGACGATCGCTGCGTAGATCGCCTGCGGGAGGCCGTCCTTGGTGATGCCTCGGATGAACTGCGGCCCGACACCGTAACCGATTGCAAAGAGGAAGATCAGAAAGAAGGTTGCTTTGACGTCGCCGGAGATCTTGATGCCGAGCTGCCCGATCGCGATCGCGGCAAGCAGCGTTGCGGTGACGGCGCCGAGGCTGAATCCCTTGAAGCTCTTGCCGCCGACCCAGTAACCGATGCCGAGCGATAAGAAGAGTGCTATCTCAGGATACTGTCTAAGCGTTGCTACGAACCAGTCCATGTGCACCTCTGTCGTTCCGGGTGTTGTATCATTGCGTTTGCCAGCCGCCTCCGAGGCTGAGATATAACTGCACTAGCGCGAGACGCTCGTTCAGCTGGCCTTGCGCGTACTCGGTTTGCGCTTGATACGAGCGCGTTTGCGCGTTGAGAACCTCTAAATACGACGTATAGCCGTTCTCGTAGCGTTCGTTGGCCAAGCGCACCGAGTCGAGGGAGGCATCCTGGTAAAGTTTGAGCTGCACGGTGCGTGCTTGCGATTGATTATAAGCAGCGATGTTGTCCGAGACTTCCTGGAACGCCCGATGGACGGTCTGCAGATAAGCGACCGCCGCTTGCTGCTGCTGCGCCTGAGCCAAGTGAATCTGCGATTTAATTTTGCCGCCGTTGAAAATCGGCTGAAGCAGTTGCGG
Source organism: Candidatus Cybelea sp. (assembly GCA_049695635.1). Classification (GTDB taxonomy): domain Bacteria; phylum Vulcanimicrobiota; class Vulcanimicrobiia; order Vulcanimicrobiales; family Vulcanimicrobiaceae; genus Cybelea. The sequence continues at coordinate 1,188 of JBAVSO010000219.1, read as the reverse complement.
GAGGATCGAAAACAGACCAAGAGGTCCGTAAAAGACGCCGTTCATGGCCGCTATTTCCGACAGCGACGGAGGCAGATTCGGATATTCCCCGTGGTACTGCTGGCCGCCGATCGCCGCCGAGGCTCCGAGCGTCAACGTCGGGTAGAGGAGCTTACGCGCGACGTCAACGCTGCCGGCCGAGGCGGCAATCGTGCTTTGAGCTTCTTGAATGTCGGGACGCCGCTGCAGTAGGTCGCTCGGGACGCCGGTGTACGGGACGGAGGGCAACTGGATCTGATCTTGGAGCGGCAATCCACGAGGAATTTCGTGCGGATAATCGCCGGTCAGCACCGAGAGCGCGTTTTCGGTCTGCGCGATGCTTTGCCGCAGCTGCGGAAGGTTCTCCGTGACTTCGTAGAGGGCTTGCTCCGATTGGCGTTGATCCTGCAGTGACGATTCACCGCCCTCGACGCGCAGCTTCATCAGCCGTAAGCCTTCCTCACGAACCTCGACCGCTTTTTGCGTAAATGCCAGGACGTCGTCGAGCTCGCGCAGCTGAAAGTACGCGCTGGCAACCTCCGCGACGACGGTCGCGAGCACGGTATCCTTCGCCGCTTCGGTCGAGAGCAGCTGATTTCGCGCCGCACCCGTTGCCGATGCAAGCTTTCCAAAAAGATCGATCTGGTAGTACGCGTCAATCCCCGCCTGCGGAGCGAACTCGTTCTCGGGCGTGCCGGGCGGCTTGTTCCCCGAAGTCACGTAGTAGGGCGCTTGCAGGATGCCGTTGACGAAGATCGACTGATCTGCGCCGACGATACCGAGGTTCGCTGCGCTTTCGAGAATCGCGGCGTACGCGAGTTGGACGTTAAAGTTTCTCGCCAGCGCTTGTTCGATGAGCGTTTGCAGCACCGGATCGTCGTAAAGCTTGCGCCACGGTAAATTCCCCATCGAGCCGCTTGACGTGGTCACGCCGGGGTAGGCCGTCGGCATCTGCGCTGCGGGCGGAGCGGAAGACGTCGGCGGAACGCACGACGCGATCAGGTGTACGAGCGCGATCAGCGCAAGAACGAGCCTCATGCCGGTTCCTGCGGTGCGATGGTTTCCGGCAGCGGCTCCTGCGTGCTCTTCGGTTTCTTACCACGCTCGATGAGATTCTGGAAAACTTCGTAAAGTGTGGGGGTAAAAAAGATGCCGAGAGCCGTCGCGGCC
>JBAVSO010000218.1:0-29026 GCA_049695635.1 Candidatus Cybelea sp. | reverse complement strand
CCCCATAATAGCGGCGACAACGGCTGGGTGTACGCCGCTTGCGAGAACCTCGCTTGCGGCATGGTGACGCAGATCCTGTAAGCGCGCCGTCGCGCGGGATCCGCGCCGATGTTGAGGATCCCAGAAGCTTGACTGCATTTGGGCAAAACCCCCGACGGTTTAAGGCGGCATACGGGTTTTCAAGGACGTATCGTCGAAATAGTCGCTCGCAGTGGGATTCGTCAGCGAATAGTGCCATCTTCTAAGTAGGAGCGGAGATATGATTAAGCGACTTAGCCTTTCAAGCGCTCTTTTGTTTGCGGTTTCGCTCTTGGCGGCTTGCGCAACAGGTCAGAATTCGCAACCGGGTTCCGGTGTGGTGCCGCCTTCCTCCAAAACAGTGGGCGCTTCCACTGTTCCAGACTTTAAGAATTGTGGAGGACAGAATGGCGTCCGGGTGCGACCTTGCCCGGTCAAGCTTACGAGCCGCTCGCAGAAGGTCATAGTAACGATAAGTGGACCTGGGGTCGTCAGCGGCTCATACCAGGGGTCCTGTTACGAAATCTGCACGATTACCATACTCCACCGGCACAAATACACCAAGTGGCAAATCATTCCGGGTGTTTCGTGCGGAAAAGCAGGACTGCTTTTTCAGGGATTCAATCGCAAGTACATAGTGGTGGGCAATGCCGCTCTAACGATCGTAAACAAAAGCTGTTAGCTTCCTTATAATTCTACACACGAATCGCCGCTTCCGCCCGCGACTCCGCTATTCGCTTCAGGTTCGCTGGCCGCCGGCAGCCTCGAGCCGAGCCGAGAACTTCTCGATCGCGCGGCGTTTCTCGCGCTGTGCATCGGGTCTGACGAGTGCATAGTTCCGTAAGAGCGTCTCGATCGAGTGCCCCGTAATAGCGGCAACGAGGGCCGGGTCTACGCCGGCTGCGAGAAGCTCGCTCGCGGCATGGTGGCGCAGATCATGTAAGCGCGTCGTCGAGAGCTTCGCCTTGCGGGCGAGACGTTGGAATGCATTTGTTGCGGCCATCGGTGTGTAGCGACGGCCGAGCTCATCGGTGAAGACGGCTCCGTCAATGTTGCGATAAGCGCCGTGCGGCGCGGCGAGCTCGTCGGCGCTCTGGAGCGCGCGTTGGCGGGCTAACGCCCGGGCCACGATCGGCGGCACCGGGATCTCACGAATAAGACCGGTTTTAGTGTCTTTTCGTCGCATGCCCTTGAAGCGGCGACGTATAACGTGACGCCGCTGCTCGGCGGGTTGGCCGTCTTCTGGGGATACTTGCCAAGCGCGGGTGCGGCCAAATCGAAGTTCACATTCTACCCCGGCGTTCAGAACGTGCCGCAGGGCCTTGTCCCACACGTATTCGGTACTTCGTATGCAATCGAGGCCGATCTCGTCATTCCGCCCGGCGGCGCGGAGGGAGCGATCGTAGCGAACTCCGATTTCCTCGGTGGATTCTCGCTCTACATTCAAAATGGAAAACTGCATCACACATACGCGTTCTTGGGTATTCCTCCAACACCTCAAGGTCGCCCACACCCAATCCTTGCGAAGCTCTTGGAACAGACCGGGCGTCTGGGACCAATTTTTAGGAGCTACACGCTGACATCATCGGAACCCGTTCCCACCGACCCCGTCATTGCGCGCTTCGAGTTCATCGCTGACGAGCCGAAACCCGGAACCGGTGGTCAGACCAAGCTTCTCATCAATGGCAACACCGTGGCGGAAGGACGCCTCGATCATACCGTCGTGTTTATTTTCTCAGCGTATGCGTGCATGGACATCGGCCGAGACAACGAGAAGCCGGTATCGTGGACGTATAAATCACCGTTCCCGTTCACAGGCACCATTAAGACGGTGACTTTCGACCTGGAGCCGAAACAACCGAAGACTCCAGCGGAAAAGGTCGAGCACGAGAAGGTGCGACAGCAAACGCTGGTAGTTGCTGACGTTCACGGCTAACCAGCAATCTCTGCTCACGAAAAAAAGGGGCCGGATCTCGGTCCCTTTATTACTGACTCTACCCCGCGCCTCTGCCCCGCGCGCTTCGCGAATGTGAGGTCGTTGTTGCTTGGACGCTTTGCTCGCAATTGCAGCTGCGCGTGCCTCGCAGCGCGGCGGCTAGCTTAGCGGCTTCGTTTCCGGCGGCTTGTCTTCAAGCGCGAGGTTACCTGACAGCTCGCCGTAGGCATCTGCCTGCGAGATCAGCTCGTTCGCCTTCTTCTTAACGGCCGCAACAGCGTCGGCACCCGCTACGAAGCGAAGCGGCGGCTCGTCCAGGCCTGCGAGATATACGAGCGCCTCAGCAAGCTTAGCGGGGTCACCGCCCTGCTTTCCGTTCATGCTGTTCCACGCAGCGACAGTTTGCTCGCTGCGCTCGGCGTAGTCCTCGATTGAGGGCTTGGCATATGTCGTAGACTCCGGCGTGAGGAGTTCAGTACGGAAGAAGCCGGGTTCGACTAGCATCGTGTGGACGCCAAGGGGCGCGACCTCTGGAGTGAGGGACTCGATCCAGCCCTCGACCCCGAACTTAGACGCTGAGTAAGCAGTACAAAATTCCTGACCAACGATGCCAGCGGTTGAAGAGATAGCTACGATGAGGCCGGAGCGTTGGGCCCGCATGACAGGAAGGATCGCGCGAGTGACATTCATTGGACCGAACATGGTGGTCTCGACCTGCGCGCGGAACTCCTCGGGTGCGATCTCCTCAAAGAATCCAGCGTAAAAGTTACCCGCGTTATTAACAAGAACGTCGATCCGGCCGAATCGCTGGACGGCGGCGCGAGCAGCGTCCTTAGCTTCGCGGAAATTTGTAACATCGAGCGCAACGACAAGGAGGTCATCGTGAATTCCGAGCGCGGACTTGATTCGCTCAGGGTTGCGCCCTGTGGCGACGACTGCATGGCCCGCGGCCAGAGCAGCCTTCGCGATGTCGACGCCCATACCGCGGCCCGCCCCAGTAACAAACCAGATCTGTTTCTTAATGATGCCTCACCTACTCCCAACTGCGCTTACATCATCGACCTTATCTAAGGTAGCTCACGCGACCTCTGATCTCTGCCCCCGCTCTGCCCCGCGGACGGCGCCGCGAATGTGAGGCCGTGTTGCGTTCCGATGCATCACCCATGGAGCATGCATGGCGGGACCGCGGTAGAAAGCCTTGTGCCATATAGCGTTTCGACGTCTAACAGGTTTTGCAAACGCGCACTGCAAAATGCACGACGCGCGCGGCGGGATCGCGTGAATGCAAAAAGGGGGACGCCTCGCCAAAAGGAAACTAAAGAGCGGCATTAAGACGAACCAGCTCAACGTCCAAATCGTTAAGCCGCTCCACGATAATGCCGCGGCAATCGCTGCGGTGAGTGGGTTGGTGATGTCAACGCGCGCGAGCCGCTCGGCAGAGGCTTTCAGGTCTGGTTGCGTCAGGTTCGCGTCGATCGCATAACGCAGTGCGATAAGGCCGAAAAGGCTGGCGATTGCGAGGCTAAGTGACTGCAGCAGCAGCGTGGGTGGTCCCCCAATATACATCGGATCCGCAGCGAGTGCCCACAGGAATAAACAGATGAAGGACAGGCCCGCGATCGAAAGTGTCGCGAAGATGGCGTTCGATTTTGCAAGAACGGCGACCAAAGTATTCTTCCGGCTCCAGTAATAGAGGATGACCAAGAGTCCGAAGACGACTCGCGTGAGGTTTGCCGGTTGACTTGCAAGTAGACTTAGCAGTCCGTGAGGCAGCTGCGTCCGTCGACCGTCTTGGAACGATGGTAAGAACTCGACGGTTCTGACGAACATCAGCGCGAAAACAACGTCGGCGAACCGGTTGAGGCTTCGGAGCGCTCGATCGGGCACGTCGTTCACTTTTTGTACCCGGTGAACTCCTCGCCGACCTTGATGTTCGGGAATTTCTTTAGGCTGACCTGATATTCTTCGACGAGCTTAAAACTCGGTGCCAGCATCCAGCCGTTTGTCAAATCTGTGTAAAAAAGGTTGCTATCTTCATGCGGGTCGCTGCTGAGATCGTAGACCATGGGCAGCTGCGGCTTCAGATAAGGTTTTTCGATCGCCGCAGGACCGTCCGTGTAGCGGAAAATCGTTTTGTAGACCTTCCATTTAATCGACATCAGCTCACCGTCTACGCCGAAGAACATGTACGAATCACGACCGGTCGTCTCGCTTTTTCCCAACATAAAGGCGGAGGCGTCGATCCCGTCAATGGGGCGATCCTTGGGTACGAGGTGCGACGCACCTACCATCGCGGAAAGCGTGGGCAGCCAGTCGACAGCGGCGAGCATCTCCTGCGTGACGACACCAGCAGGGATCTTGTCAGGCCAACGGATCATGGCGGGTACGCGATGGCTTCCTTCGAAAGGCGTGTTGAAGAAATCGCCGCGCCACGGTCCGTTCGAGCCAGGCCCAATTTGCGTCGTACACCCGCCGCCCGCGTTGTCGCTGCTAAAGACGACGATGGTGTCATCCTCTATGCCCGCCTCCTTGATGGCGTCTAGGATCTGACCGACACGGTAATCCATTTCTCCAAGGATGTCTGCAAACGCCCCGCCGCGCTGCGTGGACTTACCGGCAAAATCCGGGTTGGGGATCGCCGGCGGGTGCATTTCGGAGTAAGCCACATAAACAAAGAATGGCTTCTTCGCCGCCGCGTTACGTTTGATGTACTCGACCGTCTTCGGGACAATGTGCTGTCCGTCCACGATTGGTCGTACCGTAAGGTCAAGAGGCATTACCGGCTTGGAAGGCTCACCTTTCTTTCCTTCCCAAATCATGGGCACCGGTACACCGCTCTCTTTGAACAACGGCCATGCGGTGTACCCCGCCTCATCCCAGCTGTTCTTGATGCCCCACCACTCGTCGAAACCTTGATCGCTCGGCAGCCGTCCCTCGGTCTCGCCTAGGTGCCACTTGCCATATAACGCGGTGGCGTAGCCGGCGTCCGAGAGAAGTTTGGCGATCGTGTATTCCCATGGAGCTAGCCCAGCTAACCCCTGGCCCGGCCAAGGAACCGTGTACGTCCCCGAGCGAACCGGGTGCCGCCCGGTCATGATCGCAGAGCGCGACGGCGTGCATTGGACTTCGACGTTGTAGTTGTTAAAGCGTATGCCCTCGCTGGCTAACTTATCGATGCGCGGCGTCGGCGTCGTGCCGCCATACACCCCAAAATCGCCCCAGCCGACGTTGTCTACCAGAATGAAGACGATGTTGGGTTTGTTAACGTTAGTAAAGGCGGGATGACTCATGATTGATCCTTTCGTCGACGTGATTGAAGATGTCAAAGACCTACTGCTGCAGCGCGGCGGGCAGGTCACTACGCCCAATGAGATAGTTAACATTCACGTTAAATAGGCTGGGATACGCGGTAGCGGTCGCATTGACGAGACCCTCGACCGGACCGATCGCGGAGGTCGTGCGAACGAAGCCCCCCTCGAGTACTGAAACCTCGAAGTGGCGCCCAATCAGTTGACCTGCGGTAAACGCAATTGGAGTCGTGTTCGGGTAGAAGTTATGCTGAACTAACAGAGCCAGGAATGTTCCTCCAGGGGGCGCCCAATACGGTACGAGCTGCGGCGATAGGCTCCAGCCGCGCGGCGTATTGATGCACTGAGAACAGTTTAGCGCGAAGCTGTTGATCGGAAGAGCGATCGTGAGCCCGAAATTATGTGGAAGCGGCTGGGTAACGATTGGATCGATTGTGTACTGTGGGCCTGGCCCGCGAAACGCCGGCGATCCGGTTGGCGCTTTATAGGCGAGATCCAGCGCCATCAACGTAAATTTTGAGGGATTGACGTAGAGGAGCTGTTTGTACTGAAAACTCATGTCGCTCGTCCCGGCGGCCAGCGTCCCAAATCGGCCAGAGTTTACTTGAACGAACGACGGTGGGGTAATCACGATCTCTGCTCTCGGCATAACACCGATGTAGACCACAGGTGCGGGGTAGCCAAACGCGTGAGCATAGCCCGATACGTTCAGCGTATGCCCGAGGGCGCTTAACTGCGCGTTGGCCGGAATGTTGGCGCTGCTATATTGAGCCGTAAGGGCGGCTTCGCCGAGGACGAAGACGCACGCGGTCCCGTTACTTATCTTATTGAGGAGCTCCAGCGGACCACCGCAAGGATCGAAGTCTTTGGGTATGGGTGGAACGGACGGCGCCGGCGCCGGCGTAGCAGTAGCCACGGGCGCCGGCTTGGTCTGAGCGGCGGCGGTCAGCGGCAATGCGGCGAGAATGAGTATAGCAACGAGGCAGCCCGGCCTATTCATCGCCGATCAACCGCCCGTTACAAACTGTGTGACGTTTGGCGGCGGTGGATTCGGATACTTCTCGACCGAGGCTTCGTACGCCCGAATGACCACCAGCGCGGGTCCGAGGACCGAGGGGAACAGCCCCGCGATATTGAGGTCCTCGTGCGGGTCCATTTCGATGTTGTACACTTTCGGATAGCCGGCCATCGCGCTATTCGCGGACATCGTGCCGCTCAGTCGCTGCGGGCCGATGCCGGTGGGATGTATATCAGTGAGATAGACGCGCCACTGTTTCCACCGCACTGCCATGAGCTGCGGCCCGATGAAGCTCAATAGGCTCTCGCGATTCCCCGTTATGCTCTTGCCGAACAGCACGTCGCTCTGGTCGACACCGTCGATTGGCCGGTCGGTCGGCATCTTGCCGCCGCAGATGCTGGCGAGCGTGGGCAAGAAGTCCATCTCCGAGAACATGGCGTAGGACGTGGTATTCGGCTGCACGTGACCGGGCCAACGGATGAGTGCGCACGTGCGGACTGAGCCCTCCGTGGCCTCGCCCAACACGCCGCGGAATGGTCCGTTGTTGCCCTGGTCGGGCGTGCCTTGATTGCCGAATTCGCGAAACTCCGATCCCGATGGTCCGTTGTCGGAGGCGAAGATCACAATCGTGTCATCGTGGATCCCAAAGCCCTTCAGCGCATCGAGGATCAGACCGACGTGGTAGTCACCTTCCATTAGCTTGTCGCCGTAGTCGCCAATGCGCGATTTGCCTTTGAACTGCGATGACGGGAGATTCGGTGCGTGGCCCACGGAGAACGGCAAATAGAGGAAGAACGCCTTGCCGGCGGCCTGCTGTCGTGTCATAAAATCAATCGACTTCGCGACGAGCTCGTTGTCGATTTCGGCGCGCATCTCCGGTGTATAAGGTTTGACCTCGCGCAACGGCCCGCCGAGTGTCGCTTGCACGACGTGCGGGCCTTTGGCGAGAAGCGTCGCATAGGGTGCGTCGAGCGAGTGGGTGAGCGCTATCGAGTCCACATAGGTTGCGCAGTCCCACGAGTTTTCCGGCGGGATGCCATAATACTCGTCGAAACCATGCGCCGTCGGCAGGCTCTCCGGGTCCGAGCCTAAGTGCCACTTGCCGAAGATAGCGGTGGCGTAGCCGAGTTCATGGAACATGTCGCCCATCGTGTAGGCTTGGGCCGAGAGCGTGCTTGGAGTGCCGGGAATGATGACCAGCGACAGGCCGTTTCGGATCGAATATTGCGCGGTCATCAGCGCCGCGCGCGACGGCGTACAGGCCGGTTCCACCAGAAACTGGGTCAGCCGGAGCCCTTCACGGGCAAGCTGATCGAGTCGCGGCGTTGGCGCCCCTCGAAGCTCGCCACCGCCATACGATCCGAGGTCACCGTAACCGATATTGTCGCCGAGGATGAACACGACATTGGGTTTCTTTAGCGATTTCATCAATGTTTCTCCCTAAACAGTTCGCGCGCGAAACCTAGGCGCATCAGCGCAGATCTATGCTAGCACGCAGGGCGCGCTCGCGGAAGCGGCCCGCGGCTCCGCGCCACGGCGCCGATCGGAGGCCACCCGTCGCTACGCGCTGAGGCGTTGGAGGGCGCCCTCGATCTTCGCGACCGTCGAGGGATGCGGTGTCGTTCCTTGGTTGACGAATGCCTGGAGCGTTGAGCGCGGTACACCGCTAATGCGCGCGATCCGCTTAATCTCAGCACCCTTGACTGCCGCGTAAGGCTTCGAGCAACGCCAAACCTGATCTCGGACTTCACCCGCAGCTAAAAAAATGGGCGCCACGTCGGTGCCCCACGGTATTCATTGACGCGCTAGTTCGCTGCTCGGCGATGTGAGGTGTCGGAAGGCGACGCTAGTTACGGTTGCACTTGAAGCGAGCCGGTTGGATTGACGAAGACGCCCGCGTAACGCTGAATTCCCTCGCCAAAGCTTGGTATCTCCGCACTTATTCCGATGTATTCCGGCAAGCCTAGGGTGTATAATCCGAGCAGCGCTGTGCCATTTGGCAGCAGCAACCAGTCGGATGAGAATTGACCTCCCACGAGCGAGAGGGCAACAGGTTGGGGTTGCTCTAAGGCAAACCATGCAACGCCCGGAGATCGTGACAGCTTGAGGACGGCCGCCGCGGACAATCCGGGAACAGAGTCGGGCCAGTTGCCGAAGTCCGGCGCAACATAATCATCCGTGTACGGATATTTCTGTAAGCTTGCCCATGGATAAGCCATCACGCTCAGCTCGGGGCGGCTCAATGCTCGTCGGATCCACGCGATACTAGCTAGCCTGGTTCCAAGTATGATCGACGGTGCGAGCGTCGCCGGCAAGTCATGCTTCGTAGCGCTAACGGGGCATCGAAGCTGAACCCAGATGTGGCTATGCCATTTGCGCGACGAAACCATTCCAATGACACTGTTCGCGCCTCGGTCGTACGCGAGGTTCTGGAGCAGATAGTCTTGGGCAAGAGCATATTGCCGAAGCGCAGGAGCCAGTATTCCCGCAGATGGCAGCTCGGCGGGATGGCCCGCATATTGATAAAGCTTCTGTCGTATGTCGGCGCCATACTGCTGCGGCAAGATGGTTCCATCGAGCCGAGTTAGATTCGGATCCGATCGATCCGTTATTGCGGCTATCGCGATCCCGATGTCTGGATCGTAACTGGTCCGCGGAACACCGGCTCCGGTGACGCTCCAGGGGACCATGTACGCTAGATGGGAGTCCGAGCTGACCTTCAGCGTAGAGCCACTCCCGTACGTGATAATCACCTGTACGCCGCCGTTGAAACCGTCGTCCAGGAGAAGGCCGTCCGGCGAGTTATTGTAATCTTCCAAGAACGATTCTAAGTTGTGGGCGTCACGGCAGCGTTGCTCAAAAAGAGTTCGAGTCTTGCCAGACGATGTGAATGCACCGAGTTGCTGGCGCGTGATTTGATCGCACGCGCGCAGCAGAGTCGTCGCCTCTGCGCGAGACGTGGAAGCCAACGGCGAGGAGGCCCTACTGTGCACGGCGTCACGAAGTCGAGATACCGCAGCGGCAGGCAGCGTGCGTTTGCCGGCCTGAAAGCCGCGCGCGCCGGCTTCGATAACAGTCTGTGTGGCGTGCCCGTTATTGCGAGACTGGATGACGATCGACACAACATCGCTCAATCCTTCACGCATTGGCCGGCCGGCAACCGGCGCGGTCAATACGCCGTCCGAGGTAAACAGCGCCCCAACTCGGCGCAACCAACCCGTTCCACCGAGGCGAGATTCGTCAAGTCCCGCCGCGCGCATCAACGGCCCGGGATTGTAGGATATAAGGATCAGCCGTTTGTCGGGCAGCAGCACCCAGTTCGAGGTGCCGTCGATATTCAGCCGGCCGCGAGGTATTATCCAAAAGAAAATGCCGGAAGCCCGTGCAACTGGCAGCAGGGCAGAAATATCTGCCCTGGCAGCTGAGAGTCGAGAAAGATCGCGGACGTCGTAGGACGCGAAATCGCCGTTAACTATCTGGACGCGCAGTTGTGGCCGTAGCGAGATCGCGCGAATCCATGGAAGGACCGCCAGCCTATCGCCCTGCCCAATAGGGACGGCCAAGCAGCTTGCCGCCGAGGTTTTGTCGGTTGGCACTGGGCAGTCGAAGTTTGCACTAATTCCGCCCCAACGTGATGATCCGATCTCGCCGGTTATCCGGCCCGTAGCATCATTTGCTTCGCTCCATACTGCGAATACGTTCGCGGCCGTCATTGCGCTTTGCAGCGGCGTGTTCGGCGCGACAGCTGGCGGCGACGGTAAAGAGGTCGGCCGTTGCATATTCAAATTCTCGGCGTAAGCGGCTGCAAGTGCGTCAGGGCTCATCCGGCCCGCGTTCACATCCTTGCTGCCGAAGAGCGCAACGACGCAGCGAGCGATCGTCGTGTCGTAAATAAGGCCTTGGAATGAAGGGCCGACTACGCGCCACGGCAGCATAAATGCATTTTGCGACCTTGATAATGCGGATACGGTATGACCATCGTCAAAGCTAATCACGACGGCTTCCTCGGGATAATCGTCCGTGTGAAAGCTAAAATTACTCGGTGCAAAGTATCCTTGGACAAAGCCTTTTGCGCCGGCCTGGCATGCCGCCAGTGCAGCTGCGCTAAACGCCTTGTCTTGCATCCGGGATCCGAACTCGCCGCTCAGGGCCGAAGCGCAGTGATCTATCACGTATTCAGTTAGATTTGCTATTTGCTCGCCCGGTACGTGTCTTGCTCTACTCTGAAGCGCGTCGAGGAAAGTCGAAACCTTTGCACCATCGACTGCTTCACCGCTAAGGGCAAATCCAGTACTGGAGCGCTCGATCGTACCAACGTAGTGTTGGCTCCCGAAGCCGCCGTTGCTCGAGTCGAGCGTTATGCTGACGACATGGTCAGTCGTTTCTGCGATCGGGTGGGCCGGTGAAGTAACCGTCTCCGCGGCCGCATAGTTCACTGTCGCGAACGGTTGACTACGAGCATGCGCCGTGGCAAGGGTAAGCGCGAACGCTACGATAATTCCAATCCGCACAGAGGCCCCTGGTCTCGTCTCTTGGTTCCTGAACACGTGCTCCGAGCTAACAACGCGCGACGTTCGGCAGCGCGTTACTCCGTCGTTGCGGACGAGTTGAACCGTACACCGACCGAAGCAATCTTCCCAACCAATATCATGCCCAAAAGCGTTGTTCAGGGCCGACAAATCGCCGGCCTTCCACTGTGCGCGCTTGCGTCCGCGCGTCCGGGTACCCGATATCGAGCCTTTGCCGATCGCGGAGGTTCCAGCGCTACGCTGACCGCGCTCTTCTAACGGGCGTCTGACGGATTAGGCACAACTCGCCGGGATTCGAAGGGACTCTAAGGCGCAAAACCCCGTACTAGAAAGGACTATATGGGAGCGATACGTTAGCGAACGAAGCGCCGTCCCTAATATGCGCGGCGATAAGCGCGCCAATAGGACCGGCGTGCCCAATATGCGCGACGCCCATAAACGGCCGGATAGGGTGCGTACCCGTAGCCTCCGCCAGCGTAGCCGTAGCCTCCGCCAACGTAGCCGTAGCCAACGCCAACCCCAACGCCGTAGCCGTAGGGATAGCCGTAGCGATAGGGGTAGCCGTAGCCCGAGCGATAGGTGTAGCCGTAGCCGGCGCGATATCCGTAGGCCCGGTATCCGGTTCCGTAGTAGCGATTCCCCGGGAGCACCCGCCCCGTCGCTGCCGGTCGCGCCGTTCCAACGGAGACGCGCGCCGCCGATGCCGGCGCCGCCGCGCCGAGTAACAACGATCCTGCGCCCAGCGCGCAGGCTAGTAAGACGTTATGGAATTTCATCACGCTTTATTTTTAGCATCGTTGAGGCGAAAGCTCTCATTAGTAATGATTAGAAGCTTCTTCGAAAAGGATGAGAGCGCGAGCGGGCGCGAAGGTGCCGATAATTCGTTCGGGCCTCAAGGAGCAAGGGGCAGATGAAAACAACGATCGCCAATCGCTACGCGCTTAGCGTCGCCGCCGCTGCAGCGGTGCTTGCCGGCTGTGGCGGATCGCAGCCGCCGCTTGGCGGCGTGGGTCCGATTTCGCAAGCACCGGCAGCCCACGCCCAGCGCCAGAGTCCAGGACTCGTACCATCGGCGAACGCTGAGGCGCACAAGCCGGCTGCTTTTCTGTATTTGGCCCAATGCTGCCAGAAAATCTTTTCAAACCAGGGTAACATCACCCTTTACGATCTACGGCTCACCGGAGTGGCTCGCACGATAACCAAGGGCGTTTCGAATCCCTTCTTTATTAGCGTCGACCGCGCCGGACGACTCTATATGACCAGCTGGCTCGATTATCTACAGGGCGTCACTGAATACGATGCCGGCAGCGAGAGCCCGTCTCGGCGCATCAAATTGAATGGCGCGTGGACCGTGGCAACGGACAGCTCGAATAATCTTTACGTTGCTTTATGCCCTACGTGTTTTGAGTACCACAGCGGCAACAGTTCGATCAACGTGTATGAGGCCGGTACGACGAAGCTGCTGCGTACGATCACGAAGGGCATCGACATTCCGCTCTCGCTGGCATTCGATACGACGGGAAACCTATATGTGGCCGACGGTGCTTACCCTCATCCGGGGGTGACCGTCTACGCGCCGGGATCGAGCAAGCCTCTGCGCAAGCTGACGAAAGGATTAACGGGTCCTTCGGAGATTGCGTTCGACCCTTCAAACAATCTCTTCGTGATGAATGTCCCGGCAAATGGGACGCAGAGCATCATCGAATACGAGGCGGAGTCGGACAAAGTGTTGCGAAAAATCACCAACGGGGTCTCGAGTCCGCAGGCGATTGCCGTGGACGGCTCGGGGACGCTCTACGTTTCGAACACGCCCTATCCGAGCCAGGGTTGGGTTTCGGTCTACGCGCCCGGCGCGTCTACTCCGAGTTACCGGATCGAATCCGACATGCACGATCCGCAATTGCTGGCCGTTGACGGCGAGGGCAATCTCTACGTCGGGAACGACTATTACGCCGTCGCCCTCGTTCGCCCCGGTACATCTTCCGGCGATAGCGGAAGCCTATGCGTCTATGCGCCGAAAACCAAGACACCGCTGCGCTGCGTTCAAAACGAGCAATATAGCTATCCGTATTCGCTGGCTGTAAAATCTCGATGAGACGTCGCCGCACGTCAAATCGCCCCAACGACCGCCAACCAAAGAAAAGTCAGCGAAACCATCGTGAGGTGCATGTCGGCAATAATGATCTGTCTGCCGTACCGATCGTAGAATCGTTTCACCCCCGCGTATATTGGCGAGAGCGGCGTCAGTGTCGCTAGCGCGAAGCCCGCGCCGTTCACGCAAAAGATGACCAGCGCCAGATACAGCGAGGAGTACGGAGATCGAGCTGTCGGAAACGCGAACGCAACGAGCGCGCAGTAGAGCAGTGCGAGTCCGGTACCGATCGCGGCGGAAAAATAAATCTCTCTGACCCGCATGAGCCCGAGACCATCTGTAGCCATCGATAATAGCAGAGATCCTAAGAACAGTGACGCCGGCAGAAGAAAATAAAGAACCGGCGTGAGCCGGCCCAGCCCATTCGCCTGGAGGAGTGGTAACAGCGCAAACCAGGAAAGAAAGACGGTCCGATATTCGAGCGTCGAAGCCAAGCTGAAGTGCACGCGCTGCACGAAGTCGCCGCTCGCGCGCACGTGCGGCAAATACGAAATGAGAAAGGCGCTGCCGACCCAATACAGGTATGCGACTAGAAACATGACGATGGCGGTGTCGAGGGCGATCTTTGCGACCGCCGTCGTGTCGTGCGCGAGCGTCACCACAAGAACCACGGCCGTAAAAGCGAAGCCGGCAAGGGTACCGACGATTGCCACGTGGAGTTTCGAAACTTCGTCCAACGCCCACGGAAAATCACCGCGGCGCGGAGAGCCGCGGCCTCCCGCAACGAGCACCGCCGCCAAGCCAATGATCGCCGCTGTCACGAAACCCAGAACTGCCCACATTGCCGTGCGGTCTCGCCGACTGTGAGGCTACGCGGTGGCGGCGCCCGCTGCGGCCTGCTCTCCACTTAACGCGCCCGAACGCGCACACAGCGCGCACGCCGTCGCAAATGAGATGTAAATAATACGGGTGGTCGCTCGGTATGCACGCATCAGAACCATGGCCTTTCGGAAATGGCACGCCGCACTACGATTGGCGTTCAAGACACCCACCAGATCGGGCGCTTCATTGGATGTTAAATCTCGCGCCCCAGATTCCCGGCGCGCCTGAAAATCAGCCTTCAGACTCCTCGAAACATTCGGGAATCGGCGAATGATCTCGGGCCGTCCCGGAGTTGCCGATCGTGCCGTTTTCGTGCAAGGTGCCGAGAGTTACGGGTGCCACGATGTGGTGGCCCGAACCCAAATGCTCGATGAAAAAGCAGGGTCGATGCTGGGCCTGATCGATCGCTATCAGTACGGCTCTTCGCTGAGCGAAGCCACGAATCCGGATTCGCCGGTCGGGGCTGCAGTTGCCGCACCGTGCCGGCTGCGCGGTGCAGGGGATCAAACAGAGGTTCCCTAGCTTCGTGCGCATCGCTTCGACCAATCTGCGCGAGATCGGTGGCTGGGTCATGCTCAACGCCCTGTGGGTGCCGCTGACCGTTCAGGACACCGCATTGATGGCGATCGCCGTGCCCGCGATGACGATTCGGCTCGCACCGGAAAAGCACGTCGCCGTGCTCTCGGTACTGGCCAGCGTCGTCGCGCTGGCGACCGCGGTCGTGCCGCTTTTGGGCGGCTGGCTCTCCGATGCGTTACGGCGGCGGGGCGGCTCGCGGCGCGCCTTTGTCGGTGCAGGCGTCGTGCTCGATGTGTGCGCATTGGCAGCGCTTTCGTACGCGCACACGCTGGCGTGGTTCGCGGTGCTGCTCGTGATTGCGACCATCGGATCGAATGTTGCGTTGAGCGCCTATCAAGTGTTGCTGCCCGAATCGGTGCCGCGCCGGCAGTGGGGCGTCGTGTCCGGCGTTCGCGGCGCGAGCACGCTGGTCGGGGCCGTGCTCGGTTTCGGCATCGCGGGCGCAATGCCCGATCCCTCGCTGACCTTTTTCGTTACGGCCGTTATCATGGCCGCCGGCGGACTCACGCTCTTCGGAATCAGCGGCGGAACCTATGACGGAGAGGAGGAGGCGCGCGTGCGCGACTGGCACGATTTCCTGGTGGTCTTCGCTGCCCGCGCGCTCGTCTTTTTCGGATTAACGATGCTGCAAACGTTCGTCCTGTTCTTTTTTCGCGACGTTCAAAAAGTCGATAATCCGTCGGCAGGTACGGCACTCTATGCATTTTCCACGATCGTCGGTGCGGTGCTTTCGAGCGTCTATCTCGGCTTGCTCTCGGATCGCGCGCCGCGCAAAATTGTCACCGCGCTCGCGATCGCTGCGATGGCGTTAGCGACTATCGGCTTTGCATTAGCGCCGAGGCTGGCGTGGATGCTTCCCTTTGCCCTCCTTTTCGGAATCGGTTTCGGCGGCGTGATGTCCAGCGGATGGGCGCTCGCGATGGATGCGATTCCAAAGATGCGCGACGTTGGGCGCGATCTCGGTCTCTGGGGGATTGCAACGAGCCTTCCGAACATCGTGGCGCCGCTGGTTGGTGGGTGGCTGATCGGCCTCTTCGGCGGTACCCGCGCCGGATATCAGGCCGTCTTTGGGCTCTCCGGGTTTAGCTTTGCCCTGGCATCGCTCGCGGTGCTGCGCGTGGGCCGCCGGCCGCTCTCGTCGTTATGGGCCTGGCCGCTGCGATTCGCCGCAGTAACCTCAAACTATGTCTGGGATCATCTTGCCTATCGCGTGCGCAGTTGGGGAAGACTTCCACGCCGGCGCGGCCCCACGCTGATCGTCGCAAATCATCAGCACGATTTCGAATCGCCGGCGATCGTTTCGACGACGACCGTGCAGAGCGGCTCATGGCGTCATCCAATCTTTACGGCGAGCTCGCGCCGCATGTACGAGCCGGGATTTCTCGCAGACCGTGTTCCCTGGCTGCGGTTCTTGCTGCGCCGCGTCAATGCGGGACAGCTTTTCATTACGCTCGGCATGTTGCCGCTCGAGAACGAACTCGGCTCGCGTGCGCTTGCCTCTTTCGCCTTTTCCGTGCAGCAGCGGCATGGACCGGTCCCACTCGAGGCAGCGTTCGATGAGCGGGTCACCGAGCGATTTCCACCCGGAACGACGACGAGCGATCTTTGGCGTAACGACCTTTTTCTGCGCGCGCGTCAAGTGGTCAAGGTTTCCACGGTGCGCGAGCCCTATCGCCGCGAGATCCTCGACGATACGCGCGCGAACATCGAACTCGACTTAGCGCTCATGGAAAACGTCGTTCGCAGGGGCGGCACCTTTTACTTAACGCCGGAAGGAAAGTACTCGCTCGACGGACGGGTCGGTTCGATGCGAGGGGCGGTCGATCGTCTGGCACCCCTGGCGACGATCTACCTGGTCGGAGTCAGTTACGATCCGTTCGTTTCGACGCGCCTCTCGATGCTTTATCGCGTCGTTCGCTTCGACGAGCCACCGCTAGTCGAGGCGCTATCCGCGATTCGTCCAGTCGTGGCCAGCCAGCTTCTCGGCGCATGGCTGCACGAACGCCAGGGTTCATTTACCGCAACCGAGGCCTGCGACGCCGTCAGCGAGGCTCTCGCAACGCTGCCGCCCACGCTGTTCGTCGATCCGGAGCTGCGCCGCAATCCGGGCGCGATGGTACGCGCCGCCTTGCCGTTGATGGTGAAGTGGCAGATCTTGCAACGCGACGGAGAGCGATATCGGCTGGCGGCGCAGCGCCGGCATCCGCAGTTTCCGTTCGTCCAAGACATCGTTGCCTACCAATGGAGCTTTTTGCAACAAACGCTCGAGAACGCGGATTACGCGAAGCGCTTCTTCACGTGAGGTCTCAATGTCGTTTCTCGAGCAAATCGCCCTCTTCGATGCGCAGGTCCGCGTCGCGCCAGCGGACTGCGCGTCCGGTGAGCCCACAAGCCCATACGGCAATCCCAAATAGATCGCGCGGCAGCATGAGCCACGCAGAGGCCACCGGCACTCCGAGCGCGCGACTCGAAACGCGCCGCAAGGCGATGCGCGCGAGTACCGCAGCGAAGAGTGCCGCCACGCGGTGTCGCCGCGGTGCGAGCAGGAACGCAAACAGCGCGAGCGGCAGCGGATAGGTGAGGAACATGCCGGTGTAGCCGGCCGGTCGCACCCCTCGAATGGTCCGATGCCAGCGCAACTCGTGGTTCCAGAGCTTCGCAAGACTCGAGTCAGAAACCATCGTCCGTACGACGTAACGCGGGATTACAACGCGCAGACCCCGGGCAGTAACGAAATTCCCGAGCATGAAATCGTCGGCGAGATGCGGTGCGAGCGCTTCGAAGCCGCCGATTTCGGAGAGCACCGTTGCACGGAACGCATTCGTGGGCCCCAAGCAGTGCCGCGGCGGCCCAAAGAGCCGATTGACGAGCACCGATGGGATAAACTGCTCGTTCATGAACATCGCACCCAGCTTCGCCGTAAACGAGTCGTCGGGCACGCCGGCGAAAAGACAGGTCACCGCGCCCGCGGCCGGGTCCTGCAAGGGCGCCGTCACGCAGCGGACGTAAGCAGGATTCACTCGCGTGTCGCTGTCGGCCAGGATCAACACCTTATGGCGAACGAGCCGCATCATCGAGAGCACGTTTGCAATCTTGGGGTTAGCGGCGCTGGGGATTTCGCCGACGTCGATCTCGATGTTGCGATCGGGAAATGCCGACGCGACACGCTGCGCAATCGTTAGCGCGGGATCGTCGGCGCGCGCAACGCCAAGGACGAGTTGACAGACGGGATAGTCCTGCAAGGCAAACGAACGCAGGTTCTCCTCGAGACCCGGCTCGTCACCATGCAACGGCACGATCAAACTGACCGGCGGCAAATCGCTTGCGGGCGGATCCGGTTCGCGTCGTCCGAAACGCGCCGAGCATACGATTGCCACGGCTGCATAACCGAGGGCCGCGATCGAGACGACGTCGAGACCCGCCGCTAGGAGGCGCGCTAGCTTCACGCGACGCGGTTCGCTAGCCGCAGGGGTCGGCCTTTTTCGATAGGCGGTGGTTGCGGTGCGCAAGCCGAATCCCGCGTCCCGATGAAGCCCAACTGGACCTTGAGGGCGGCCACGTATTGCGTGCGCCAGGTTTACCTTTTTTTCAAGTTTCGCGTCCGCCACTGGGGTAATCTGCCGGCAGAGCGTGGGCCGACCGTGCTGGTCACAAATCACCAGCACGAAATCGAAGGGGAAATGGTCACGGCGCGCACGTTTCTGAGGGACCCGTGGAAGCCGCTGGCCATGTGCAATTCCCGCCGCACTTTCGAGACGGGATTCATTGCGACGGAGTTGCCTTGGACCGCGTGGTTTACGCGGGGCTTAAATCTGAGTGGCTTATGGGCCGCCTACGGCGTCTTGCCGATCGAGAACCATCTCTTCTCGCGGCCGCTTATCAGCCTGGCCGAAGAGCTGCGCGCAGCGCACGGCGATCTAGCGCTCGAAACGATCTTGCCATCCGAAACGCTCGAGCCGTTGGGGCTCGAGGGGTCCGTGCTCAGCGACTTATGGAAGGCCGCAGACTTCATGCGAGCACGCGCTTGGGTGAAAGTGGCGAATCTCAAGCAGCCCTACCGGCGCGAAGTGCTCGAGAACCTCCGCGCGGTAACCCAACGGGACGTCGCGGCAATCGTGGAGTGCGTGCGAGCTGGTGCGACATTCTACGTCACGCCTGAGGGGGACTTCAGTCGCGATGGCCGCATGCATCCGATGCGTGGGGGAATCGTCGAGGCTCTCTCGCCATTCGCCGAGCTTTGGCTCTGTGCCGTCGCGTACGACCCGTTCCGAGGCCGGCGGCTTTCGATGCTCTACCGCGTCCTTCGATACACGGGTGCCACCGATATCGGGACGTCGCTTGCGGGCGCTCGGCCGATCACGACCTCGGCGCTCCTAGCCGAGTTTCTACTCGGGGGTCCGGAGACGTTCGCGGTTCAGGACGCGGTGCGGGCGGTGCGCGAGCGGCTCGATTCGCTACCCGCTAACGTCTTCGTCGATCCCGAATTGCACCGCGCGCCGGACGCTGTGGTCGCCAACGCAATTGCGACGTTGCGAAAACGCGGTACGCTAACCGCGGACGATGAACGCTACGGCCTTACCGCGCACCGAACCGATGCAAGGTTCCCGCACGTCGCCGACATGATCGCATTCCAACGAAACATGCTCGACGAGACGCTGGCGTCGGCCCGGCGGCTTGGACGAGCCTGACGCGTATTCTCAGGAAGCCGCCCCTTCGATCCGGCGTTCGCCGGCCTGTACTCGCCGCGCCCGCAAGTAGCTGAAAAACTCACCGCCTTCGCGCAGCCGGCGGACCATCATCTGGCGGCTCGTAACCATCTCGGAAACGATTTTGGCGATCTTTTTCGGCCGGAAGTAGAACTCGCGATACATCCGCTCCACCGAGTCTTCGATCTCGGCGGTCGAGAGCGTGTCGTAGCGTAACGTTGACGTCTGGATGCCCGTTCCGGATACCAAGTCGTCGCGCGCGAACCAGCCGTTTGCCAGCGCTTGATCGTAGAGTTCCGTTCCGGGGTAAGGCGATGCAATCGAAACCTGAATGGTGTGGGGATCCAGTTCTTTCGCGAACTCGATTGTTTCGCGAACGGTTTCGGGAGTGTCGACCGGCAAGCCAATGATGAACGTGCCGTGAACTTTGATGCCGAGTTTGTGGCAGTCCTTCATGAACTTGCGCGCCATCTCTAGCTTCAGACCTTTTTTGATGCGGTAGAGGATCTCTTGGTTGCCGGACTCGAAGCCGACGAGTAAAACGCGTAAGCCGTTGTCGCGCAGAACCTTGAGCGTGTCATAGTCAACGTGCGCGCGAGCATTGCAAGCCCAACTGAGGTTCAATCGTTTCATGTGCTTGCTCAACGCAATTGCGTAACTCTTTTCGTTCGTCAGCGTGTCGTCGTCGAACATGTACTCGCGTACTTTTGAACCAAAGATCGCCTTCGCTTCGTCGAGGTCGCGACCGACCGCCTCGGGGCTCTTGTGGCGGAAGACGTGGCCGCCGATCGTTTGCGGCCAGAGACAGAACGTACACTTAGCCGTGCAGCCGCGGCCAGTATACCACGAGACGTACGGGTGCAGAAGGTAGCCGTTGTAGTACTTCGTGACATCGAGGTGTTTAGCGTAGACGGGCAGTACGCTTGGCATCGCGTCCCAATCGTGGATCTGGGGGCGTTCTTCCGTGCGTTTCAACTGACCGTCGGCGTCCCGATATGAAAGTCCGAGGATCTCATTCCAGGGCCGCCCTTCAGCAAGTTCCTTGCAGGTATAGTCGAACTCGTTCCGGCAGACGAAATCAATGATATCGTGCTCACGAAGCGTCTGCTCTGGAAGCACGGCAACGTGCGCACCGATGAAGCCAACCTTTATAGACGGGTCTTGCGCCTTGAGCCGGCGAGCGCACTCGACGTCATTGGGGAGCGACGGCGTGCTGGTGTGCATGATCACCAGATCGTGGTCCTTGGCGATCGTTAACACGTCCTCGATCGTCTGCGCATGAGGAGCTGCATCTACCAGCGTGCTGCCCGGCACGAGGGCGGCGGGCTGAGCCAGCCACGTCGGATACCAGAACGAGGTTACCTCTCGCTTTGCCTGGTACCGCGCGCCGGCGCCGCCGTCAAAGCCGTTGAAAGAAGGCGGGCTCAGGAACAGGGTTTTCAAGGACAAATTCCTTCTGCGGCTCAAAGTCGCAACGGTTACAATGAAATGTGCTTGAGTCGAATGCCGGGAACTCCCTCGCGTCCGCACGCCATCCCTGCTCGAAGCAGGTGGACCGGGTCCGCGGCGCCCGGAGCCGACCTACGCTCTGCGTCTAACGGCATCCTTCGCGCATGAGAAGATGCGCGTAAGATACCAAGATCGTCGCCAAGCAACGTAGCGTTTCGCGGCGTTGCGAGCCGCTCTCGGAAAGGAAACGAAGGCAGCGGGCCATTAACAACGGCTGCGAGATTGCGATGGCGATGCATGTCAAAAGCCTTCGGCGCCTGCCCCTTGCGGCGGCGCTCTTTACCCTGGCAGTCCATCTCGCCGGCAATCCGCATTACGGCTTCTTCCGCGACGAGCTGTACTTTATCATCTGTGGCTTTCATCCGGCGTGGGGATACGTCGACCAACCGCCGGTCGCGCCGCTTCTGGCGGCAGGCACGCAGCTCTTCGGCCACTCGCTCTTCCTCCTGCGTCTTGTTTGCGCGGTGTTTGCCGCGGCATCGGTCTACACCACCTGCTTATTGGCCGCCGAACTCGGCGGTGGCGCGTTTGCGCAGTTCTTCGCGGCACTGATTGCGGCGTTCACCCCGGTCCTCATGGATTTCGGAACGAAGCTGACGGCCGATATCGTCGGATTGTGGCTGTGGCCACTGGCGGCGCTCTACGTGCTGCGCATCGTCAAGGGAGCCGACCCGCGCTGGTGGCTGATCGTCGGGACGATCGTGGGTATCTGCGTGGAGAGTAAATACACCGTCATCTTCTTCGCCATCGGCATCGTCTTTGGTCTACTCGTGCTTCCGCAGCGGCGCGTTCTCTTTACGGCCTGGTTCGCGGGCGGCGTTCTCGTTGCGGCGCTCATCGCGCTGCCGAACTTTCTGTGGCAAGCCGCGCACGGTTTTCCGATGTGGACGTTGCTGCGCGCCGCAGCGCAGTATAAAGACGTCTCGCTCACGCCGCTGCAGTTCCTCGCTACGCAGCTGCTGATCACGTATCCGTTGCTCGCGCCGGTTTGGCTGATCGGCTTGGCAGCGCTGCTGCGCCGCGCCGACGTCCGATTTCTAGGCATCGCTTATCTCGCATTGATCGTCCAGATGATCGTTCTGCACGCAAAGCATTACTATGCCGGCGACGTCTACCCGATACCGATTGCCGCCGGCGCGGTCACAATCGAAACATGGACGGCCCGCGTAACGCTCTGGCGCCCCGTGCTGACGCTCTACGCGCTGGTTGCGGGCATTGCGCTCGTTCCGCTGCTGATGCCGGTTTTGCCCGAACGCACGATGTCCGCGTACGACCGCACCCTGCAAACCATGCTCGCGCAAGAAGTGAACCTGGCGGTCACCGAACACACGCGGATCGGCAACTTGCCTCCCGATTGGGCCGACATGCACGGCTGGCGGGAACTGGCTCAGAGCGTCGCACGCGTCTACGACTCGCTGCCCCCGGCGCAGCGCTCTCAAACCGCAATCCTTGCAAGCAACTACGGCGAGGCCGCCGCACTCGATTTTTTTGGGCCGCCGTATGGCCTACCGCCGGCCCTGTCAGGCCACAATGAGTATTGGATATGGGGCCCGCGCGGCTACAGCGGTAACGTGCTCATCGACGTTCACGGAGACTGCGAAAGTAGCGCGCACCTCTTTCGAATGCATCGGATCGCCGCCCGATTCTCCAATCCGTGGGGACGGCCGTTCGAAAACGGTTTTCCGATCTCGCTCTGCCGCGGAATCACCATGCCGCTGAGCGTCTATTGGCCGAGGCTTCGCAGGTTTATATGATTGTGCTGGTGCGACGGAATTGAGCGCCGCCCGGCGAAAGTAGTTGTCGTGTGCGCACGGAGAAAGACGCTGGCGTGACCTTACGGAAGGTTCCGGGCGTCGTCGCCTTGGGCTTGCTCGCCTCGTTGGCAGCGCACGCCGCCCTCTATCGGGGCGAACATGCGATGGGCGGGGCCTACCATTCGCTCCTCGTCCAGGCTGCGGCCGCGCTTTGCGTCGGTCTGCTCATCGGTTTCAGCGCCCTGGCCTGGAGCGGCGCACGGGCGGCCGACGGCAGCGTCCTCGCCGCTCGTCTGCGGGATCGCCTACCGAACGTGTTCTGGATTCTGCCGGCAGCGACGTTGTGGTATGCCGGTGCGGAGGCTATCGAGCCGCACCACCTCGCCGCATCACCGGTCGTCGTCTTGGTCGGTCTGGCCGCGGCCGCGTGGGCCGTGCTCTCTTTGGCGCGGGGTCTCGTCGGCGCGTTGGCGCGCGCCGCGATAGCGATGCTGCGTGCTGCGTTCTCACCTCGCGCACCATCCTGGAGCCGTCGACCCCGTCTACAGCCAACCCGTCGCCGTGCGCCGCGGGTCTACCGGCGCTTCGTTCGTCCTCCTCCGATCGCGATCGTTCTCTGCGCGTAAGCGCGCAACGATCGCACTCGCACAATTAAGATCGAAGGAGAACCATGTCTCGTTTTACTATGGCGCTTGCCGCCATTTTCTTGGCGTTGGCCTTTGCGGCGCCGGTCCTCGGGGCGACTTCCGGTCTCGTCCGCGGTAAAGTCACGATCGACGGCAAGCCGGCGGTCCACGTAACCGTTACTCTCCAAGGCGAAGGTTCGCGTTTTCAGACGACCACCGACGCGCAAGGCGATTACGTCTTTCCACAGATCCCGTTCGGATCGTATCGCGTGATCGCGCAGGTCAAAGGAACCAATGAAATTCAAGTGCTGGTCGGTGTTGCCAGCGGCACGGTCGCGACGGTCAACCTCCCACTCTCAACTCATCTCGCGCAGATCGCGCACACTACCGTTACCGCACACGCTGGTCCGCAAGCCAACCCGCCCTCGGTCAATCAGCTCGGGCAAGCCCAGATTCAAACTTCACCGGTCAACAACAGTCTCAATCGGCTGCTCGAGACGTTACCCGGCGTCGTGCAGTTTTCATACAACGAACCGGTTATCAACGGCTTTCATGGCGTCGCCTACAACATCGACGGCGCACCGCTTCCGCTGGCGACGACCTCCAACTTCGCCGAAATCATCGATCCGAAGGTCATCGATTCGATCGAACTGCTGACGGGAGCGATTCCGGCCGAGTATGGCGGAGACCGGATGGGTGGCGTCGTCAACCTTATCAGCAACCGGCCAAGCGATATTCCGCAGGGAACCTACGGCACGATCACTGGAGGTGTTGGCAATCAAGGCCAAGGGATCGGCGAGTTCGACGTCGAGTCACGCTACGGATCGAGCGAGTTCTTTCTCAGCGCCAACACCCAAACCACCGATCGCGGGCTCGACTCGCCCACCTACATTCCGATCAACGACGCCAGCTCGAGCAACGATCAGTTCTTCCGCTCGATCACCCAACTCGACCCGCGCAATACGCTGGCATTCGACTATTCCAATCAGTTCTCGCAGTTCCAGATCCCGATCAATACGGACGCAAACAACCCACTCGACCCGGTCGTAGCTGTCCCGGGCACGCAAGACACGCAGCTCGAGTACGACCGATTTGCGAATCTCAACTGGACGGAAATATCCAAAGACGGCAACGGCGTCTTTCAGGTGATTCCGTGGTGGCGTTCGACGCGCATTGACTATTACGGCGATCTCCCGCGCGACGTCCAGGCCGTCGAACCGGACTTTAGCGCTTGTCCGCCGACCTGCACCGACACGGTCCATCTCGTCGGCTTGAATCAAGGCTCGTATGCCAGCTACGCCGGTATTCGCGCCTCCGATTTTCGGGCGACGAAGAATCACGCGTGGAAGGTCGGTGTCGACGTCAACCGTGAAAATGCCACGGCTTATCAACAGTTCGCCTGTTATTTCGTCAAGTGCGCGGCGAGCGGCGAGGTCGCGACGCCGTACTATTCCGCCTTCACGACGCCGCAAGCGCAAGCTGGATCTCAAGTCGGCATCTATGCTGAAGACAAGTGGGAGATGGGACCCTACGTCGTTTGGAACTACGGGTTACGCTACGATGCCTCCACCGGTTATGTGAGCGGGAATCAGATTAGCCCCCGCATCGGCGTCACCGTGTGGGATGGCGGGAAAAACGTCGCGCACGCTTACTACGGCCGGTTCTATGCCGCGCCGCTGCTAGAGGACGTACGGCAATCTTGCGTCGTGCTCTCGGCTCAACAGGCGTGCTCGACGACCAATCCGGTCTATGACCTCAAGCCGGAAAGCGACTCCTACTTCGAGCTCGGTGTCGTTCACACGTTCAACCCGCACTTCACGGGTTCGCTGAATATTTTCGAGAAGAGTGCGGTCAACGTGCTGGACACAACGCAGCTGTTCAACACGCCTATATTCGCTGTCTACAACAACGCCATCGGTATCAATCACGGTGCCGAGGTGCGCTTGCAGGATCGACAGCTAGGGGGCGACGAGTGGTTCTTGACCGGCACGGTCTCCGCTTCATACGCGGCCTGCATCTCGGGTTCGGAGTTCCTCTTTCCGCCAAACACGAATCTTCCGGGGGTGTCGTGCGTCGCGCAGCTTTCACTCGAGGACCACAGCCAAACCGTTGATTCGACTGCCGGATACACGCACCGGTTCGGTCAGCACCGGCTCTGGTACGCCACGCTGCAGGCTAACTACGGCAGCGGCTTCCCGGTGCAGTTCGAAGATGCCAATGCGAACCTGAGCGGAACGCTCCCGGCCCACACGACCTTTGACTTGTCGGCCGGCCGGGGACTGTTGCCGGGGCACCCGGGGGAAGATCAAGGCTTGGGCCTGTCGCTGCAAGTGCTCAATCTGTTGAACCATCAGTACGCCATCAAGGTCGCGAACGGCTTCAACACGACCCAGATCGCGAACAGCCGGTCGTTCCTGCTGCGTCTCTCCGCGCCGTTCTGATCAACCGTACGTAAAATCGGTGCTCTGTCCGACCTCGATAATATATCCGTCAGGATCGCGGATGTAGCAGCGAATCTCGCCGTACTTGGCAATCGGTTCCGTGAGGAACTCGGCTCCTCGACTTTTCCACAATTCATAGCACGCTTGAATATCCGCAACGCGGATATTCATAAAGCTGCTGACCTTATCCGGGTCGGCGGGGACGCTGAGCGTAACTGTCGGCTTGTCCGGGGTGGGCGCGCCCCCGACGTTGACAATGAGCCACGTATTCGCGATCTGAATGTGCCCAGACGCACCCTTGCTATCGCCTCTGCTCAGAATGCGGCCGCCGAAGACCCTTTCATAGAAATCGGCCGATCGGTCAATGTCGGCGACGGTGATAAAATGTGTGACGGTGAACCCGTCGCGCGGGGGCATCTCATAGCTCTTCTGTTCGGTTTGCACGCTGCTCATTGACGACCCCTCTCAATACAGTGCTCATCCACTAATTCTGATTCTTTTGTATTCATACCTGCTGCCGATTAAGCCTGACGAGGAAACGCAAAAACAATCCCACCGAGTATCGCGCGATACCGGGGCTCGTAATCTGGCGAGGAAGCTAAATACTGTCCTTCGTCGATAAGTTTCGAGATCGCGACGTTAAGTGTCTTCACGCTACGAGGCGAGGTCCCCATGATTTTAATTACCACCGCGCCTGGGATTGAGCGGCGCCACGCCGAACGCTTCTAGCGCCAAGACGTTCAAAGATTGTGGAGCAAGGCAAGTGATAAGTTCAGGTTTTAGTCGCAACGTGCTGGGCTTTTGCGCGGCTGCGGCGTTGCTCGCAGGTTGCGGTGGGTCGCAGTCGCCAGTCACGTCTGGCGCGATGCCAAACGGTATTGCGGCACCGACTTACGCTACGCAGTCTTCTCTTCCATTGCGAGCACAAAGCGGTTTTGCGTATCTCTATACCTTCAAAGCGTACGCAGACGGCGCGGTCCCCGAGGGTCCCCTCGTCGCGATGGGCGACAAGCTCTATGGCACGACCACCGGAGGAGGGGCGACTAGTAGAGGAACAGTTTTCGCACTAACCACGTCCGGCGCGGAGCGTGTAGTGTATAGCTTCGGCGACCAGGGAATAAGCTACGAGGACGGCGCAGGCCCATGGTATCTGATTGCTCACGCGAGCGTACTGTACGGTTCAACTTACGAGGGCGGTCTAGCAAACGATGGGACGGCCTTCGCGTTGAGCGCGTCCGGCAGGGAACGCTTCGTGTTCAGCTTCAAAGCGAGGATCAGTGGTGCGATGCCAAGCGCACTGGTTGCCATGAATGGCATGATCTACGGCATCGCTCAAGGGGGTAGGTTCGGAAATGGACTCGTTTTTGAGATCACGCCGTCAGGAAAAGAGCACTCGCTGCACTTGTTCAAGGGTCGTTCTGACGGGGCCACGCCCGAAAGTCTAGTTGTGGTTGATAACGAGCTTTACGGCACGACTTCGGGGGGTGGCTCGGGCGCCAGAGGAACTGTTTTTAAAATCGACTCGCAAGGCAAGGAACATATCATTTATAACTTTGATGGCTTATCGGGGTCACCGGTTGGACCGTTGCTTTACGTGAACGGTGAACTTTACGGGTCAACGGCCTACGGCGGCATTTTCGCGATGAAAACGTCGGGAAAAGAGCGTGCCGTTACCAGCGGCATCAAGGGCGCGTTGCTTTCCTATATGAGTAATGCGCTTTACGCGGTGGTTCCCGGATATGTCAACGGAGCAATTTATAAAGTAAGCACGTCCGGGCATGTGACGAAGCTTCACCAATTTTCCGCGCATAAAGGCGGGCGAGAGCCAAGCAGCCCGCTCCTACCGCTAAACGGCGTCCTTTACGGAGCTACCGCGTTCGCCGCACGCGGCGGCCACGGAACAGTGTATCAGCTCGGGCCATAGCGCGATCCCATTTCCCCTCGTTATCCACTGAGCTTCTCTATTGCTTGAGTTCTTGCAGCGTGTTCGTTTTGGTATCGGTATAGAACAACACTGTATCGCTATCGGTCGTACCGGTCGCAAGGAGTCCGAAGACGTGAGCAGTCGCGCTCTTGTCGATTGTTTTAGTGGCCAGTACCTTTCCCGTCGGCGTCAGCTCCACAAGCTTGTTTCCACCCTTGGTATTCGCAACGATAAGGTTTCCGTTTGGTAGAAGAGCTGAAGCTACCGGAGCATTGAGCGGAGAGCCACTATAGACAAGCGTCGCGCACGTGTCTTTCGGGTGAGCGCATTTAAATTTCTTGCCACCGGGTTGTACGACGATCTCGTCCTTCTTAAGTAGGTTGCTGGCGTTCGAAACGGCGACGACGGTGTTATCGACCCCATCCACGATATACAGCGTGTCGTTGCAAAGATCACCGGTTCTTGTGTTATTGTATTGAATTCCGGACGGACCCAAAACGCTCCAACCGGAACCCTTATTAACGCCGAAACCGGTTATAACTTCGGTCGTCGTCGTTTTGCCGCCACTAACGGAAATGAACGCCAACTTGACAATCGAGCCGGTCTTGGAATCCGAAACGTAGATGTCCTCAGGCGCGTAAGGAAGACCGCAGAATGCATCTGCGTCGGCAAATGGAACCTCGATGTGCGAACTAAAAGTCTTCTTGAGCGAACCGGCTTGGTCAAACTGCGCAACGAGACCGCTGAGCATTCCCGTACCGTAGACTTGATTCGTCTCAGTGATTGCATCGCCGTCGCATCCCTCTAGCTTGGTGCTTTGCGTAAAGGTCGCCGGCTTGGAGTGCGGCTTTGGATCGAGTACTTCGATCGTGGTACCGTTCCCAGGGGTGCCCGTAGCGTCTTCGAAGTTACAAACGAGCAGCTGTCCTTTCGTGAGGCCGAAGGTCGATCGGACCAGCGCGATTGCGCGCGGACCCATGTCGCCATTTTTTCGATCGACCGTCGAGCCGATTTCGACGTCCTTTGTAAGTTTTTTCAAGATCGAGGTCGTGTCGTTTGGAACGACGGAACCCGCGCCTGGCGCAGAGACTTGCGGCGTGCTGGCCGCTGCCCCGGTTGGAACTGTGTTTCCCGCACACGCCGAAGTGGCGAAAAGCGTTCCCGCGGCCAGCACGAGCACGCGGTTATTGAAAGTTGGCATCCTAAACCTCGCTCCCGACGCAGTAATGACGAAGCCAGGTTCGAAGTGCTTCTTTCGTCGCCTGCAAGAGCGAGTGAGTCTAGGGGCGCAGCCCGCGCTCGCGTTAAGCTTGATCTGGGGTAAGGCCAAGCGTGAGTACGTTCTTCGCGTCGCTCTCCTAATCCCCGCCGGGTGGCGCGGTCTCAGTCGAGAAGATAACCTGCGATCGTTTCTACTTATGAAGGGAGTGACCTAAAAAATATGACTGGTCTAGTGAAATACGCCGGTGCTCTTGTTGCACTTGCGATATGCTCGGCGTGCGCCGGCGGCTCGACGGTCGCGCCGTCAAACAGTGCGCTCAATAGCACGTACATCGGTAGGACGCTCTCTGTAAACGGCAGGCTGGTAACGGCAGCGCGCCCGAGTCTGAGCACGCTGCCCCGTTACGCGACGATCGTTCCTGACCGGCGTAGAAGGTCGAAGAAATTTGAGTACATCATCAACTTTTACGGTAGCTACGCCAG
>JBAVSO010000217.1:0-21079 GCA_049695635.1 Candidatus Cybelea sp. | reverse complement strand
AGGTCACGCCGTCTGGTGAGGAAACGACGCTTTACACGTTTGACGGGATTCACGGCGCAGATCCGCAGACAGGCCTCATCAACGTGAACGGCACGCTCTACGGCACCACCTTTGGCGGAGGCGATTCGGCGGGCTGTCACAACTGCGGGACGGTCTTCAGCATCACCACGGATGGCTCGGAGAAAGTGCTGCATAGCTTCGGCGGCGGAACCGATGGCGCTCTTCCCAGCGCGTCCCTGATCGAGGTAAAAGGCATTCTCTACGGCACGACCACAGAAGGGGGCATCCGCTGCCGCCACGGACATCATGGCTGCGGAACCGTATACAGCATAACGCCGAGCGGCTCTGAGAAAGTGCTGTACAGTTTTGCCGGCTCGTCGGACGGCAAACACCCGTTTGGAAGCCTCATCAAGGTTAACGGCACGCTTTACGGCACGACCAGGAGTGGGGGCGTTTCGGACGATGGCACGGTTTTTGCAATCACGACGTCAGGCGCGGAGAGAGTGGTCTACACCTTTGGTCGCGACCCGAGCGGTAGGAACCCGCATGCACGCCTCCTCGACGTCAAGGGTAGACTCTATGGAACTACCTTTTCGGGGGGCTCGCGCTAAGACGAAGTACCTCTCACCACCCGTGAGGCCGCGTTGCGCGAGGCGTTCATCTTAAACTCGCAGCACCTCCCGCGCGGCAAGGTGTAGACAGAGCTGTGAACGGAACCGGGAATCATATTGAGGTCCGCGGCGTTCCGTGGACAAGGAGCGAGGGACCGTGAGACGTTCGAACCTCGGCAACTATGCAATAAGCAGCTGCGTCACCGCAGCATTACTCGCAGGATGCGGCGGCTCGCCGCCGCCGATCGGAATGTTCCATCGCCGGCAGCGCCAAAACTATACAACACCTTCTCGGCGCCGGCCGTGGTTATTTGGTAGACGGTCTCGCAAGGTTCGGCAGAGCCCCCCTGAACCACCTGAAGACCGTTCCGTATCCGTACGCGCCGCCTTGCGACGTTGTGCCGTAGAGCGTACCACTTACGGCGATTAGGCCCGTGACCGGCTGGTACCCGTCGGTGCCGCGGGCGAAGCTATACCGAACTTTTTCCGAGCCACTCGCCGTCACGCTGAAGACCGTGCCGCAGTTGTACTTGCCGCCCATAGTGCGGCCGCACTGCTTGCAGGCTGCGGCGGATCGCAGCCGCCGATCGGCGCACCGGGCGCGATGCCGCAAAGCCAACCTAAGCCGCGTTTCGGAGCGAGGGCGCCGCGCGGGAACTGAGCCGCGCGTCCGTCGAACGTTCTTAGCCGCTCGCCCGTTCAGCTTTCGGGAGGCATCTCTCATGGGTAGCTTACCTCGCTTCGCGCTTACCATCTGCGCAGCCGCGCTCTTTGCCAGCTGCGGCGGATCGCAGCCGCCGATCGGCGCACCGGGCGCGATGCCGCAAAGCTCGGGGAGCGCATCGTCTCGAACGGACCCGCACCGCACGACGACGTCTTCTTACGAAGTGGTGTATAGGTTCAGCCGCTCGCAGGACGGCGGCCGTCCCGATGGTAGCTTGCTCGCTGTGAACGGCATACTCTACGGAACGACGCGCTACGGAGGTGGAGGTGTGTGCAACATTTATGGCGGCACCGGTTGCGGAACTGTCTATCGATTAGATCCCAAATCCGGTAGGAAGAAGAAGCTGCATAGTTTCGGCGGCGGCAGCACCGACGGGGCGTATCCAAATGGTAGCCTGATCGACGTCAACGGCACGCTGTACGGCACGACCACGTACGGTGGCGGCGGATGCGGCTCCAACGATGGCTGCGGGACGGTATTCAGCATTACCACGAACGGCACGGAGACGATGCTTCATAGCTTCGACAACGAATCCGACGGCAAGTACCCCTACGCGGGTTTGCTCGACGTCAACGGCACCTTGTATGGCACGACGGCAGGCGGCGGCAGCTGCTGCGGGACCGTTTACAGCATAAGCACAAGCGGCTCGGAGAAGATCATCTACAACTTCGCCGGACACAGCGATGGCGGGCACCCACAGGCGGGATTGATCGACGTGAAGGGCACGCTGTACGGCACGACCACCTACGGTGGCGGCGGATGCGGCTCCAACGATGGCTGCGGGACGGTTTATAGTGTAACCACAACCGGTACCGAGAAAGTACTGCACAGCTTCAGCGGATCACCGGACGGCGCGACGCCGAGCTCGGGATTGGTCGACGTCCGCGGCACGCTCTACGGCACAACGCCTTCGGGCGGCTATGCGCTATGTTACGAGGTTAGTTATACTTGCGGGATCGTGTACAGCATTACCACAAGCGGCAAGGAGAAAGTGTTTTACACTTTCTCTCCGGCGAGCGACTATGGCGGAGGAGCGGCGCCATCCGCAGGCTTGGTAAACGTGAACGGGGTCTTGTACGGCACCGCGCCGGTTGGGGGCAACGGTTATGGGTGTTACGACATCGGCTGTGGAGTTGTCTACAGCCTTACCGCGACCGCCCAGGAGACGGTGCTTCACGTTTTCAACGGCGGCTCCGACGGGGCACGGCCCGATTCGACCATGATCGACGTCGACGGCACTCTTTACGGGACAACGCCCTACGGCGGCGGTTCGAACTGCCCCAAGACTGGAAGCCGGCACTCCGGCTGCGGAACCGTCTTCTCATTGTCACCGTAACTGCACAAGGCTGCTGTCCAAGATGCAAGGAGCAAATCACGCATGAGACGCGCGAATCTTAGCCATTGTGCGATGATTAGTTGTGCCACTGCAGCGTTGCTCGCGGGGTGCGGAGGATCGCAGCCGCCGGTCGGCGCGCCAAGCGCAATGCCTCAGGCGTTACCGATGCGAGCTAAATCCTCGTACAAAGAGTTATACCGCTTTGGCCCTCAAAAGTACGGAACGTACCCTGCTGCGGGATTGCTTTACGTAAACGGCGCGCTGTACGGTACAACCACGGCGGGTGGTTTGAAGTACGGCACCATTTACAGCATCAGCGCGAGTGGCGTGCACAAAGTGCTTTATCGGTTCCACGGCGGCTCGGATGGGAGCGATCCGCAGTCAGGCTTGATCAACGTGAACGGTACACTCTACGGCACAACGGCGGGTGGGGGCTCGTCAAATGCGGGAACCGTTTATAGCATAAGCACTTCGGGTGCGGAAAAAGTCCTGTATGCTTTCAAGGGCGGCTCCGACGGAGCACATCCGCGCGCTGGTTTGATCGACGTGAAAGGGAAACTTTACGGCACGACTTTCGAAGGCGGTTCGGGATGCTTTGGTGTCGGCTGCGGAACGGTCTTCAGCGTAACTACAAGCGGCGAAGAAAAGGTTCTGCACAGTTTTAACGGTCACTCCGACGGAGCCTACCCGGTCGCGGAGTTGATTGACGTCAAGGGCGTGCTCTACGGTACGACGTCGGAAAACGGTAAGTGTGGGGCTTGTGGAACCGTTTACCGCATCACCCCGGCGGGTGCCGAAAAGGTGCTCCATGCGTTCCAAGACGTCTCGGACGGGTACGGTCCGCAGTCGGGCTTGATCAACGTGAATGGTATGCTGTACGGCACAACGGAGGACGGCGGCCAAAATGGCTCGGGGTGTGACGGGCAACGGTGCGGAACCGTTTATAGTGTAAGCACCACGGGGACCGAGAAGATAATATATCGCTTTGCCGATGGAACCGATGGGGCGCTCCCGGCTGCCGATCTGATCGATGTGAACGGCGTGCTGTACGGCACAACCACGATGGGCGGGGGTGCAGGCTCGTGTTGGACAGTTAATGGCAACTGCGGAACGGTTTTCAGCGTAACCACGGACGGTCAAGAAACGGTGCTTTATCGTTTTGCCGGCAGCACGGATGGTTTCTCACCCGCCGCGCCCTTGACGAACGTCAAGGGTATGCTGTACGGGACGACGCATCATGGGGGAAATCG
This sequence comes from Candidatus Cybelea sp., assembly GCA_049695635.1. Classification (GTDB taxonomy): domain Bacteria; phylum Vulcanimicrobiota; class Vulcanimicrobiia; order Vulcanimicrobiales; family Vulcanimicrobiaceae; genus Cybelea. Next base: position 17,158 of record JBAVSO010000217.1, on the reverse strand, counting down.
CGACACTTGCTGCCACGTTTACGGTTGGGGGACGGTCTTCGCGTTAGAGCCGTAAGCCCCCCGCGCTCGCGAGGCCGCATCTCATCTAGGATCGCCTGGAGCTTAGCAGTTTAGACGGTTCGCAGCGCAGATCGCACGGCGCATTGAGTCTCGCATTCATAGAAGCTATGCCTCGCATTTACGACCTTCGCTCGCAGCGCGGCGGAGGGGGCCGTTTCGAAAGGTAGCGTCGGTCCGCTCAATGAGCTCGCGCAACGGCATGGCTTTGAGCTCCGGCAGAATCTTCGTAGCCCAGTCGTCGCGCCGCGGATCGGGATACTCGGTGTACACATCGCTTGGGTTGAGGAGGCTTCGCTCCTCAACCTCTTCGAGCTTGCTGGACTCTTTGCCGATGTACGTGATCGAATCGATAGCTACGTGGCGTCGGCCCAGGTGTCCGATGGTTTGCTTTTTGCATGGAGCTCCGCTTGAATCGGCGCACTTGGCTTCGGGATGGTACTCGTACTCGCGCAGCACGTCGCCATAGCTCTTAACGCGCGCGCTGCCCCGTGACCCGTGCGGCCGTGACGCCGTGATCCGAAAGCGCCTGGCGGAGTACTGGTCGGTCCATTGCAGCTTCTCCCACTGTCGCGGATCCGTTTTGTACGGCGCGATCAGGTGAAAGTGCTCCGGATCGACGCCTCGTCGTGGCCCATTTAGGCTCCGTCGGTGGCACCCGGGACGGGGTGAGCTCGCCTGCGGCTTCGACCGGAGCCAGTTTGCACAACGACGAGGGGCCGCGATTGGCGCGATGGCCACAGAGCCCGGGCCCGAGTGGGCTTCCGTGATTGCGCGGTGGTGGTAAAATAGTGTAGAGCGGGTTAAGCTCATAAGCGCAGAACGCTTAGAGCACGGACGGATAGAAGTAATCTTGAAACCGATTGCTCATCTTTTCCTTGGAGGTTCAAATGGGCCTAAAGGATATCCTAGCGCTAATAGATCGTCGCACGTTCGGAACAGCAAGCGTCGTGCTTGCCATGTTCACTGTGATTGTATTAACGATCTTTTTCTTTACGAAGAACACATTTCTCGATTGGCTAATCAACGACGTCTACAATGTTTCGGGCAACATTGAGAAGCGAGTGGCGAAGGATCTATCGGTAGGTTATGGCCGCACTTTTGTATTTGATGATTACACGAACGACTCAACCACTCGAGAAGTTCCACAGACGCTCCTGTTTACTCTTGCCCCCACCCAAGAAGCCGAAATTCTGCTCAACAGTACAATAGCTAAAACAACCGGCGTAGCTCGTGGAATACCGATCAAGGTAACAATTGATTCAATTCCGGTAGTTTTTCCCGCCGGGACAAGGCTTACGGTCCCATTTCCCAATGGAAACAAACCTATATTCGAAAAGATAAGCCCCAACAGCGTTAGTTTGGAGCAGTATCCCGGCCACGCGCACGCATTATCGGTTACTACGCTCGCTCACGCTGGGGAAAAAGCTCTTATAACCGTCGACGCCCTGGTCGTCGTTACGGGCCCAATCCCGACGTCAGGGCAGTGAGAGGATATGGTGGCATCTTGAGATCGCAAAGCATAATTCGACGGCACTCGTGCCCACTCGCGGCCAGTATCCTGCTCGTGGCGTTCCTCGGAACCTGGACCGGCGCGCCCGCAAACATATTGCCAGCCGTAGAAGTCGGCTGCAGGGCCGATCCAGTCTGCTTCCATGATTCTATTTTGCTTGCGCAAGCAACTACACCTCAGCGAATTACAACGATGGCGCCAGTTCCATCCGTATCTGACGCCGGACTGTCCGTACAAGGTTTAAGTTTCGCTGCGGCAAATGGGACCGTGCAACTGGTCGACATAAAGATAACCACGCCTCGCGCCCTTAGGGTCGTTGACATGTTCGGTGGGATTAAGGTTGGCGGCTATCGCACCTATGCATTGACTGAAGTTTTGCAGGCCACGGATCCTGTTCTCGCCGTAAGCGGCGCAACTGGGTCTTCGCTGAGTCTACCGGCGTCATTGGGCTTGGTCATAGACAACGGCCGCCTAGCGTCTGCCCTGGATAGATCAGCGCAGTTTGCGAAGGGTGTGCTTTGCATTGGTTCCAATGGCCAGCCGTCAATCGTTTATGCAAAAGCAGTTAGCACATCCCGCTGCGAGCAAGCGATGCAATCCGGGCCTCTAATCATCGAACCGGGTGGCAAGGTGGGGATTTATGCGGATGAACAACAGCGGACCGCGCTCGAGCATATAGTCGTTGCCATTGATCATGGCTTTGCGCTGCACATCATAGCGTCCACCGCTTCACATCTTTATGATTTAGCTCAGTATTTCCACAGATTGAAGTTCGCAGCGTGCTTGAACATATCAAGTGGAATAGACCATGCAGCATTAGTTATACGAACGAGCAAAATTAACTACAAATATGGAAACCCCGATGGAAGCATTCCGAGCGCACTCATCATGACGCATTCATGACAAGGCCAGCTCTTTCACTACAAGCAGAATTGTCGACGCTGTACTCCTCGCGTGCTTATCATGGCCCAGCGTCGCTCCCCTCAAGTGCGAGCCTCGCCTCCTGGCGCCGGGGGAGGGGGCGGAGCCAGGTGCACGGCGACGAGGGGCGCGCGCCGATTCGGCGCGGTGGCCGCGGAGCGGTGGGTCGAGCCGGCTTCCGAGGTCGTGGCTTGGGTGGTAGGATGAATCCACGTGGCAACTGTTAAGCACTCGCAGTTCTTCCCTACTGGAGGTTATTATGACCCGTCTTATCCGGTCTAGTATATGTCTGGCACTGGTAACTTCCACCCTACTTGTCGCTACATCTCCCCCTGCTCTTTCAAACCAACAATCATATGCATATTGTAATGTTACGACCGATGACCAAGGAACCAAATCCTGCACTATTGATCAAAACGCGGGCACATGTTCACTCCATATGACCGTGTTTTTTGACAATAAAGCTGATGTTCCGGGTTTAAACAAGGGGCGGATCGAAGCCGTCGTGACGGACCACGCGCACTCGGTGGCGATACCGAGCCAGGACAAATGGTGGGAGACCGTTTCAGCTAAGACTGCTGACGACGCCACGCTTTTCATCTGGAAGGGTAACAGCGACAATGACGACCACTGGAATTGGGATTTTGGTCCCGCATCGATGAATAACCAATCGGATATTCATATGAACAAGACCACTAATGCAACATACGCTACCAACGCTTACCCCGCCATTGTCAAGGTACGCTCAGACGGAGCGTGTTAGCAAAAGACCAACTCGAAGTCGTGCGGGCCCACCTACTCCAGCCCGCGCCCGTAGAGGGAAAGTTCTTTTTGAAAGGTCCTAGCGCGGTCGGCTGAGCCGCACCGCAAGCCGCGCCCGGCACAGGGGCCTTGTTTTAAAAGGCCTTAGGTCCTCCGGATCGACGCGCCGGCGGGGAGCCTCATTTCAAAGCGCTTAGCTCCTACGGATCCGCGCAGTGAGAACGAGCCCGCGGGATCTGTCAAGGGGGCCTTGTTTTGAAAGCCCTTAGCTCTTATCGAATCTGTAGTACCTAAATCTAGTAGCGATTGATCTGTGTGGGCGATACGTTGCTAGCAAGAGCGGCGGCGTTGTGGTTGCTCGCTGCGAGGTACGCCCAAACGGGGCATCCAATCCAAACGAGCGGGGCCGCAACACCTGAGGTCGCGGCAACTGCGATGACGCCGCCGATAAGCATGACGATGCCGCCCACGACGCTTGCGTAGAACAAGCCAAACGGGCCAAAGAGCACGGCTAGTAAGACGGCCGTTCCGACGCTCTTGGGTGGCCGCACGGGCATCGGTGAGGCAACTTGCACCTGCTGCGTCACATAGACCGGCGACGCGACAGGGTGTTGCGATGGCGGGGGAGGCGGAGGTTGCGTCGGCCGGTACTCCGTCGTCGGCGGAGCATCGTGCTTCGTCTGCGCCGACGGCACCCGGTGAGCCTCGATCACTTCCATGCGTTCCCGCCTTGGAGTCGCCAACGGCTGCTGGATTGGTTGGCCGCAGCCGGAGCAGAAAGTGTGATCGTCAGAAACGGATGCACCGCAGGACGTGCAAAACATCGTAGCACCTCGCTCAAAGAGTAACTAAAGCAGCGCTCACTTCTTATTAGCTCAAAGCCGTTCCTTGCCGCGCGGAGGGGCGGGTTCGAGCCCCGCTTTGCGGAGACGCCGATTCGGCTCGCAGCCCTCGCGCCGGTGGAGCGGCTCATTTCGCGCGGGCTCGTTCTCACTGCGCGGATCCATAGGAGCTAAGGCCGCAAAACGAGGCGCCCCTCCCAGGCGCCGGGGAACCCGCATGGCGTGGGCTAAACAGCTTCGGCGCATGGCTTCAGCTGTCGACTGGAACGCCGTCTCTGCCCTGGGTACGGTGCTGACCGCAGTCGTAGTCGCCGTCACCGCGCTCTTCGGCTTCCATCAACTCAAACTTACGCGGGTCCAGCTTGATCAGCTCCGACGTGCGACGCAACTCGACGGCGCTCTGAAGATTTTCGGCGACCTGAGCAGCCCGGCGTACGTCGAGGCGCGCCACTTCGTCGCAACGCAGCTGGCCGAATGCCTCGAAGATCCCGTCTTTCGAAGGGAAGTCGAGCTCGGCATCATCTGGACGCAAAATCCCAGCACGGTTCATCACGAGCAGTTTGTGCTAAGGACCTTTGAGACGATCGGCTCCCACGTGCAAGAAGGTCTTCTCGATCGTGAAGTGATCGTCAATATGGCCGCCGTGCCGGTCTTGGTCGCCTGGGAGCACCTCGCTCCAGTTGTCGAGATCCAGCGGCGCACAATCCATCCCCGGATGTGGGAGAATTTCGAAAAGCTCTACGATCAAGCTGAGGCGTGGTTCGTCGATCGCAGCGGGCGCGATCGATACGACGCCTGGCGCGAGCGCGTCGCACGGTATCGCGTCGAGTAACGCGCTAGAGCTTAATGGCCAAGGCCTTTCAAAACGAGCAACTGTATCGGGAAATTTAGGTGCAGCTGCGCCAGGCTTCCCCTGAGCGGGCCATGCTATTGAGGATCGTTAAGAGCTTGCGCATGCAGGCCACGATCGCCACTTTAGGTTTTTTCCCGGCAGCTCTCAAGCGTTTATAGAATGAGGCAATAATCGGGTTGCACTTGGTGGATGCGACTACCGCCATATAAAGTGCTTTCCGAACGGCAGCCCGATTCATTTGGCTTGGGTGGTACCGCCGCCGTCCGCGAGGCCCTCACGCTACTCAATCGCACGGATCGCCTCGACGTCGCTTTGATCGCCGAAGGCAAAGCCGCCGAAGCGTATTGGGATGCGTGGGCCGATGTGCCGATAGAATTCGCGCGCCGCGATCGCGTGCCGGATCATTGGCGCAGCTTTGGCATGCGACGATCACCATTGACCCTCGGGCCTCGCAACGCCGCGAATCCGCTGAATGCAATGCTGAACTACCTGTATACGCTGCTTGAAGTCGAAACGCGACTCGCGCTCATCGCTCGCGGCCTTGACCCGGGCCTCGCGCTCTTCCACGCAGATTCAGCGAACAGACAAAGTCTCGCGGCCGACGTAATGGAGCCGGTACGGCCGCATGTCGATGCCTTCGTGCTCAACCTCGCTCGCACCCGAACCTTCTCAGCCAAGGACTTTGCCGAAACGCGCGACGGCGCGTGTCGACTCGCAGCGTCGTTGACGCAAGAACTCGCGCCGACGATGGCTACGTGGGCGAAGCTCGTCACGCCGTACGCTGAGGCCGTCGCCCGGCACGTGGGGTATCTGGCGAAGAGCGGCTTGGGTGTGACCGTGCCGATTGGGCCGAAGCCTTCACCAAAACGGGCGCGAGTCTCGGTGCGGCTACGACCGATCGCGGCGTCATCAACGCCAAAAGTCTCGCGCTCGGTGCCGATCTCAGCCGCGAGCAATGCCTGTCGCAGTTGCGGCGCTAAGCTAATGGTTCGCAAGCGCGTCCACTGCGATCGGTGCCTCCCCGGCGAGCGTAAAGGCAATCCAGCGCGCCGCGATTCCGCGCTTCAAGGCCGCTGGGCCGGCGAAGATCGCTGCCATGCGCGCAGCCGGCTACGATCCAACTACGACGCCCGAAGCGCAACGCTGCCGCGCCGCCACTGCCTCGCAGCAGCGCAAAGCTATCGCCGCATGGCGTGACGATGGATCGCTCGAAAGCGTGGATTTCCGGCGCGATATTCTGCCGAAGCTGCAACGCCTGCCGGTGCGCGTGATCGCTGAGGCGATGGGCGCGAGCCTCTCGCATGGCTCGAAGGTCCGGGGCGGGAAGCTTGTGCCGCACAAACGGCATTGGAGTGCTCTGCGCAAGCTGCACCCCGACTAGTTTTGAGTCTGGAAGGCGACGCTCCCTCACCGGTCAAAAGTCTGTTACGTAGTGGGTAGCTTTGATCAGTTCGATTTAGTCGCATACCTGGTTCCAGGTGCTTTGATCTTGATCAGCTATGCTTTGCTGTGGCCCCTTACTGAAGACTTACCGTATGGCGATGCGACCATCGCGGTGGCTGTAGCCATCATTTCGTACGCGCTTGGCCACATCTGCGCAGCGATCAGTCGTGCGGCGCGGGGCGGTTGTCGCAACTTACCTGGCCAGAAGCAGAGGTCCAGAAAATCGGATGACGAGTGGTTAAAAGCCGGCTTGGACGACGATCAATGGCCGCGATTTGCCGAGCTGATTCAAACTCGACTCTCGCGGACTCTAACGGACACGACTCGGCTGAATTCAGGCTGGCCAAAGCTGGGCAGACAGATATACGCGGATATTGCAGCGCATGGGCGCGCGAAGAGGCTCGATGCCTACCGTCGTGCACAAAGTTTCTATGGAACGCTTCAAGTCGCAGTAGTGATTATCGGGGTAATGATTGCAACAAAAGCGTCGCAATCTAATAACTATTACTTCCTCTTGCTCTGGCTGCCCATAACCATCGTGATTCTTGCGCGCGATTGGCAAACGCGCGAATATAATACCTGATATGCGAGAGAATTGGTCCAGCAATTTCTGCTGCTCCCAAACCAGCGGCCCGAGGATGCAGGCAAAAGTACGGAATCGCAGCTGAACTAAGCTATCGTGGGCACTCAGGCAGAGACGGATCACCCGATGGTGTGGATTTCCGGTGTGATATTCTGCCGGAGCTGCAACGCCTGCCGGTGCGCGTGATCGCTGAGGCTATGGCTGCGAGCTTGTCCCCCGGTTCAAGAGTGCGCGGCGGGAAGCTCGTACCGCATAGGCGGCACTGGCAAGCTTTGCAACAGCTCTAAGCTTAGGTCGGCGCTAGGTCAATGCGGGTCGACGATCGGCGAGGTGGCCGCTGAGCCGTCCCGAGGCGCGAATCATGCCGATGCCCGCGGCGTGGGCGGCAAGGTCTACGGCACGACGGAATATAGCGGGGGATGCGATTATTTCTGTTCTGCAGCGCATAACGAGGAGTAGGGATACGTCAAGGGCGTGTGCCGATCGGGTTGGCCATGGTCGTCGAGAGAGCGAATGAAGAGCTTTGGAAGAGTGGGTTGCTAAGACAACCTTAGTATAATCGTAGCCTCTCGCCTAGGGCCCCGTCGGTCCGCAAAGGAGTAACGGTTAGTGTTTGCCCCCTCGGTCGCGAAGCCCAAAGAAAAAGGTCTCAGACACGTCCCACCTTCCTCGTTTGCACAGGCACATGAACGACGGAGCTCGCTCCCTATGGCCGGGCTTGCTTTGCCACACATCATTCAGGCGAAGCTCGCGATTGGGGCTGCCGACGACCCGCTTGAACATGAGGCGGACCGAATTGCCGACCAGGTGATGTCGTCGCAGAACTCTGAAAGCTCTGCATCGCCGGCTCTGGAGCCCGTGCGCCGGAAATCTGAAGCCTGCGAGGATGAGAAGGAAATCCAGCAGCTCCAGACCAAGCCGGCTGGCCCCTGCAGGGCCGCGGGGGACGAAGCTCCAGACGACGTGAAGAGCGCGCTTCTCTCGCCGGGGCAACCGCTCGATGTTTCGTATCGCGCCTTCTTCGAGCCTCAGTTTGGGCGGGATTTCAGCCAGGTTCGCGTTCATACCGATGGCGAAGCGGCCCAAGCGAACCGGAAACTAGGTGCACAAGGCTTCACTTACCGCTCGCACATTTTTTATTCAGCCGGCAACGCCCCCGATAAGAACCGCTTAACGGGACATGAGCTGGCTCATGTTGCCCAGCAAGGGTCAGCACCCAGCCTTGGCGCCGAAAACCAAGCCGCCCCGTCCGCCGCAATCGGTCCGCACCTTGGCACCGCGCACCGCACGATCCAGCGTTTGCCGGGCGATAACATCGAGCCGCCCGGCATCAGCTCTACTATTGGGCGCGCGATGATACAACGCGACGAAGATCCCGCAGATGCAGGCCTGCCTGCGGGAGCGCCTGAGCCAGGTCCGGCGGCCTCTACACCGGACCAAGCATCTACGCAATCGAGCACGGGGGCGACGAGTCCGGCGCTCGACAAGCTGCACACCGATCTGCCCAGTGGCGACATTGCGACTGTGAGCGCCGACTGGAACGGGTTGACTCCTGAGGAGCAGGATCGGGCGCGCCAGGACGAGGCCATCTGGGGCACGCTGACGGCCTTAGTTGCGTCCAAGTTCCGCGAATCGCTGACGGCCCTGCCACAAGTCGCTGCGGAGTGGCTCAACGGCTACAACCGAGAGGATATCCTTGCCCGGCTCAAAGGGCTTGCCCCGGCTGAGGTCGCGAGCCTCCATCAGGGGGCCATCGACAATCGCCGTGTCGGGCCCAAGGCCCAGCTGGCTTTGCTAACCGACCACTGGGTGACGAACCCTCCGGCGGCCGATCCCGTCGGCGAACAGAAGTTCAGCCAGACGACTCTCGAGAAGGGTCAGATCTACGACGCAATCACCCGCGTAGCACCGAGCCTGTCGCACGAGCTTAGGGTGATGCTCGTCGGCCATTCCTGGTTGGAGCAGCAGGGCAAGAGCATCATTAACTACAATTTCGCAGGCGTCGAGGGCGGGAGCGCATCGTTCGTATACGCATGGATCTCCTGGAAGGTTTCGCGAGCGGAGTACGATAAGAACCCGAGCGCGTACAAGGACTGGACGGTTGGAGGCTTCGGCACGATTCAGGAGCAGATTGATCGAGGGGAGACCAGCTTGTTCGTGGTGATGCGCGCGAAGCGCCCCGCATACGCGAGCTTGGATTCGGCCGCAGCTGCGTTCGTTCACAACATCGAGTCGAAGTTTCACAAGCTCCAGGCATCGCCCGATCCGCACCACCAAGAGTTGGTGCAAGCGGCGCTCGGTGGCGACGCCGAAGCGTATGCGCAGATCGTGACCCTATCGGTACCTGCGCTCGGGATCTTTCCCTTCAACCCTAACGCCAACTATGCGGACAAAGTGATCGACCAGATCGATCTCGCGCGCACTGACTTGGCGGCCAGAGCGCCAAGCCCTACGAGCCCGTAGGGAACTTGCAGAGGGGTTCTCGCGGCGGTTTTCATACCGCCTATAAAGAGGGCGGGGACGTTTGGGGACCTTTAGTGTGGCGCAGGGCCGACACCCGACGCGTCCGGAGATGAGCAGCCCGCGAGGCGCCGCGTCACTGAGCTGCAGCGTCCGGCATCGGTCTTGTCCCAAGTTCTCGGTCAACGGTTGTTTTTTTCGTACGCCGCGCTTGAAGCATTCGCCAACGAAGCGATTACCCGCGCCTATGCAAATGGCTTCCGTTACGAGCGTAAAGCGAAGGGCGGCTTAGTTGCGAACTTCGACCTCGACGCGATCGAGCGTAATTTGTAGACTTGATGAAATGCCTGTTAGCGCCGGTTCCCGCCGAGGCTCGTTTTGCGGGCGCCTATGCGCATCACCAGCACAGCACCTCGCAGCGCGGCACAGCGACCTCTTTTCAAAGGTCTTCGCGCGATCGCGTCGCCCCGCGGAGCTTCGCTGGCATGGCGCTAAGGGAGGGCCTTGTTTTGAAAGGCCTTAGCTCCTAACCCAGGGTGATGGTTACCGCATCGAGCGGATGACGCACTACCTCGAAAGCAACGAAACCGGAGCTGCTGAAGCCTTTCCGTAATATCCCCCGGGAACCCCCGGCTAGCTATGAAGCACTGACTCCGAGCTCCCGTTCGCCGAAGCTCAGCATATGGATTCGCGGCCTCCGCTCACCCCGTAAAGACCGGAGCGCTAGCAAACCTTTGTGCGGCAATAACCTTAACCTCGATCGCAAATACGTCACCGGCTGCTTCGAGACGCGCGGCGATGGCATCGTAACGGAAGGCGTCCGCGCCGGCGAGCGAGCCAAGTTCGGCCCAGCGCACGGGTGTACAAACCGTCAGCCCTTGCGCACGCAGGCTATACGGCACCGCACTGTAGTGGTAGGCGGCGTTGCTCGACACGTGCAGGTGCACCCGATCGTCGTGGTGCGTGTTGAATCCCGTCGACACCAGCTCGGGGTGCAGTGCGACGGCGCGCTTGCAAAGTGCGTGCAGCCAAGTTCGCAGTGCGGGCGCTTTCGGGGCGTCGGCGAACGGGACCCACAACGCGATGCCGGTCCCGCCGTCGAGCAGTGGCACCGCTTCGAGCTTCGCGACGTCGAAGAGCAGCGCGCGCATCATGAGCGCCGCGAGCTTGACGCGCTCGAACGCCACTCCCGGCGGTGCCTCGAGCAGAATACGGCCGAAACGAAGCCTGTCGACGTCGAGCAGCGCGGGCGCCCACGTATAAAACTCGATCGCGTACTCGGCATGGATTAACCACAACAGCTTGTTCGCGCGCAGTGGAACGCTTGTGGCGTGATAGATGCCGTCTTTATCGACGCCGCCGGGGTAGTTGACGAAGACGATCGGCGTCTCCGCAAACGACGCCTCGATTAGCGCTGCCACCAAGCGGTAATGCTGCAGGACTTGCGGCATCAGGGCCGCGTCGCTCGCTGTTGCCATGTCCGCACAGTGCCCGGCGGCGACCCAAAGTGAGACATGCTGCCGTCTCATTGCGGTAACCGCAGGGCACCTATACGGACATGAATACTCCGGTGCTGGCCCCGCCGAGTCCGCTCCTCGACGCGGCTCTCTCGATCCTCGCCGATGGCAAGCCGCGATCGGCCGACGAAATCCTAGCTGAAGGTCAACGCCGCCGGCTTTTCGATGGCGCGCAAACGCGAAAACACGTCTACACCGCGCTTTCGCAGTACGTCGAGCGCACGCTGGGCCGTGGACGTAAGCCGCTCATCATCGAAGAGGCCGACCGTCGCTTCCGGCTCAACCGGCCTGTAGACGACTGGCCCGCGATCGATACCACCGGCCTGCCGCCGCTCGCGATTCCCGCGCAGCCTCCACCGAGCGCGGCCGCGACAATCGCCGCGCTGCAGACGGCGGCTGTCGGAACCGACTCTGCGGCCTTGGAGCGCGCCGTTTGCGCGACGTTCGAGCTCTTTGGCTTTAGTGCGACGCATGTCGGCGGAAATGATGCTCCCGACGGCTACGCCGATGCGCTGCTCGGCGAGCTCGGCTACCGCGTCATGCTGGAGTGCAAGCTCGGACGCGACGACACCATTTCGCGCTCCAGCGCCGCCGCCGAGACGGCGAAGTATCGCGAGGCGTATAGTGCGGATTACTGCGTGCTGGTCGCGCCTTCGTTCGACGCCGAGGTCACCTTCATCTCGGAACTTCGCACGCACGGCGTTGCGGCCTGGAGCGTTGACGATCTCCTGCGCGCCGCCACGCTCGGTCTCGATTGCTCGCGAATGCAGGGCTTCTTCGCGCCGGGCTTTGCGGCCGATCCGCTCGACGATTTCGCCTGGGCGGTGGTTCACGGTTCCGCCAAACGACTGCGTGTCATTGCCTCGTTGATCGTCGAGACTGCGTTGGAGCAACAGCGGATGGCTCGCAGCATCGGTCGTGACGGGTCGCTGCCGCGCTTCACGGCCGACGTCGCGCTCACGCTGCTCGACCAGCGGCTCGCCGCCGCCGGCGCAACCAGCGGCGCGACGCGCGAAGAGATCGCCGGGGCGTTTGCGTGGCTGACGAGCCCCTACGTGGATCGCGCCCTCTGGGACAACGCAACGCAAACGGCCATCGTTATTCGCCCCTCAATGCCGCAACTGAAAACGGCCCCAAATAGCCCGGCACTCAGACCTTGCAAATAGCCGCGCCGGTAGTATGATTTGGGAGCGGGCGCCCGGCCGCTCACCTGCTACCCGGCGGATGCCCATCGAACGTGTTTCTTGGGCTCGCGCGCGTTCGACGGAATATGGTCCACTCGCGGGCTCAAGAGTCGACAGGTGTTCCATGCTGCAAACACGTTTTGTCGTCCCAACCCTCTCGGCGCTCGGAATGACGATCTTTCTCGCCGCGTGTTCCGGCTCGTCAGGACAGATAACGCCTTCGGCCGTTGCTCCCGGCTCCCAAATATTAACCCACAACGCGCTGATGGCAGAGCAGACGTATAGGCCGATCACGCTAAAGGGCTATCCGCAACTGGTGTTTCGCCTTGGGTATGTCTCAAATCCGAACGGTTACAGCCGCCCGAATGCCGACGGCAACTGCTCCTCGCCGCAGCTATCGGTGCCGAATTGGACGAGCTCGTTCAAAGACGGTTCGAATACCTACTGTTACCAGATGGTTGGGATGCATCCGAAGAAGACGGCAGGAAGTACCATGTTGACGACGCAAATCTACGCGTACAAACTGAAGTTCTCCAACGGCGATGTCTTCGATCCGACGGCTATAAACCCGAGTTGCGACTCGGTTTCACCATACACGCGCTTGACCGACTCCCCACTCTACAATGCTACCCCGATCGTGAACGGCAAAGTCAAACTCGGCAAGATCCAGTACGAAGATGCGCAGTCCGTCGGCGAATGGTACAAGTTCGTCAAGGACGATAAGAACTACGCCCTCAACCTACAAGATACGGGTAAGCCAAAAGTCATTAGCCTATCGGTGCCGGCCAGCGAGGGATCCACAAAAACGATAGCCGGCTTCTGCAACGGCGACATCGGCTTGGTAGACGTCAACTGGCTCTCGAGTCAAATCAGTACGGCGAAATGGAACGTCAAGCAAGTTTCGATCGTGCTGCTCTGGGACGTCTTTCAGACGAGCTCGACGTTTATTTTCGGCGGCTACCACACGTTCTATCAGAACAACAAAGGCCAGAACGGAATCGCCGGCGTGATCACGATGAGTAACGAGGGTGCCTTCTCGGACGAAGGCATTCAGGACGTCAGCATTGCTGCTCACGAGTTCGGCGAAGCGATCAACGATCCGTTCGGCGACGACTTGGTGCCGCCGTGGGGGCACATCGGCCAGCAGCCAAACTGTCAGAACAACCTTGAAGTCGGTGACCCATTGACCGGCACCGATTACGACGGCGGCAAGGGCATCACGCTCAAGGGCTTCACGTACCACCCGCAGGAACTCGTTTACTTCAACTGGTTCACTCAACAGACGAAGTTCGCCGACTACGGCGCCGACGACGTCTATTCGATGAGCGGCACTTTTACGTCGCCCGCGAAGCTTTGCACCTGACAAAGCCCGTACGCCCTGCCGAGCGTGTTTTTGGGCTCGCGCGCGTTCGGCAAATAGCGCCCTCTCGCGGGCTCAAGAGTCGACAGGTTTTCCATGCTGCAGACACGTTTTGTCGCCCCAACTCTCTCAGCGCTCGGACTCGTGCTGATTCTCGCCGCGTGTTCCGGCTCCTCAGGAGGGGTAACGCCTTCAGCTGCCGCGCCCGGTTCGCAAATATGGCGGACGCAAGGTGCGGCGGCCGCCGCAAGCGGGCAATACGCGTACATCTCGGACTGGAATACCGGCGACGTTGACACCTATGCCGTTGACGCAAAAAGCGGGGCGTTAAAATCGCTGGGGTTGACGGCGACGGTGGCGGGTGGTGGCACGCAGCCGGTAACGATCGATCCGACCGGAAAGTTCGCCTATGTGGCCGACTATGGCTCGAACGACGTGTACGCGTTTACCATCGACGCGAGCAGCGGTAAACTGACGCCCGTTTCGGGCTCGCCGTTCGCCGCTGGTACCGAGCCCGACGGCGCGACGACCGATCCTAAGGGTAAGTTTGTCTATGTTGCCAACTTTGGGTCGGACAACGTCTACGGCTATGCTATCAGTTCGAGCACCGGCGTGCTGACGCCGGTTGCGGGCTCACCATTTACGGTAAACGGCCCCGCCCTTTGGGTCGGACTCGACCTCAAAGGCAAGTTCGCCTACGTGCCATCTTACAATGCGAGCGGCGCCGGCGAAGTAGCGGCCTTTACCGTCAACGCGAGCACCGGCGCGCTGACGCCGGTCGCCGGCTCGCCGTTTGCCGCGGGCACCGAGCCCAGTTGGATGACGGTCGATCCAAGCGACAAGTTCGTCTACGTTACCAATCTCGGTTCCAACGACATCTCCGCCTATTCCATCAATGCGAAGAGCGGCGCGCTTAAGCCGGTTCCAAAGTCCCCGTTTAAAACGGGCGGTGAGCCCTATGCCGTGATAGTCGATCCGACCGGTAAGTTTCTGTACGAAGTTAACTTAGGGTCGCTGAACGTTTCCGCTTTCACGATCGACGCGACCAGCGGCGCCCTGAAGCCGGTACCGGGATCGCCCTTTGCGACGGGCATTAATCCCCAGAATATCGCCGTCGATTCGACGGGCAGCTTCGTCTACGTCGCCAACTTCGGCACCAACTACTTTACAACGGGCAATATCTTCGCCTACGCGATTGACAAGACCAGCGGCGCGTTGAAGCGGGTGAAGGGATCGCCATTTGCTCAGGGCGGTCACTACAGCGGCGTAGCTATCTGCAAGCGCGTTGGCAGCGCGTGCCCGCCGCCCTTACCGTTGTAAGCCACGCGACGATCGGCGCGCTGACCTCGGCGCTCCGATCGTCGAAAGAGGCACCCATCGCAGCCGAGAGTTGGTGGTAAGCTCGCTATCAGCGCAAAGCAATGTCGAGCGTTACGTCGACGGTGCCTCCGATCGTCGGGTCGAGTCGCGTCACCGCCATTCCAAAGGCGTGCCGGTCGATCTGCGTGGTGGCGTGGTAGACGGGATTGGCTGCCGTGCCGCCGACAGTTACGTTCAAGTGCTCGGGCCGCATAACGCCGTGAATCGTAAGATTCCCGTCCATTTCGAACGCGCGAGCGCTCCCGGGTACGACCTTCGTGCTCGTAAACGTCCATTGCGCAAACTTGTCGGTGTCGAAGAAGTCGGGCGACTTGAGGGCGCGATCGCGGTCCGGCTCGTCGGTAACTAGTCGAGTCGCGTCGAGCACCGCGGTCACCTCGGTCGGAATGACCGAGCCTTCGGCCAGCGTCACCGAACCGCTTAGGATTGGAACGGTTCCGGTCACTCGCTCGACCCAAATGTGCGATACGCTAAACTGCGCATGGGAATGGGCCGGATCGATCGCGCGCGCCGCCGGCGCTGCTGCGGCAAGCGTCGCAATCAGCGACATGAGCGAGATTACAATCTTCACGGGCATCAATACGCTATCGTGAACTGCGCGTTCATCGTGTGGCTCGTCTCCGGAATATGCGAGATCACGTCTTCAATCGTGATGCGGCTGTTCTCCGTCGCCCCGTAACCGAGCAACACGACTCCGTCGCGCGCGAAACCGGTGATCGGGTCGTACGTGCCCTCGTAACGCGCCTCGGCGAAGAGCCGGCGATCAAACGCGTACCGAAGCTGTTCGAAGCCGCCGCTCGAGCGACAGCCGGCGAGCGGAGGGGTCGCGCAATTGGAATCCCAGCCGGTAATAAAAACGGCTTCGCTTGAAAAGCGGCTCCACTGCCCGTAGGTAAACCCGAAGCCGGTTCGCTCGAATCGGTCGTATGGTTGGCCTGCAATCGGCCGCAATCCGTCATAGCGAAACGCGCTGAGCGTGAACGGACCCATCGCGTTTTGCAGGTAAATTCCGGTGTCGACGCCTGTCGGCGCGAGCCCGCTTTGACGTGTATACCCCGGCCCGGCGAAGAGCTGCACGTTGAAGCCGCGCAATGCACTGCCGACGCTGACCCGCGCTCCCATCGCGGGGTCGAAAAAGTTGAACGGATTTGCACCGACGGTCTGTTCGTACGGCGTGTATCCCTGATAGGTATCGCGAAACGTTTCCGGGTCCACCGGCAACGGAAGCGTGAACTGCCCGCCTTGCACGAAGACCGGAATCTTTGCTTCCCAAGGATTGACGCGTTCGCTGATCCACGCGTCGCGGAGCAATCCCGGCTCGCCGCCGTCAACGATGTACTGCTCGACAAAATAGTTTGCTCTCGAGCCGATCGTCGCCGACGAGAATGCTTCGATCTCATCCACGATCGCTTTGGGCAGTCCCTGACCGTCGGGTCCGTCGCCCTGATACTCGCTGGAATCCACGAGATTGGCCTTGGCCGAGAACGGGACCGCCGGCCCTGACGAGATGCCCGGAAAGCGCTCGCCGTTTGCTAAAAATGCGGCGCCGAACTCGTTGAGGTGCGGAATTACGGTGTGGCACTTCTCGCACGTCACGCCGTATTCGTGCGCGAAGAGCGGAATCGCCGGCGCAGCGCTGGGGCAGAGCAGAAGAAGCGGGGGAAGCAACCAAGGCAAGCTCCATTTAAGCACGCCTCACGGTATTGTTAGGCAACCCTAAATCACCTGCCGCCCTAGGCTTTGCGCGTAAAACTGGGCAGCTGCACAAAAAATCGGCCGCACGGTAGCGATCCGCAAGGCTGGCCTGAAGCGGGCCCCGAACGCGGCCGCGCTCCCTTTTAGTTCCAAAGCGAGGTGCTAGCAAGAGAGCGAGGATCATTCGCTTGGGCGGTCCTCTTTTTTATGCTTTGCGCCAATCCGGGATTTTTTGTGCCGCCCGGGACGATCTCCAAGAAAGCCCCAAGGGATGGTTGTCGTAATATTAAGGCGCTTCACGGACTTGCCAAGGCCCGTGTAGCGAGGGGAAGGGGAGATCGGTGTAAGCCGGTCTCCTCTTTCTGGCATAGGAGTGCCGGTCACGTTGCGGGCAGCAAACCAAAACATCGGGCGCATCCCGCGCCTCGTAAACCTCGATTCGCTCTTTTAACGCTGCCGAAGCAGAGTCACGAGCGCCGCAACGCCGAGCCGGCCAAGACGTCGCATTTGGCCGCGAAGATGAAGTCGCTCTCCGTCAAGCCACCGATCTTGTGAGTCCAAATATCAACCCCCAGCCGTGCCCACGAG
>JBAVSO010000216.1:0-5368 GCA_049695635.1 Candidatus Cybelea sp. | reverse complement strand
GTTCCTCGACAACTCCGTCAACGAATGGCTCGACGCGCTCGAAGCCTGCACGACGCTTCCCGGTTACACTCGTGCAGAGTCGCGCGCGCTCGGGACGCTCCTAGTCGCGGGGTTTCGAGGTTTTCTGCTCGATCTATTGGCAACCCACGACCGAGCGCGCATCGACCGCGCGGTCGAACTCTGGCTCTCCCTGCTCTACGAGGGACCGTCCGCGACAAAGGGAGTTAAAGATGCAGGCTAACGCTGCGCCCCGCGCAGCCACCATCTTCATCTTCATCACCGTGCTCATCGACATGCTCACTTTTGGCATGATCGGACCGGTACTGCCGAAACTGATCGCAGGCTTTGTCGGAAATAACTACGCCAACGCCGCCGAAATCATCGGGCTCTTCGCAACGGCCTGGGCGCTCATGCAGTTCTTCTGCTCGCCGCTGCTTGGGATGCTCTCGGATCGGGTCGGCCGGCGGCCGGTTATCCTCGTGTCGAACGCGGTCACGGTCGTTGACTACGCGATCATGGCGTTGGCACCCAACCTATCGTGGCTCTTCGCCGGCCGCGTTCTCTCCGGAATCGCCTCGTCGAACATGAGCGCTGCGAGCGCCTACATTGCCGACGTTACTCCGCCTGAGAAGCGGGCCGCCGCCTTCGGGATGATCGGGAGCGCTTTTGGACTCGGTTTCGTGCTCGGTCCGGCGATCGGCGGCCTGGTCGGAAACGTCAACCCACGCTTCACTTTTTGGGTGGCCGCCGGCTTCGCCTTGCTCAATACGCTTTACGGGCTCTTCGTTCTGCCGGAATCGCTTGCGCGCGAGCGCCGCACGCCGCGGCTCGAATGGAGGCGAGCCAATCCGGTCGGCTCGCTGCGGTTGCTCCGCTCGCATCACGAGCTCTGGGGCTTGACGTGGGTGAACTTCATCACTTACGTCGGGCATGAAGTCTTTCCGAACGTCTGGGTGATCTACTGCATCGCGGCCTTTGGCTGGAGCACGGGAAGCATCGGCTTGACGCTCGCGCTCGTCGGAATAGTCGCTGCCGTCAATCAAGCGACGATGGTCGGACCGGTCGTAAAGCGGCTCGGCGAGCGCCGTACGCTACTCGCAAGCCTGATCGTCGCCATCATCGGTCTTCTGCTGCTGGGTGCGAATAACGGAATCGTCTTCCTGGTCGCTGCGGTCATCATTGCGTTGCCGATGTATCAAGCATCGTCGCAGGCGCTGATGACTCGCCGCGTCAGTGCCGCCGAGCAAGGTGAGCTGCAGGGTGCGCTTGGATCGGTTCGCGGCATCTCGATGCTGATCGGTCCATCGCTCTTTACGCTGGTCTTCGCGCTGTTCGCGGGTCCCTGGAAATCGCTCGGGCTCATCGGCGCGCCGTGGTTTTTAGCGGCGTTCTTTTATGCCGTGTCGCTCGCGATCGCCTGGCGCGTAACGTCTCACGCCGACGACGTCGTTCTGCCGATTCCGGAACCGGCGCCGCCGATCTACGCCGAAAGCTAACCGAAGGTGACGATCGGTTTGACGATCCGTGACTCGGCAAGCTCGCGATAGGCGCGCGGGACGTCGTCAAGCGAAACGAGCGTGGCGCCGAGCTTTTCGGCTGTGACGATTCCCTTCGCGATCAGCTCGAGCGCGGCGCGCGTGTCGTCGGGCCCGCACGAGTAGCTGGCGACGAGCCGCAGGTCGCGGAAATAGAAACCCTCGGGATCGACTGCAATCGGAACCTCCGGCGGAAACGGAGTGAACATCACGATCGTCCCTGCCGGTGCGGCAGCCGCGATTGCGCCGTGCATCGCTTGCGAGGTGCCGGGACCGCAGATAACGACGTCCGCGCCATCGCCGAGCACACGGCGCGCATCGTCGGGATGAAAAGCGACGGCACCGTTGCCTTCAGCGATCGCACGACGCCCGGCGATGAAGTCGCTCGCATAAACCGCGGCGCCCAACGCTCCGGCCGCAAGGACGTGGAGCAGCCCCATGACGCCGAGGCCGATCACGTAGATGCGCTCGCCGGCGCGCAGGCCGCTGCGCCGAAGCGACTTGACGACGCAAGCGAGGGGTTCGATCAGCGATGCGTCGGGGAAGCCGACGCCCGCAGGAAGCGCGAGAGTGTCTCGCTGATTTTCGCGCGCGACACGAAAGTATTGCGCAATGCCGCCGGGATCGATCTTGCTCGCGCGCCACGTCGCACACTGCACGTATTCTCCGCGCGCGCAGGCTCTGCACTCAAAACACGGTGCATGATGGTGAACGAAGACTCGGTCGCCGACGGAGAAGCCGACCTCACCGCAGGTCTCGGCGACGACGCCCGCCGGCTCGTGACCGAGCACGAGCGGGGCCTTTCGCCGGATGTACCATGCCATGACGTCGCCGCTGCAGATCCCGCTCGCCATCGTGCGAACGAGCAACTCGCCCTCGCGAAGCACAGGAATCGCGCGCTGCTCGATTCGCACGTCGTTTACGTCGTAGAGCACCGCCGCCCGCATCGTCCGCGCGCTCATGGCTCTATCAAAACCTTGAGTCCCTCGCCCGCATCAAGCTTGCCGAATGCGACGGCAAGGTCGTCAAGCGAATAGACGTCCGAGATCAGGCGCGAAAGTGGAAGCTGATGCGCGGTGATTGCGTCGCGGGCTACGCGCACGTCGACGGGCGAAAAGTGAAAGGGCGCGATCAGCTGCACTTCGTCGTAGTGCAGCCGCGCCGCGAGAAACGAGACACGCGCGTCGGCCGGGAGGCCTGCAAAGAACGAGACCCGTCCGCCGCGCCGTACGAACGACGGCGCGCTCTCCCACATCTCGACGGTACCGGTGCACTCGATCACCGCATCGGCGCCCCGCCCCTTCGTTCGTTCGAGTATTGCATCGCGGATCGGCACGACCCGTGAATCCAGGCTTTGCAATCCGAGCGCGCGCGCGAGCTCGAGCCGCTCCGGGTTTCTGCCGAAGAGCAACGCTTCGACCCCCTGACGACGCAGCATGAGCGCATGCAAAATGCCGAAGCCGCCGTTGCCGACGATCGCGACCGTCGAATCCGGATCGGGTGCGAGCGCAGCGATCGAGTGAACGACGCAGGCGAGCGGTTCGAGAAAGGCCGCGTCGGCGTAGCTCACGTGGCCCGGTTTGATGAAGCAGTTGCGTGCCACGACGCGCCTGGGAACGGCGATGAGATCCGAGTACGCACCCAGCAGCATCGCGGGCATCAACTGCTCGCAGAGTTCTTCCTGGCCGTGACCGCACCAAAAACACTCGCCGCACGGCGCGGTGTGCACGCACATGATCGGATCGCCGGGCGCAAACGAGCCGACGCCCGTTCCGACCGCCGCGACGTCGCCCGAAAACTCGTGACCGAAGCGGGTCGGCATCGGCATCTTGGGATGCCCTCGGCGATAGGTCTTCAGATCGGTTCCGTCGGTCAGCGCGGCGCGGACGCGCACGACGATGCCGCCCACGTCGGGCGGCGGCGCGGGTTCGTCGCGCAGCTCGATCTGCCGCGGCGCGACGAGCATTGCTACACGCAAGCGAGCAACGCCGTGCGCAGCGGCTCGGGAATCGGCCGGCTCTTCTTCGTCTCCGCGTCTATTGCCACGACGATCACATTGATTTCCGCACCCGGGTCGCCACTGCGCTCGTTGACGAAGACCGTCTTCCAGCGCAAACTTGAGTCACCGACTCGTTCAACGTGCGTACGCATCGTCAGCCAGTCGCTCATCAGTGCGGGTGCGCGATACTTTGCCTCGACGTGAATGCGCGGCAGCCAGAAGCCGTACTCGGTAAAGACGCTTTCGTAAGGGAAGCCCAAGTCGGCGAAGAGCTGCATCTCGGCGTACTCGGCGAACCGCGAGTATGCCGCAAAATACATGATGCCGGCGACGTCCACGTCAGCCCACTGAACCTGCAACCGCGCTTCAAAGACCCGCACGCCTACATGCCCCTGGCATACCTAGCTAAGGGATCCACTTCGAGATTGACGCGGCTTCCTTGCGCACGCGATTTCAAGGTCGTGCGCGCGAGCGTCTCCGGAACGAGCGCTACTTCAAACCAGTTACCGTTTGCGATCGCAACCGTCAGGCTGACGCCGTCGACGGCGACGAAACCCTTCGTGACAATCATCGGCTGCAGCGGTAACGGCAGCTCGATTCGCAGGCGTTCGCCTTGGCCTTCGCTCGTACGCCGCAGCACGCGAGCGGCAGCGTCAACGTGCCCGTAAACGAGGTGCCCGCCAAGCCGCTCGCCCAGATGCAGCGCGTACTCGACGTTGACGAGATCGCCGGCCGTACGATCGCCTAACGTGGTGCATGCCAGCGTCTCGGGAACGACGTCGAAGCGTACAACCTCGCCGTCTACCTCGGCCGCGGTCAGGCAGACGCCGTCAATTGCAATCGAGTCTTTCGTCTCGGGGCGCTCGCGCTCCACACCTTCACAGCGGACTCGCAGCGTGCTGCCGCCTTCCGGCAACGTGTCGAGCGCGGTGACGGTGCCCCGGTATGCGATTATGCCGCCGAACATACCGTTCCCGAAAGTACAACGTCGGGACCGACGCTCTCGACGCGATCGAAGCGCACGCGCACGCCGCTCAGATCCGCCCCGGAAAGAACGGGCACGCCTTCGCCGGCGTTGCGAAAGCGCGGCGCGATTGCCCAGTAGACCCGATCGACGACGCCCGCCGCAAGAAGGCTCGCACCCAGTCGAGGCCCACCCTCGCAAAGCACGCTCGCGATACCATGCGCGCGCAAGGCCTTCATCGCTTGTGCCAGGTCAAGCGACGCGGCGTCCGCCGTGCCGATATCGAGCACCTCGGCGACGTCGCGCAGGGTTGCGAATCTGTCCCTCAACCCGGCCGGCACAAGCACGATCGTCTTCGAATAGCCGTTGGGTGCCGGCGTGAAGAGGCGGCTCTGCGCCGAGAGCGGTTCTCGTTCGCAGGCGATGACGCGCACGTACGGGCGGACGCGATCGTGCGGCGGGCGCACGGTTAGCGCGGGATCGTCTATACGGACGGTCCCGGCTCCAACCATGACGGCATCGAACGCGGTTCGCAGCTCGCGCACGTAGCGTTCCTCCTCCGGAGAACCGATGCGTTCGCGCACGCCCAAACGGTTCGCAACCACGCCGTCTAGCGACATCGCCATCTTCAGCGCAACGTATGGACGCTCGCGCAGGATCGAGCGCGCAAAGATCTCAACCAAATCGCGGGCGGTCGCGTCGCCCGCGACGACAACGTCGATCCCGTGCTCGCGCAGCTGCGCGGCGCCGCCATGTTCGGCCGGATCGAGCGTCCCCGCGACCACGCGCGCGACACCTGCCTCGATCAATGCGCGCGTGCAGGGCGGCGTCCGTCCGACGTGGCGACACGGCTCGAGCGAGACGTAGACC
>JBAVSO010000215.1:0-4600 GCA_049695635.1 Candidatus Cybelea sp. | reverse complement strand
GTCCGGCACCACCGCCGCCGCCGGCTCCCCCGCCGCCGCCGCCGCCGACTCCGGCGCCGGTGCACACGCCGAACTACGTCTTCGTGGCCGGCGACTATCTCTTCAATCCGAAAGTCTACAACCAGTTCTCGCCGGGAAGCGGTGGAGCGGGGGGCTCGTTCAGCATCCGCGGTGGCGTGGAGTTCGACGCGATCGGCCTGCCGTTCATGGTTGCGGCGAATTACACGAACTGGCATTATCCGCACAATTGCGGCGTTCCACAAGCCCAAGCAAACTTAAACAACGCAGCCGAGTGCTTCGTCACCGTCATCGGCAGTCGAGGCGCAACGTACGTGCCGGCCTTTACGGCCATCGATCGTAATATCGACGCCCGTTTTGGCTACCGGATCTTCAATCCGCACGTCTACGTCGCGATCGGTTACATCTGGGGTTCGAATAACTACGGCTATCCGAACTTAAATGCAGTCGGCGGCGGCCTTGAAAAGCTGCCGGACTTCGGCCAGAAGTTCGATTACTACGGTTCCATCTACTACTATCCAAACTACAACGGACACTACACCACCGGATCGAACTCAGTCCCACCGAACGAAAGCTTCGGCCTCGGTTACAATCTGCTGAAGTATCAAGTCGGAGTCTCGTATGCGGTAATCCCGTCGGTCGCCATCGAAGGCGGCTGGATGGGTGAGAACGCGGCGAATAAGAACAACTTCCCAATCTCGGCAACCTTCAACGGTGCCTACGCCGGATTGCTGTTCTTCCTCCCGTTCTAGCTAACAGTCAACGCGGGTCTGCGGGCAGGGTGCTCCTTTCTAAAGGGGGCGCCCTGCTCTCGTTACGCCCGCTTATTGGGCTTTCGTGAGACTTTCCGCAAGCGTTGCGCCGTCCGGTAGTTATGGCGTTGCACTATCGGGGAACAACGGTTATCGTGTGTTTGTGCGAGCAGCGGTAGGCCAGGCGCTCGCTCGCATAGCGGATTTCTCATAAGGAGGCACTCGTGAAACGACTGAGCACCGGGGTACTCGCGGCATTGATCGCAACGCTTTGCGGGTTAAGCGCGGTAGCCGCTCCGACAACTGCGACGCAAGGAAACGCTGGAAACGGCGTCGCGCAGGCGGGGGGAGCTCCGCCGGCGGACTTCGGAAGTCCGCCGTCCGGCCAGATTCCGATCCTTTTTAACGATCATCACGTCTACAGTAAGCCCGACCGTCTCAAACAGGGTCGCGTCCTGGCCGCATTGGTGAAGGGCGATACGATCTTGATTCCGTTGCGCTCGATGTTCGAGCAGATGGGCGCAACGGTTTCGTGGGATGCCGGGAGCAAAACGGCAACGGTATCCAAGCCGGGCGCCGAGGTCAAGGTAACGGTCGGCAAGCCCGAAGTAGTGATCAACGGCGAGTCTCGTCCGCTGGACGTTCCGCCTGAGATCTACCAAGGCGTGGTCGTCGTGCCGGTCCGTGTGATTTCGGAAGGCATGGGGGCATACGTGCAGTGGGTTCCCGACAGGCGACTAGTGGTCGTGCGGTACATTCCCGCGACGCCGCCGCCGAGTCCCGCACCACCGCCGCCCGCTCCGCCGCCGCCACCGCCGCCGACGCCGACGCCAAAGCCGGCACTGAACCAGCTCTTTGTGGCGGGCGACTACATCATCTCACCGCGAGTCTATAACGAGTTTAGTCCGGGCAATACCGGCAACAGCTCGTTTGCGATACGTGGTGCCGGTGAATTCGATCTCGGAAAGATACCCTTCATGGTTGAAGGCGCGTACGAGCGCTGGCAGTACCCGCACAATTGCAACGGCTTCATTCCGGGAACGACGACCTACGAGCCGGAGTGCTTCGTAACGACGATAGGCGGCGCAGGCAGCAGCCCGGTGCTGGTTACGTCCCCGCTCGACGATCAGAACGTTGACGTACGATTGGCAGTGCGCGTGCTCAACCCGCGGGTCTACATTGGCATCGGCTACATGTGGCTCTCGACGAATTACGGCTACCCCAACATGCAAAGCTTTGGCTTCGGCGGGGAGAAGCTGCCGGATCTCAATGAGCCGCTCTCGTTCTTCGGGAGCATTTGGTACTATCCGAACGTCCACGGATCGTACGCGACGACCCCGCCGTCCTCGTCGACGGTTCCCTCGGTCTCGTACAATCTCGCGTACAACATCCTCAAGTACCAGATCGGAGTCGCCTACGTGATCGGGAATAGTCCCGTATTCATTGAAGGCGGCTGGATGGGCGACAGTTGGACGAACAAGGAGAACGCGCCGGTCAATCGCTCGTATAACGGGCCGTTCGCCGGCCTCGGTGTCCGGTTCTTCTATCCTTGATTCAGCGGGGGCCCGGCTGCTAGCCGGGCCCCCCTTGCCTTCGCCCCCACTCTACAGGTAAAATAACCGCTTGGGCCTTCTTAGGCCCACCGTCATCATCAGTTTCAACGGCAAAGAACGGAGAGGTTTTGGCCGCCAAGAAGCAATCAAAATCGCGACGTAAGCGCGAGGTCAAGAACGTCCAGGCTGGTGTAGCCCACGTCCACGCTTCCTTCAACAACACGATCGTTACAATCAGCGACCCGCATGGCGGCGTCGTTTCCTGGGCATCGGCGGGCAACCTCGGGTTCAAAGGATCGAAAAAGTCGACCCCGTTCGCGGCCCAGATGGCCGCCGAAGCGGCCGCTCGCAAGGCCATGGAGCACGGCATGAGGTCCACCGAGGTGCTCGTAAAAGGACCAGGCGCGGGCCGCGAGGCCGCGATCCGCTCGCTCCAGGCTGCCGGTCTCGAGATTACGATGATCAAGGACGTGACGCCGATCCCGCACAACGGCTGCCGGCCGCCGAAACGGCGACGGGTCTAGGGAGCAGCATGTCGCGCTATATTGGGCCGGTCTGCCGGCTCTGCCGCCGAGAGACTGCCGCCAGCAAGACCGGCGAGAAGATCAAGCTCTTCCTTAAGGGCGACCGTTGCCTCTCCCGCAACTGCGCGGTCGAGCGACGGGGTACGGCTCCAGGGCAGAAGACCGCCGGCAAGTCCCGCACGAAAGTCTCCGAGTACGGGCGCCAACTTCGTGAAAAGCAGAAGATGCGCCGGTATTACGGCGTGCACGAAACGCAGTTCGAAAACTACTTCCGCGAAGCCGCGCGCGTGCCCGGACAGACCGGTCGCACGTTCTTGCAGCTTCTCGAGCGCCGCCTCGATAACGTCGTCTACCGGTTGAACCTGGCGACGAGTCGCGCCCAGGCGCGTCAGCTCGTTACCCACCGTCACTTCCGCGTGAACGGGCGGCTTGTCAACATTCCGTCGTACGTCGTTCGCGCCGGTGACGTGATCTCGATTGCCCCGAACAGCTTGAAGTCGCCGGTCTTCGGGGCGAATCTCGAAGTCGCGCAGAGCCGTCGGCCACCTGAGTGGCTCGAGTGGAACGACCAAGAGAAGACGGCCAAAGTGCTGCAACCACCGCCGCGCGAGCAGATCGACACGCCGGTCGACGAGCAACTGATCGTGGAGTACTATTCACGCTAGACTTCTCGGCCTCGCCACGTTCCGGCGAGGACCGTCTGACCGAGCGCCGCGGCAGGATAGTGTAGGCGCGAGGCAGTCGCTAGGAGCGCCACAGGACGTGGCGCGACGAATGTGTCCAAGCCGGAAACGTGGCGAGGGCAAAGCTCACCCACTGCTGCTAGGCGTACGATCGTGACCGGGATCGGTCGCGGATAACGTAAGCAGCGAAAAGGAAAAACAAAATCACCATGACTACGATGTTGGAAGCGCCCGTCGGCGCGACCATTGAAGTTCGCGAGCGCCGCGACAACTACGCCAAGTTTGTGATCGAGCCGCTCGAGCGGGGCTTTGGGATCACGCTTGGTAACGCATTGCGTCGCGTGCTACTCAGCTCGATTCCGGGCGCAGCCGTCACTTACATGAAAATCGACGGCGTGCTGCACGAGTTCTCGACCATTCCAGGGATGGTTGAGGATACAATCGCGTTGATGCTCAACCTCAAGGGGCTTCCGGTCAAGCTCAACAGCGATGAGCCTAAGGTCCTGACCCTGTCGGTCAGCGGCGCGCGTGACGTGACCGCGGCCGACATCGTCCCCGATGCCGATGTCGAGATCCTCGATCCAAACTACCGCCTCAGCACCCTCGCGTCAAAGGACGCGAAGCTCACGATGGAGATTGGAGTTGAACGCGGACGCGGCTACGTGATGGCGGACCGCCAGCGCAACGTCGAGCATATGATCGGCTTGATTCCGCTCGATTCGCTCTTCTCGCCGGTCCGGAAGGTGAACTTTACGGTCGACGATACCCGCGTTGGTCAGAGCGTGGATTACGACCGGCTGACCGTCGAGATCGAGACCAACGGGTCGATCACGCCCGACGAAGCGCTCTCGACGGCAGCCTCGATAATGCAGGAAGAACTCGATCTCTTCGTGTCGTTTACGAATCGAGCGGAGCCCCTGCCGGAGACCCCTCCCAACGAATGGGACATTCCGGTCGAAACGCTTAACCTTTCGGTGCGCTCGTTCAACTGCCTCAAGCGCGCCGGCATCTCAAAGGTCTCAGAACTGCTCGACTTGACCGAGGACGAAATCATGAAGATGCGCAACTTC
>JBAVSO010000214.1:0-4524 GCA_049695635.1 Candidatus Cybelea sp. | reverse complement strand
TGCCACAAGAACCAGCCTACGCAGAGCGGCAGCACTGCCCACAAGTGTTCGCAAACGCCGAAAGGCTGCCACAAGAATCAGTCCAAGCCGCCGAGCGGCGGGGCCCCGCCTCAGCTCTAAAACCGCGCTGCGGTCCGCGGCGAAAGGCCCCTGAACCGGTCCGGGATCATACGCCCGAACCGGTTCAGGGACCAGAGGCGATGGTTAACGATCGGGTGGCCAAGTCGCCGGCGAGGGCTTTTCGCGTAGTATTGCGATGGCATGCAGAGCGCCGCTGGCATCGTACGTCCCCGTTGCGTTATAAGGCTTGCCTATAACTAAGACCGAACTGCGCTCGTGCCGGACTGCGTCGGAGTCATTAACGCGAACGATAATTCCGGTGCGCGTGCGCAAAGTGAGAACAGAACCGCTGATGCTAACGAGCGTCCCAGTGACTTGGTGAGGAGCGCTGACGGTAGTGCGAGGGGCCTTGAGCGGTGGAGTCGCGAGCGTCGCAGCCTTCATGTCAGAGCCGAGGAGCCCGAAGATGTTCAACTGCTCGTAGCTCGCGACGTAGACTTTGCCATTCGCCACGACGGGGACGATATTTGCGTTTCCGCCCGACGACTCCCAGGTGCCTGCCGCTGCTTGGAAGAGCGTTTGAAGCGTTGAACTGCTGCTCGGCGGCTCACCCTTAAACGCGAAAAGTGTGACGTTCCCGGGTACGTTCTGCGGCCGGGCAAGCGCCCAAATAATTGCGCCGGGGCTGGTTCCAGCCGACGAGACGGTCGTGAAGAAACCGGGATCTTGCCCGCCCGGTAAGCCCGGCGAAGAGCCTGCGGCGGCCAACTTTATCGGCGGCGAGGTTGGAACTTTCCAAACGCTTACGTTGTTGCCGCCGCTCCCGACTATGCGCGGTAGGGAATCGCTCGCGGCATCGAAGTATGATTGACCGCACCAGCATCCGCCGATCGACTCCTCGTCGAGATCGTTGTTCGGACCGCTTGGGGTGTAGCCACCCAAATTTCTCCGGCTGAGCAGAAACAGCGTTCCCTCTTTTCCGGCCGCGGCAGCCATCGGCGGCTCCGATCCTACCTTCGGCAGCAGCAAGACCCCGCCCGATCCGAAGTCGGCATCGGCCTGGTCGAGTCCATTTGCGTCCGAGGGTGTAAAGAAGCTCAGGAGTTGCGTTAAGTTCGCATTCACCTTGGCGACGCTCTCTGAAATATTGGTGACGCTGTTATACGTCGTCCCGGACGGATCCGAATTGCCGGTAACAAAGTAGATGTTCCCCTGATGATCGGCGGCAACGCCGTATCCTGACATCCAGACTGATGACAGGAAGAAGCTATCCGGTGACGTTGCTTGGATGTCGTTTAGCCGGTTCGCCGCAAGCGGCGTCAGCGACCCAGCCTGCCAACCGAGCAGCCAGCCGCGTGACATTGACGCGCTAAAATCGCAAAAGCTGCCAAACCCGGCATAGATGTTTCCGTTGGCTTCGAGCAGGCCCGGGCGTTGGCGCTGATACGTTGCGTTGAACTGGAAGGTGCTGCCATTGGTCAAAGTGTGGGAAGCAGACACCACGACGGGCGATACGATGTCCGCAAGGTTGGCGAGATTGAGTTCATGGATGGTGTAGGTCGGCACACTGCTTTGCAACGTGTAGGCAATGACGTACATCGCGTTGGCAGCTTTGTCGATGACCGGCGTTCCGTCAATTCCGACGTTTGGCCCGTTGTTGTTGCAGCCCAAGGGCGTCGGGACGGGGCTACCCAAGCTTTGTTGGAACAACACGGTTCCACTCGATGCGTCGATCGCGTAGATCGAATCGTTCTCGGTCGCGACGTACACCACGTCGTGCTTGCCGGGCGACACGCCGCGGGTCGTGATTTCATTCGGAACAATGAGCGGTTGGGTATCCACCTGGTCGTCGAGCGTTATCGAATGCAGCAGGCCGAACGATCCGCCGTTGACGTTTTCGGCTGTCAACAACGTCTCTTTATCGTTCCAGCCCGTTCGCAGGTTATCGTAGTGGTAGGTGGTGACGGCGATTTTGTGCTCGCGCACTAAGCTGACCGTCGCGGCTCGCGGTTCGAGAGCGTCGTGTATCACCTTGGCCGGGCTGCCGCCGGCCGGATAGCCGTAGAGCATGACACCGGCGCCGCTCCCATTAGGCACGGCGATTTTCCCATCGTGAATCCAGAACTGTTGAGGACTTTCGGTGCCCTTGAGTTCGCTCTTGCCGACCAACGTGGCTCGGCCTTGGCTCACGCTGTACCGGAAAATACTCGTCGCATCGGATCGGCTCTGGTGACTTTCAGCCGCAAGATACTTGCCGTCCCATTGAATCGAGCCGAGATGTGGCGGCTGGATTCCGTTCCAGCCGATCTCTCTGAGTTGCCGACTGCCTTTCGAAAACTCGATCAGATTGATGGCGTCGGGCTTGACGGACGTAGCTTCAACGAAGAGATTTCCGTCGTTGTCGTAGGTTGCAGACCAATAACTGCTGTGGCGGTCCTCTGCTTTGTATATTTTCGGGCTGCCCTTGGCATTGGTGTAGATCGCGACGCTCGATTCTCCGTTGGCGGCTCCCGAAACGGCGAGGTCGCCGCTTGTGGGGTCGACAGCGCAGAACTGCGTATCGGCGCCAAACGAATCACGCAGCACCGCGATCGGTCGCGTACCGCCGTGGGCATATTCGAGTATCTCATTGCGTTCGGGTATAAAAACGTCGCCGTTCTTGTCCGAGCACAGACCGCTGGCGTCCACGTCGAGAAGCCGGCCTTGCAGCTTACCTCCAGGGTAGGAGTAAACGGAGACGCTGCCGTCCTTACGATGCGACACGTAGAGCAGGTCCTGCGCTTGAGCGTCGGAGGCCATCAACGAGGCTTGGCCGCCGATTCCGCTGGGCGCGGTAGCCGCCGCGCTGGATTGATTCGGAATCAGCGGAGTTGTCTGCGCATGGGATCCCCCGCAGCCCGCAACCATAACGAGACTTGCGCAAGCGCTTAACGCGCAACGCATAGATGCGTGAACCTTCATAGCAACGCTCCTCCTTGCCCTCTAGAGAATAATAGTAGCATTCGTGCCTATGGGTCGAACATCCCGGTGAAGCCGATTCGTTCGGACTAGATCGCGTAGTACTAACGGACTACGCGCGGCGTCACTCATCCATGTAGTTCGGAGAAAGACGCGAAGCGACGCTTCTATAGAGGTGTCGCGTAGCGTCGTTGAGCAGCGCAGAGATTCGGAAGAGCCCGTCGCCCGATATGCGCAGCGCCATCCACGGAGTCCCTTGATGTCGTTGCACCAAAAGATATGTTTGGCTACCGACGGCGTAGATTGCAAAGAGGTCGGACTCGGCAATTAGTTCCAGACTCTTGACGGCTGACTCATCGATACGTTCGTTAAAATACATGGTGTCGCTTCGTTTCTGCTCTTAGCGCTTTCTGGCCGATTTGACCGTCATATTTTTGGCGCTTCAACCCGGCGGCGCGTTATACTTCTTCGTGACATCGCGCGGCGGGTTGACGTTTATCGACGCTCGGCTTTCGCGATCGTCCAGTCGGTGCTACCGTCGAGCCCAGCGACCGGCCGTCCCGAGCGGAGCACCGCCCTTCCCTTGCACCTTCGGAGACAGGGGAGCGTCCATGAAGCTTTCAAATTCTCGCCGCGATGCTTTAGGCATCAGCGCGGCGTTTTCGATACTCGCAGGCCGCGGCTGATTGCGGTCGACCATCGGAGGACTCGACGTCATCCCAGTCAGCGCGACGCCTGCGAAGCTGCCGGCAGCGGTCAGGGCAGCGGGCGAATAGGCCGGGATGTCCTAGAGGACCAGAACGCTGGTTGCCGACAGGATCGATGAAGCGCTACGTGTCAAAAGTACTCGCGGCGCAACGTTTTTCGCAAACTACGGGAGCGTACGGGTCTGGTGGCTCGCACGGTCTTCAAAATCGCTGAGGCCGTCGCAAGGCGGCTGGTAGGTTCGATTCCTACACGCTCCCGCCACTTGCTCGATTCCGCGTTATTTTACGCGGGTTTGCGGGGCGGCGGTGTTTTCGCTACACCGTTTACTACACAGAACCGCTGGAGCTAGACGCTCCGGACGGCCTTGTTGAGGTGGTTGTCGAGCAGCTTCGCCGCTGCCCTCCGTTGCTCGTCCATGATATGGGTGTAGACGTTTGCCGTTACGTTAATCCCGGAGTGCCCGAGCAGCTCGCTCGCCGTCTTCAATGGGACGCCGGCGGCGAATGCCAGTGACGCGTATCCGTGGCGTAGATCGTGGAACCGTGTTGCGGGCAACTTCTTGCGCCGGACCAGACGCGAGAACTGACGCGAGAGCTCGTTCGGGTTCCAGCGCAAGCCGTCGTACCGGTCGAACACGACCCCTTCTGCACCCTGGTTCCCGATGCCGAGGAGTCGGTGGCGCTCTTCCTGTTGTTCGCGATGCGCGCGTAGCGCCGTCACAACAAACTCCGGCATGGATACGTCACGACGCGAGCCTTTCGTCTTGGGCGCCTTCGTGATGATCCTACCGTCGAGTAG
>JBAVSO010000213.1:0-10481 GCA_049695635.1 Candidatus Cybelea sp. | reverse complement strand
CAGGCAATCTCCGCCTCGATGAATCGGACCGCAACGACGGACGCGGGAGGTCACTTCGTGTTCCTCTCGCTCAACCCGGATACGTATACCATCAACTTAAACAAGGAAGGGTATCAGGGGATCTCCTTCCCGGGCGTCGTGGTCTTCGCCGACCAGACGCAAACCGTGGCCTACACGTTGCAGCGGGCGCTGCGCACGATCGCGCACGTCACGTCGAGTGCCGGCACGTCGCTCGTAAAATCGGGCGTCGGCAGCGACTTATATAGCGTCAACGCGTCGCAGGCAACGGCCGCTGCGGCATTGGGCGGCGGCGGTAACCTCAACAACACCTACTCGGCGATGGCGTCGGTTCCGGGCATCCAGACGTCGCAGGGCGGCATGGGCTGGGATTTCAACGCTGCCTACGTTCGCGGCCAGAACTCGTACTACACCGGGTACGAGTACGACGGCATTCCGGTCAACCGTTCTTTCGATAACTACAACTCCTCGACGGAGTCGTCGCTGGGCTTGCAGGAGCTGCAGGTCTATACCGGCGGCGGTCCATCGTCGGTCGCCTCGGCCGGCACGGCCGGTTTCATCAACCAGGTCATCAAGACGGGCACCTTCCCGGGCTATGCGACGGCGAATCTCGGGCTGGGGACGCCGACGTTCTACCATCAGGCGCAGGTCGAGATCGGCGGTTCAACGCCCGATCGGACCTTCAGCTACTACATCGGCCTGCTCGGCTACAACCAAACCTATCGTTTCATCGATAACTCAAACGGCGCCGGGTACGGTACGCCGGGCGGGATCTTCGCGGGCAATACCGAGGGTTTCGGCATGGGCTACGGCTTTGCCAGCGATCAGATTCTGGCGGCCGGCTACACGTGCTTAATCGGCACCTGCCAAGGCGTCAAGCCGATGTGTCCGTTAGTCGGCGCGCCGTGGTCGAATCAGCCGGTTGCGGTGATCGGCAAACAGGGCTGCTGGCAATACTACAGCGGTACCTCGGCCGATCCGTTCATGATCAGCGATCGCGAAAGCGTGATCAACCTGCACATGGGCATTCCCAAGCAGAACGGCTTGCGCGACGACGTGCAGCTGATGTGGAGCGGTTCGGCGCTCAACAACTACGGGTATAGCTCGCTGAGCGACATCGGTCCGGGTGTCGACCAAGCGATTTACTCGTTCTACGGCACCAACTACCGGCCGCCGACCTGCGGTCAGGAGAATATCGTAACTTGGGGTCCGCCCTCGGCTCCGGTCAACGTGTTGGGGGCAACCGGCTGCTCTGGCCAGGGCCAGATCATCCCGCTCAAAGGCGAGGGGATCACCTGCGGCGTTTCACCGCCCAGCAGCACGGCCTTAGGCTGCGCGCCGACCTATCTGGGCTATTCCGACGCGATCACCTACAACGTGCCGTTCGGAACGCCGATCGCGCATAGCTTCTCGCAGTTCATCCGGCCGGGGATTTACTTCGCGCCGGGAGCGCCACCCCACTCATTCGAGGCGCAGGTGCCGAACAACGACAACTCGATCGACGTCAATCAGAACAACGCGGGCATCACCAAGCTCCAGTACACCTACGCGCTGAGCCAATCGGCCTATCTGCGCGCGTACGGTTATACCTTCTACTCCAACTGGTATCTCACGTCGCCGAGCTGGGGCGCCGGCGGTGAAAACCTGCCGGTCTTCCCGGATGCAGCGGAGTATCAGCTGATCACGCATACCTCGGGCGGTGCGCTGGACTTCCAAGATCAGATCAACGACCAGAACTTGGTCAGCCTCGACGGCAACTACACGACCGCCGGGGTGATCCGGTTCAACAACTCGACCGCCTACGGCGGCACCTCGCCGATTGGTTTCATGTCTAAAACCGGCAAGGGCGGCTACACGTGTTACGATCCGGCCACCGGCGCCAAGCAGATCTGCTTGGATGCCGGCAGTTTCTACGACGTCGCCCAGGGCCAGTCGGTCAGCCCGACCTGGGTGAGCAACTCGGTCGCCGGTCCGACCGGTTTTGGCGGTGCAGCGAACTCACCGGCACTCAAGGCCGGCGCGACCTGGGATAGCCTGTGGAGCGGCAACGCGAACGGCTCGTACAACTCGGTGCGGCCGCGCTTCACCAACGCGGCGCTGCAAGACCAGTTCCGTCCCAGCGACAAGTTCCTGATCAACGCGTCGATCCGGTACGACAACTTCACGTACGACCTGCCGGAGTCGGCGTCCAACGCGACTCAGTTCTACGCCAACATGACCGCCAACTACACGTGCGTGCAGGCGGCGACCAACCTGGTGTTTACGACTCCGCTAGGGCCGGGTGCGGTTCCGCCGGCGCCGGCACAGTACGTCGTGGGCGACTGTAACCAAGGCGTGTCGGCACTAACCAAAACGACCGCCAAGGGTTGGGTGCATCCCAACGGCACGGTGCAGGACGGCGTGCAGGCGCCCAACTTCACCGCCAGCTCGCCGAGCTCGTACGCGCTCAACTACTGGCAGCCGCGTTTCTCGGCGACCTTCACGCAATCGCCCGACGTGGTCTGGCGTTTATCGGCGGGCCGCTTCACGCAGCCGCCGATCTCGGCCTCGGTCCAGTATCTGGCACTGGCCGGCGACGACCGCTCGGTTTGGAACAACACGATGAACCTCGGGTTCTACTCGCCGTTCCACCCGATTCCGGGCATCTCGTCGGGGCAGTACGACCTCTCCTACGAGCAGCACTTCCGTGGGACCGACATGAGCTTCAAGCTCACGCCGTTCTACACGTGGGTGAGCGACTGGCAGCAGCAGACCTTCATCGGTTCGGGCTTCGTAACGCAAGTGCCGGTGGGCGTCAATCGCAACGAAGGCGCCGAGTTCCAGTTCAACAAGGGTGACTTCACCCGCAACGGTCTCTCGGGGATCGTCGCGCTGACCTACACCAGCTCGAAGGTCATGTTCCAGAACATTCCGCTCCAGACGGGCGGTACGATTCCCAACGCGACCGGCGTGCTCAATCAAGCGATCACCGCGTGGAACGGCTTGACCAAGGCCGGCGGCGGTTTCCCGTGCTACCAGGGCGGCGTCGGCGTATCGTGTTCCAAGCCCAACTCACCGTCGGGCGTCGACACGATTCTCAACCCGTACTACAACATGGCACCGCAGGGATTGCTCTCACCGAGTGCCTGGTACAATCCGTACACGACCGCGATCGCACCCAACCTCAACGGAGGCGTCACCAGCTACATCTCGCCGTGGGTCTCGTCGTTGATTCTCAACTGGCGCCACGACAAGCTGGCGATCACGCCGAGCTTCAACTTCCAGACCGGCGGCTTTTACGGCAGCCCGTTGGATACGATGGGCTTGGATCCGCGCACCTGCACGCAAAACTCGGCAGCCACGGGGATCACCAAGCTCTCGCCCAAAACCAATCCGTTGCAGTGCAACTATCTCACGACGACCGGTCCAGGTCTGGGCGTGTTCGGCTACCTCTACATCCCCAATCCGCAGACCGGTTCGTTCCTCTTCGACAACTATCAGCAGCCCAGCTCGATCGTCGGAAACCTCCAGCTTTCCTACGACGTGAGCCCGCGGATCCGGCTGATGGTGCTGGGAACCAGCCTCTTCCACACCTGCTTCGGTGGAAGCTCAGCCGCCTGGACCGCGGCCACTCCACCCAGCAGCGTCGTCTGCGGCTATATTCCCGCCGGCGGTTTGCTCAACAACACGCTCTATCCGAGCAACTTCTACAACGGCACGAGCATCAACGACTTCAGAGCCAATGGTGCCCGCACGCCATACCAGCAGAGCTACGTACCG
The DNA here is from genome assembly GCA_049695635.1 of Candidatus Cybelea sp. Lineage (GTDB taxonomy): Bacteria > Vulcanimicrobiota > Vulcanimicrobiia > Vulcanimicrobiales > Vulcanimicrobiaceae > Cybelea. The sequence continues at coordinate 6,704 of JBAVSO010000213.1, read as the reverse complement.
AGCAGCCTGAACAACGGAGCGATCGGGGGCGGAGCACCGCCGATCAACGTCTACTTCAACGCGCAGGTCAAAATCTAGAGGAACGAACTTCGTGACCGGTTCCTCGAGGGCGGCCTCCCAAACAGGGGGCCGCCCTCAACCCTTTTTGGCATTGCGTCTCTTAGGGTCGACCGCGCTGCTCGCACTCATCCTGCAAGGTTTTTGGGGCGCCCAATCGAGCGCGGCACAGCCGGCTCAAATTCAAAGTTTCGACGGCGGCGGAAGCTGGCTCAACAGCACTCCGCTGACGCCGCAGCAGTTGCGCGGCAAGGTCGTGCTGGTTGACTTTTGGGAATACACCTGCATCAACTGCCTTCGCACTCTGCCGTATCTGCGCGAATGGTATCGTCGCTATCGCGACCACGGATTCGTCATCATCGGAGTGCACACGCCGGAGTTCGATTTCTCGGCCAAACGAGCGAACGTTACGGCCGCCGCGAATCGGCTCGGCGTGACGTGGCCGGTCGTGCTCGATGACCACGCCACGATCTGGAAACGCTACGGCAATTACGTCTGGCCCCACGAATATCTCTACGATCAAGAGGGCCGTCTCGCCGAAAGTTCTGCCGGCGAGGGCGGCTATCCCGAAACCGAGGCCCGAATTCAAGCGCTTCTCAAGGGCGCGCAGCCGCAGCTCGCATTGCCGCCCGTCATGGCGTTGCTGCCCCAAGACAGCTACGACAAGCCCGGCGCGGTCTGTTACCCGAAGACTCCCGAACTGATCGTCGGGCATGGACGAATCGCAAACGCATCCGGTTCGGGCAATCCCGCTACGGATACGAACTACGCCTACGACGAATCGAATCCGCAGGACGGCGCCGTGTACTTGCAGGGATACTGGCACATTACGCATGAGGCTGCGGTCTCGGGTGAGAATAACGGCTACCTCGTACTTCGTTATCACGCGATACAGTTGGACGCCGTGCTCAAGCCGGAAGACGGCGGTTCGATACGCGCCGAGGTGACGCAGGACGGCCGGCCCGTCGCAAAAAGCGACGCCGGTAGCGATCTGCGATATGACGCTCACGGTAACTCGTATCTCGAAGTTGACGAACCGCGATCCTATAACCTGATTACTAACGCGAGCTTTGGAGCGCACACGCTGCAAATCTTTCCTAAGAGTGACGGTTTGGGAGTCTACGACTTTGCCTTTGAATCGTGCGAAGTGCCGGGAACTACTCGCTGAGAATTGGCTAAGCTAGAGTCTCCAACGATTCGTCGATAGCGCCGAGCGTCTCATCAATGTCTTCGCGCGTGTGGGCCGTTGAAACGAACATCACTTCGTTTTGCGAAGGTGGCAGCAGGATGCCGCGCACGAGCATCGCTCCGTAATAGGCACCATACGCCCCCCGGTCCGCTCGTCGCGCGTCGTCGTAGTTGCGGCTCGGCGGCCCGCTGCGAAACTTGAAGTCTACCACGGATTCCTGCTGCACGACCGCATACGCCAAGCCGCGACGCGCCAGGATTGCGCGTATCCCGCCGGCGAGATGTGCCGCAAGGGAATTCATCGCCGCGTAGTATTCGGGATGCGTTTCGAGCAGATCGAGCACACGGTGTGCCATTGCCACGCAGAACGGGTTGCCCGCGTGCGTACCGCCGGTAAATGTGTGCCCGGCAGGCGCGAGCACCGACATGACGTCCGCGCGCCCGCCGAATGCGGCGATCGGCACGCCGCCGCCCATGATCTTGCCGAGCGCCGTCAGATCCGGCACTACGCCGATGCGTCCTTGCGCGCCACCCAGGCCGAAACGCAGCCAGGTGATGACCTCATCGAAGATCAGCAGCGCGCCCCACGCCCGCGCGCGATCTCGCAAGCCATCGAGAAAACCGGAAGCGGGCGGCACTAGACCCATGTTGCCGGCAATCGGCTCTACCACGATCGCGGCCAAGTCGCGCTCGATTCCGCGCGATCGCTCGTCAACGTTTGCAAGGTCGTTGTAACGCGCGACGACGTTTTCGCGCCGGACTGCGTCGGGGATTCCACCGCTTGCCGCACCGGCCGATGCGCCCGCTTCGACCAGCGCAAGATCGAAGTGCCCGTGGTAGTTGCCGGCAAACGTGAGCACTCGCCTGCGCGTCGTAAAGGCACGCGCGACGCGAATCGCGCTCATCATCGCTTCGGTTCCGCTCGTGACGAAGCGCATACGCTCCATCGAAGGCAGGTGCGCGCGAATCCGATGCGCGAGGCGTACTTCTTCGGCATGCGTCGAGCCCCAGACGAAACCGTGAGACGCGAGCCGGTCCAACCCGGTGACGAGCGCGGGATGGGTATGCCCGAAAAGCAACGGGCCGTACGCCATGATGTAGTCAATACAGCGGCGTCCTGCTTCATCGTAGGCATAAGCGCCGCCGGCTGCTGCTTGAACGAACATCGGACCGCCGACGCTCCACGCCGAGCGCACCGGCGAATCGCAGCCGCCGGCGAGCACGTCCTCCTCACGTTCGATCTTTAGCATAGCCGGTGCCGTTCGCGACCCGCCGGCGGCGGCCCTCACAGCCCAAAAGTCGGCCGCCGGCGCATACCCTTGCGCAGTTCGCAGGTTGAACCAACAGCCATGAGCCTCACAAAGATCTCCCCGCAGACGAAGATCGCCCAGCTGGTAGCGGAGCTTCCGGTCGCCGCGGAAGTCATGCGCGCGTTTGGGCTTGGGTGCAGCGGATGCGGCGTGAGCAAATATGAGACGGTTGAGGAGGGCGCGCGCGCGCATGGGCTGCGGATCGAGCCGGTACTCGATGCCTTGGAGCGTGCCCGCGCGTCCGGCGTCGTGCCACCGATCGCCGAAGTGGACCGGCAGCCGCAGCGCCGGGCGCCGGGCACATTCCAAGGGCGCGCGACGATCGCACGCACCGTTCCGGTCATGTCGGGCAAAGGCGGTGTCGGAAAGTCGCTCGTCACCGCTCTGCTGGCGATCGGTCTGCGCCGCAAGCATTGCCGCGTAGGAATACTCGATGCCGACATCACCGGCCCGTCTATTCCCAAGCTTTTCGGTCTGCACGAGCCGCTCGCAATCGCTGCCGACCCGCTGAAGAAGACGCCGCAGGGGCAGCCTCTACCGCTAATTACGCCCGCAGTCTCGCGAAGCGCGATCGAAATCGTGAGCGCAAACCTTCTGACCGATCGCGAAGACACCGCGATGATTTGGCGCGGACCAATCGTCGCCGGCGTCATCCGCCAGTTCTACGAACAGGTGCTGTGGAGCGATCTCGACGTTCTGCTCGTGGACCTGCCTCCCGGCACGTCGGATGCCCCGCTGACCGTCGTGCAGTCGCTCTCGATCGAGGGCGTTGTTCTCGTTACGATGCCGCAGGCGCTCGCGACGATGATCGTGCGCAAGGCCGCCAACCTCGTTCACCAGCTAAAGAAACCGATTCTCGGCGTGGTCGAGAATATGTCATACTTCGTCGCGCCCGATACCGGCACTCGCTACGACATTTTCGGCCCATCGTACGCCGATAGCGTGGCAGAACTCGCGCACGCACCGGTGCTCGCCCGCATCCCGATCGATCCGGTCAAAGCGCGGCTTGCCGATGAGGGACGCATCGAGGAGCTGGACGATCCAATTTGCGATACCCTGGCCGATCGTTTGCTCGCCGCGATCGAGAGCCGGCCGAAGGCCAAAGAAACGATCTCGATCGTCTAGTAAAGAACGTCATTCATGAACGTACGAAAAGCGCTGTTCGGTTTGGGCAGCGGCCTTGCAGTAGGATATGCGTTAGTTCGCGCTTTTGAGGCCGTTCGCGAGTGGCGCGAGCCCTCGCCGCCGCGCGCTCAGAACGCGCGGGCATACGGGAGCGTCCGCCGAGCCTTCGAGGTAGCCGACAGTGCGCGCGCGACGATCGGTTTTCTCGCATTCGCGTACGGGCCGCAGGCGCAAGCCCTCGATCGCGCGACGCGATTTGCACCGCCTTGGCTTCGTCCGGCGCTCTTTTTTGCGCCGCTCTCGCTGATCGCGGCGATCGCGGACCTTCCGTCATCGTTCATTCAGGAATACACCCTCGAGCGGCGCTTCGGTCTGAGCGATCAGAGCCGGCGGCTCTGGTTGGAAGAGTATGCCAAGAGCGCGCTGATCGCGTCGGTCGTGACGGCATTTCTCGCTACGCTGCTCGGGACGGCCGTGCGAAGGGCGCCTCGACGGTGGCCGTGGCTCGCGAGCCTCGGTACGCTTCCGCTCTTCGTCGCCGCCAACGTCATCGTGCCGCTCTACGTTCTGCCGCTCTTCAACGCGTTCGAGCCGGTCGAAGGATCGCTTGAAGAGCGGCTGCGCCGGCTCGCCGGCCGCTTCGGGGTCGGCGACGCCGACATTCTTCGAATGGATATGAGCCGTCAAACTCGCAAGGCGAATGCTTTCGTCACGGGCATCGGACGAACGCACAGGATCGTTCTGGGTGATACGCTCATCGAAGCCTTTCCCGAGAACGAAACGGAGTTTGTCGTCGCGCACGAGCTCGGCCACTACGTCAACAAGGACACCTGGCGAACGATCGCGCTCGGTGAGGCGCTCGCGACCTCGCTATTTCTAATAGCAAATGCGGCGGCTTCGGAGCGCGAGCGTGAAGACTACCGCGATACACCCTTGCTCGTCGCGCGGATCTACGCGATTATGCTGCTCGCGACGCAGGTGCTGCGCCCACTTCTCTTCGCGTTCTCGCGTTCGCGAGAATGGGCCGCGGACCGTTTTGCCCTCGCCGCAACCAACGACCCGCTGGGCGGAGCCGCGGCTTTTCGACGCCTGCGCGATCAAAATCTCGCCGACGAGGACCCGCCGGCCTGGTACGAACTCTTCTTCTCCTCGCACCCCTCGCTACGCGCGCGGATCGAGGCACTCGAAGGACCTGCCTTACGCCAGCACGGGTGAAGGACGCGTGCGCAACCAGCCGGCAAGATCGGTCTTGGTCGTAACGTAACCGCCGCGCAGTTCCTCGCGCAGCTCGCCAAAGAGCCCGAAGCCTTCCGCAAAGGCGTCGTGCTTGTGGATTGACTCCTCGTTGACTTGGCTCGCGAATACGAACGTTTCGTCGCCGAGGTCCGCGTACACGTCGAGCGCGCGCGCCAGGATTCCCCGCACCACGTCTTCGACGAAGCGCGGATTGTGGTGAGCTTTGTTGACGACGAAGAATTCGTCGGGCCGCTTCAGCAGATCGTAGGTCTCGCTCGACATCGAATTTTCGACTATCTCGACGAGATCTTCGGCCCGAATCGCCTCCGCGTGCGCCTCGCCGACGCCGAGCAGAATCGCGCCGCGTCCGCGCTGGTTGTGGGTCGCCACCGGGAGCGCATCGAGCGCCCGCGTGGCTTCCTCTTCGCTAAAGCCTACGTCCTGCAGTTCCTGCAGCGCGTGCTCGCGCACCATCGCTTGAGCGCAGGGACAGGCGGTCATTCCCTCCGCTTCGACGCCGATGACGCGTCGCGTACCGTCCTCGTCGGCGTGCGCGATGCCGACAAGCGTGTACATCTCTTCGCCGCGTTTGCCGCTCACCGGAGTCCAGCGCTCTAATCCGAACTCCGCGCGTAGACGCACGTCGGCCCGGACCGCGCGCTGGGTCGTAACGATCTCGCGAGCGATTGCTTCGGCAAGGCGTTCGACTCTCGCCGGCCGCGTATCGCGAGCCAGCACGTCGAGGGTCGCCTCTTCGAGGATCTCCGTAAAGCGCGACATGTGCAGGCCGGATTTGTCGGCCGCCAAGTCGGCGACCATCGTGAACTCTCCGTTGTAGACGCGGGCGCGACCGTCGACCTCCAAGTGAACGACACGGCGCACGCGAGAGACGCCGGCACGGTTTAACGCCAGCCGAATCTCCGGAGCTTCGGATTGACGGTCGGTATCGAAGCGCAACCCTCGCTCGCGCCGGCGCACGCTCGACTCGATCGGTGCGGTGACGAGGTGCGGCGCGATCTCCGCGAGCGGCACGAGATTGTACGGCCGCGCGTCGAGATGCGGCTGCACGACCGTTCCGTCGTAAATCAGGAGGTCAACGTCGATCGGCCTTGGCGCAAGCCAACGCGTTCCTCGCGCCCGCCCGACGGCTCGCTCGACGTCGGCGGCAAAGCGCTTGAAAGCCTCGGCGTCGAGCTCGGTGCGCAACGCCGCCGCAATATTGAGATAGGCCGGTCCCTCGGCACCATGCGCGGCTTCCGACTCGTAAAAGGCCGAGACCGCGGTAATCTTCGCGCGCGCGCGCAAGCGCTGCAGCGCGGCGAGGATGTTGCTTTGCCGATCTCCGAGGTTCGAGCCGATCCCGATATAAAGCTCGTGCACGCGTGACCTTTCGAGCCGGCGGGCCGGAATTCCGCACGACCGCCTCGTATCCAAGCGGAGGGAACCTCTGAAGAAGTCCATGTACCGATCTGTTTGTGCCGCAAAGCTGCCAGATGCTAGGAGAAGGCGAGGGAGCATACTCAAGCGAGTCTGTGACCGAACCTTCGACAACGCAGATCGCCGCTTTGCGGCCAAACCCTTCGGGCGGCGGCAGTTTCGCCGCATCTCATTGTTGCGCCCTCGGTCACGTAGGGCTCCACTATGCTCCCTCGGGCGCGCCTCGATCTGCGGCGAAACTGCTCGCCGCGATCGGTGCAGCGACTTCTTCAGAGGTTCCCTAAATGCAAGGTGAGGCGATTTATCCTTACGTCCTCGATCCGAAGCTCACGACACAGGTATGGGGTGGTG
>JBAVSO010000212.1:0-3509 GCA_049695635.1 Candidatus Cybelea sp. | reverse complement strand
GCTGTGGGGTGGACGCAGCCCGATCGTGCGCTCCTCCGACTTGCACAACTACAGCCTCAGTCCGATCGGTTGGTGGAACGCCTGGCAGTGGGATATTTGAGCTAGCTTAAGGTTTCCTCAACCGCCTGTTCTTCGGTCATCGCAGCCCCCTCTGCAATAAGCCGTGCGAGTGCATCGGTACCGAGCGCATCGCGCAGCAGGGCGAGAGCCCGAGCGTAATCCTGTTGCTCGTCTGATTCTCGAGGCGTTTCTGCCGCTGCACGGCGTGCGTCGGCGAAGCCGAAGGCCCGCGCGGCTCTTGCGTACGACCTCTGCCTGCGATCTGCTGCGACTTGCGGTTGCAACGTTGCAATAACTGCGAGCTGCTCTAGCGCACAGGCGGCGCGGGCCTCCAAGCGCAACTCGCGTGCAAGTTCGAACGCCTCACGCGCGTTAGTTTCCGCTTCGTCGTAACGGGCCAATGAGATGAGAAACGTGGCCCTCAGGTTGAGAGTGCCTCCGACGGCGCGCGCCAAGTTGATTGTGCGAAACGTCGCGAGCGCGTCGGTGGTATGCCAAAGAGCCAGCTCCGCATTGCCGGCGTGAAACTCGACCCCGCTAAGCTGAAGCATTATAAAGGCGACGTCGCGTGTACTTCCCAGCGCCTCGAAGTGCTGTAGTGCCTCCGCCACGTAAGCACGCGCCGCCGCGAGGTCACCGTCTTGCAAGCTCGTAGATCCGAAAAGGCGCAGCGTCATAGCGAGGAGCCATCGATTACCCAGGCGGCGCGCGAGCGGGAGGAACTCCTGTAACAATGGCTTCGCCTCTTCACATCGCGAGAGGTTTACAAGCGCCGAGATCTCGCGATGCTGGGCGAGCGCGACTCCAAATGAGTCGCCGACGAGGCGGTAACGCTCGGCGGCACTCCTGCTACTCGCGAGCTGAACTTCGTATTGCCCAAGAACCTGAGCGATCATCGCCTCCGTGTAATCAAGCCTCGCAAGCAGGCTCGTCGGCGTTCGCGGGTCGGCCAGCTCCAGCGCGCAGGTCAGCCAACGCCGCCCCTCGACCGGCGCGAGAATTTGCCAAAACGGGCACAACTCCCCGACCAGTCGTTGCCCCAAAAGAACGTCTCGGCGCGCCGACAGCGACCACTGCAGCGCCGCACGCCAGTTGTCCAGCTCCTCGCGCGACTGCGCTTGCAAGACTTCATCGGGCTTGTAGAAAAATATGCAGTCGAGCGGCTCGGCCAGTTTGAGATACGCGTACGCGTGACGGTGCGCGACGACGTTCTGTTCATCGCGGGCCGCGAGCTTCTCGCGCGCATACTGCCGAAATGACTCCAAGAGACGGTAACGCGGTTCACTCCCCTCGAAATCAACCACGACCAGCGACTTGTCGATCAGCGATGAGAGCAGATCGAGCAGGTCGTGTTCAGCGACTTCTTCGTCTGCGCAGACGGTTGCGGCAGCATCGAGAGTGCAGCCGCCCGCAAAGACCGAAAGCCGCTCAAAGACGCGCTGCTCACGCGGTGAGAGCAACTCACAGCTCCACTCGATCGCCGCGCGCATCGTCTGCTGTCGCGGCATAGCCGTCCGTTCGCCACGACCGAGTACACGAAAACGCTCGTCAAGCTTCTCGGCAAGCGCTCTCACCGGCAGCAGGTTCGTGCGCGCCGCGGCCAGCTCAATCGCCAAGGGGATGCCGTCTAAGCGGCTACAGATCTCTGCAACGATGGGTGCGGTTTCGTCGGTCAGAGCAAAGCGATGGTTAACGGCTTGAGCGCGGTCGGCGAAAAGCCGGACCGATGATTCAACGGTCAGGGAGGGAAGCCGGTAGCCGAACTCTCCCGCGGCTTTGAACGCCTCGCGGCTCGTCGCCAGTATTCGCAAGTGCGGACAGGCGACCAGCAGAACAGTAGCGACGCTTACAACTTCGCTGATGACGTGCTCGCAGTTGTCAAGAACCAGCAGCATCGTCCGGTTTCGAAGATAAGCGGTGACGGTCCCGAGCAGTGGGCGGGTGGGAATTTCTTGTACGCCGAGCGCTGAGGCGATCGCCGAAACGACGAGCGATGTATAGCTAATTGGTGCAAACTCAACGCATCGAACCGTAATCTCATCGGCCAGCGCGTTTGCCACACGCAACGCCGTTTGCGTCTTGCCGACGCCGCCGGCGCCGGTGATCGTCACCAGCCGGCGCTCGCGCACGAGCGTCGAAATCTCGGCGAGCTCGTTCTCCCGCCCGAAAAAACTGGTAAGTGAGAGCGGAACACCGGCCTCGCCTACGTCCGGCCAAGGACCAACTGAGACGGACCCACCTAGGCGCGGTGTGCTCCGACGTACGGCGGCCGCTTCGAAATTCAGGCGCTGTTCGTCGCTCAGCGCAAGTGCGCCGGCTAAGAGCGCGAGCGTTTCACGCTGAGGTGTACGTCGATGACCGCGTTCAAGCGCGCTGATCCCATCCGCGCTCATGCGGGCGCGTTGCGCTAACGCATCCTGCGAAAGTCCAGCGGCGATCCTATAGTGCTTTAGGAGCGTCCCAAAGCCAGGTTCTCGCCCCTGATCTTCCATCGCGCGGTCAAACTTCGAGCCCTCGGCGGTGGCACCCTCAGGCGGTTACCGCCTAGTGTACGGGTCGGTTGTCCGGTTGTCCGTTACGGCGTTCGCAGCACGGCGCCATCATTGTTCTGGCGGCATTAGCCGCTCGCATCTGAAGAAGGAGCAATCTCTCAATGGAAATTTTTACATCGGCCCGGTACGCTTTCGGTGCATTAGCGGCCGGTGCCATTCTGGCCGGCTGTAACAGCGGCGCGTTACAGACAGCAGGTCTCGGGTCTTCGTTGCCGGGCTCTACGGGGCTCGATCGTGCTCAGTCGGCCGCAAACATCTCCAGACGATTTAGCATTTCCCCGTTAGCTACGGAGCCGGTTACGGAACACCCAGATCATCGTGCGTCATGGGTCTCGCCCGACGTCAAGAAAACGCGCGCGGTGCTCTTTGCCTCCGATGCCGGGACCGATGACGTGTACATGTACACAATGCCGGGTCTCGAGCTCAAAGGGACCCGTACGGGCTTTGACAATCCGGCAGGCGAGTGCAACGACAGTGCAGGCAACGTATGGGTCGTGAGCCAGGGTACGTCCCCCAAGATCACTGAGCTCTCGCACGCCGGCAAGATACTAGGAAAACCTCTGGCCGATCCCACTGGATACCCGTCGTCGTGCGCCATTGACCCGACGACCGGCAATCTCGCCGTCACGAATATCGGTGGCTTTAGCAGCACCGCCGGAGACGTTTTAGTCTACGCTAATGCCAAGGGCACTCCGACGGTGGTCAGCAATCCTTCAACCTACTCGTACTACTTCGACGGCTACGACGATAGCGGCAACCTCTTCGCCGATGGTAGAACGCAAAGCGGGAGCTTCGTGCTCTCCGAATGTGCAGCCGGTTGCGTCGGCGCCACGATGACCACCATCAGCATTAGCGGCGGCCCGATTGACTTCCCGGGCTTCGTGCAGTGGTATACAC
>JBAVSO010000211.1:0-15139 GCA_049695635.1 Candidatus Cybelea sp. | reverse complement strand
GCCGAGAGCGCCTGCGAGCGCTTCCAGTCCGGTCCGTAGGGCTGGGACGTCGCGTCCGGCGCCGGGCTAACCGCTTGCGGCGAAACCGATTGCAACGTTTGCTCGGTCGCTTGGCCAATTACGCGGCTGCCCATGCGCTCGCCGATCGCCATTGCGAGCAGCAGCACGGCGGCGCCGGCAGCTAGGACGATCGTCACAAAACGCGTCGAGGATTTCACGCGCTTCTATACTCGCGCCAGCGGCGGAACGACGTCGAGCTTGGCGGCGCGCGCGCGCCGGAAGCTGGGCTTGCCGATCAGATGCACTTCTCGCAGCTCGCCCGCGGCCATCGCCACACGCACCGTGTGCCCGCGAAACTCGAGCAACACGTTACGCGCTCGATCGAGTTGATTCAGCAGAAAGATGCGCACCGCTCCGGCCTCGTCCTCAAAGGCGATCGCGCCAACCTCGACCGGAGAGGTCGCGGTCTCGTCGCTAACGTCGCGCCCGGCGTGAATGCACGTAAACGGTTCTTCCGCCGAAAGCTCCGGCATGTCGCCATAGATGGCGTCGTTTCGCAAATCCACGACGTACGTGCAACGGCGCCCTCCCCAGTGCACTCGAGCCGCGGCCACCCATTGCCAATCCTTCGGGCGCAGCGGCACGAGGTGCGGCCGGCCGCTCGTGCGGTAGCCATTCAGGCCGCCGACGGTCTCCGCCACCGCCCACAAGTACTTCGCGCCGGTCCAGGGCGAGAGATACATTCCGCGATTGCTCAACGATCCGCCGTCGAACCACTCCGCGAACTCCCCGGGCACCGTGTTGCGCGGGCTTCCCCCTTCCATTGCCGAGTACGAAACGTTGAGGAAACGCACCGCTTCGTCGGTCATGCCGTTGCGCGCGAGCGCAACCGCGCACCACAGCGTCAGATCCGGCCAAATGCCGCCGAGCAATCCCGATCCGTACGATGGGAAGTACCACGCGTCGGCTGTCGAGATCGTGCGCAGCCCGACAGGCGTGACAAAGTCGGCCTCTTGGAGCCGCTCGAGGATTGCGCGCCGCTGCGCCGGATCGGCAATCCCGAAGAGCACCGGGAAGATTTCGTCGGCCGTGAAGTCGTCTTGATACTTGCCGTCTTGGTCGTAATTCAGCACGAAGGCGCCCGTATCGTCGTTGTAGAGATAATCCATCATCGCCTGACGCATCCGCTCGGCTTCGCTTCCGTATCGCTCCCAATGATCGTTATCGCCGACGACGGCGCAGAGCATCGCCGCGGCCTCGAGTGCGTAGACGGCTTCGGCGTTGATCTCCGTGACCGCGCCGTCGAGCGTGTAGTACGGTATGATGTTGCGCCACGACGATATGCCATACAAGTCGACGCCCTTGGCGCGGCTATTGATCAATCCGTGGTCGTCGCGCTGAGCGAGCATGTAGTCGGTAACTTTTACGACCAGGCCGATGCGCTCGCGCACCCAGCCGTCGTCCAGCGTCGCATTGTAGTAGTGCAGCATCGCGATGAGGTGCAGCGGCGTGTCGTCGTTGATGTTCAAGTCGTAAGCGGTCTTGTAGCCGCTCACGCCGCGGATGTATTCGATCATCAGGCCGCTCTCGTCGGCCGCGCGATTAAAGACCTCGAGCGCGTTGCGGCTGAACTCCGGCCAAAAATAATCGAAGCCGTGCACGATCCAAGACGTATCGCGCGAAACGAGGATATCGGAGGGAGGCGAGTTCGTCGCACCCCAACCGTGCGGATACTCCTTAACGATTCGCAGCATGTTGGCCTTGGCCCACGCAACCCCGCGGCTGATCTCCGGCGAGGGCGTGAGGAAGCGCGCGTCGGCAAGACGTTCGGTAAAATAGCCTTGCGTCGAGTGAAGCGCGCGCTGGTCGCGCAGCAGCGATTCGAGCACTGGCCGGGACCGTTCGGTTCCGTCCTTGTGGTAGACGACCGCCAGGCGCAACGACTCGCGCGCGCCGGCGGCGACCGAAATGCGATACTCGAGGGCGCCGAAGATACGACGGCTCACCAGTTCCGCTTCCTCGGGCGTCACGTCGCCGAGCGCCTGCACCGATTTCTCTCGAGCGAGAGTTCCGCGGTCCATCGACCGAAGCAGGACTTGCTCGCGTAAAGAGAGTGCGAGGGCGGCCGGCGTCCGGGAACCGCCCCACCACCGCTCGCCGCCGGTCTCAAGATTCCGCGAGCAGATGAAACGCCCGTCGTTCCAGGCGCGCACTTCGTGCTCGGCCTCACCGTAGAAGCGCTGTCCGACCAACATCGCCCACGGAAAGACGGCCACGTCGATCGCTTCGGCGCCGGGATTGTATAGCGTCACGTCGACGACGAACGAGACCGCGCGATCGAATCCGGGTCCGTGCGGAACGAAGAACGCCTCGGTGACGTGGATCCGGTTGTCGCACGTAAACTCTGAGATCTGAGCGTATGGCAGAAACGTTAGCTCGCGCTCGATCTGATGCGGAAAGAACGTCTTCCCTAAGAGACGGTATGCGACGTGGTGCGTTCCGAAGATGATTTGATCCGTGTCGGCGTCCCAAAGGCCGCGAACGCCGCCCTTGGCGGTAGATTGCGCAAACGCTTTGAAGTTCCCGAGGAGGAGACCGTAGGGTGTCTCCGATTCGTGCAAGACGTAGGCGCAGAATTCGTTGCGTTGGGCGTCGTAACTTAAACCCACTCTATAGGTTCCTTAGGGCGGTACTGCGGCGCGGAACGCAAAGGCCCTTCTCGCGGCGCGGCAAACGGATGCTCGGAATGCTTACCCTGCGGGCTCCAGCGAAGATTAACCTTACCCTCGAGGTGCTCGCCAGGCGTAGCGACGGATACCATGGCATCCGCAGCGTGATGGTGCCTCTCGAGCTCTCCGACGAACTGACGATCGAGCCGAACGCGCGCTTTAGCTTTGCTTGCGATCGTGCCGATCTCGCGGACGACCGCAATCTGGCGCTCTCAGCGCTGCGTATGGTCGGCACGATGCCGGCGATTCGCATGGAACTGCGCAAGCAAATCCCGGTACAAGCCGGCTTGGGAGGCGGATCGAGCGACGCTGCAGCGGTCCTGCGCGCGGCGATGGCGGGCGCGTTCGGATCGGTGCCGCGCGCGGATTGGTTGAGCGTCGCGCGAGGCCTTGGATCGGACGTGCCGTTCTTTCTGGCCGGCACCGCCGCGCTCGTTGAGGGGACCGGCGAGCGCATCACGCCCGGCGGAGCGATACCGCGCTGGCACGTGCTGATCGTCAAACCACCGGTGGCTATTTCGACGGCCGGGGCTTACGGCGAGATCGACGAGCACGAACGTCTGCAGCGACCACGAAGAGGATGCGTTTCGATCGCACTGCTCGAGGCGCTGCAGCGCTTCGATTTCGCGGCGGTTGAGTCTATGATGCAAAACGACTTTCACGATCTCATCGCAGCCAAGACACCCGAAGTCGCCGTCGCCCTCGCGGCGCTTCACAGCGCCGGCGCGACAAACGCGCTCTTGGCGGGGTCGGGGTCGTGCGTCTTTACGATCTGCCCCGATCGGAAGAGAATCGAGCGCATCCGCGATAATCTCGCGCTGGCGTCAACGTACGAGTGTTATATGACCGCGTTTGCCGCGACGCCGGACTGGCGTCCTTCGTCCTTCGAGGGAGCCTGTCCTGAGCGAGCGCAGCGAGTCGAAGGGCCAGGATGACGTAGGCTTGAACGCAGTGGTGCTGGCGGGAGGACCGCAAGATGCGATCGCGCTTCTACAGCCGGGTGCTCCTAACAAGGCCTTCGTCGAAATCGACGGGGTAACACTGATCGGCCGGGTGCTCGCGGCACTCCGCGCCTCAAAGCGCATTGCGCGAATTGTCGTCGTCGCACCGCCGGCGATGCGAGCTCATCGCGATTTGACTCTCGCCGACGAGCTTCGGCCCGACGGCGTACACATCACCGAGAGTCTGCGAAACGGCATAGCGGGGTCAGACCGGGACGCCGACCTGCTGATCGCCGCTTCAGACCTGCCCGTTCTCACGCCGCTCGCCGTCGACGATTTCGTTAGCGGCGTGAACGCGCTGGCCGCCGACGTCGTCTACGGATGCGTCGAAGAGCAAGCCCACCTGCAGCGCTTCCCGGAAGTTCCACACACCTGGGCGAGGATGCGCGACGGAACCTATTGCGGAGGCGGCCTCGCCGCGATAAAGCCGCGCGTGTTGCCGACGCTCGAGCGCTTCATCGAGCGGCTCGGCGCCGCGCGCAAGTATCCGCTACGACTAGCGTCGCTCTTCGGCTGGGACATGCTCGCGCGCTTTGCGCTCGGCCGGCTCTCCATCGCGCAGGCTGAAGCGCGCGCTGCGAAGATTCTCGGCGCGCCGGTCCGCGCGCTGATCTCACCCTACCCGGAGACGGCCGTCAACGTCGACCGCTCAAGCGACGTCCCGCTCGCCGAGCGACTGGTCCGCAGCAGCGATGCGCAACCCGGCTAAGGCGAGCGCCAGCGCTTGAAGAGCTCGTTCGCGATGCCGAACTGATCGAGTGCTTTGCCGACGGTGTGCGCGATGATGTCGTCGACGCTTTGTGGATTGGCGTACATCGCCGGGATCGGCGGCAGAATCACGGCACCGATCTCGGCAAGCTGAGCGAGCGTACGCAAGTGGCCGAGGTGGAGCGGGGTTTCGCGAATGACGAGCACGAGGCGGCGCTTCTCCTTCAGGCAGACGTCAGCGGCACGAACGAGCAGATTCGAGTTGTTAGAGTAGGCGATTCCGCTGGCACTCTTCATCGAGCACGGTATCACCAACATGCCGTCGGTGATGAACGAACCGCTCGAGATCGCCGCAGCTAAATCGTCGTCGCGATGTGCGACGTCGGCGAGCCCTTCAAAATCGTCGCCCGTCATGTCGGTCTCGAGCTCGATCGTGCGCCGGGCGGCCGTGGTCAGCACCAGGTGCGTCTCGATGCCGCCGATTGCGCGTAGCGCCTGCAGCACCATGTAGCCGTAGAGGCTTCCGCTGGCGCCGCTAATGCCGACGATAATGCGCCGCATCGGAAGGCGGTTATACGTTGGCTGCAGGGGCGCCTGGTAGAAGCTGTAACTTCTAGAGGAAGTGCTGCTCGGGTCCGCGCGCGTACGCTCTTTCGTCGACGATGCCGTTAGATGGCATCGCACCGGTTCGCAAGCGATCCTCCTACGACTCATCCGCTCCGAGTTTTCCGGCGTCTCGCACGACGTCGCGGCCGCCTACGCGACTCTTGCCGCGCGCGCGGGAGCGCTCCTGGATGCAATCGATCGCGGCCGGCTCGCGTTGCCTGCGGATGAACGCGATAACGTCCTTCGCTTCGCGCGCCGCGCGCGACGGGTCGCAGCGATCCCGCCGGAATCTGATGAAGCCGTGGTCCGTCAAGCGATCCTCGACGCCTTCGAGCTTGCGGCGGAGGCCGCCCAAACCGAACCGAGCTGGGGAGAAGAGAGGACGATCGAAGCCGCGATCGATCTCGCCGAGCCGGTCGCTCGCGAAGAACCCGCCGGCGTCGCCGGCTGGCAAAAACACTTCAGCGCTTCGGCGCTCAACACGTATGCCGATTGCAGGCGAAAGTGGTTCTACAAGTATGCGTGCGGCGCGGTCGAAGACCGCGGATCGGGCGCGGCTGCCTACGGCAGCGCGTTTCATCTCGCGCTGGAGGACTTTCACGGGGAGTTTCCTCGCCCGAGCGGTTCCGAGGTCGCGGCGATGCGCGGCCGAATCCGCGAGTGCATCACGTGGGCGTTCGAACGCAATCGGGACGGATTCGAAACGCCGGTCGAATTCGAGCTCCAGGCGCGGCGCGCGCAGCGCACCGCGCAGCGATACGTCGATTGGCTGCTCGCGCAGGAAAAGGAAGCTCCCTTCGAGGTGCTAGGACGAGAGGTTCCCGCGGAGCTCGATTTGGAGGGCCGGCCGTTTGTCGGCTACATCGATCGGCTCGACCGCGACGTACGCTCCGGAGGCGTCGGCGTCGTCGATTATAAGACCGGGAACATCGCGACGAGCGCCGCCGAGTACCGCGAGCAGGTACGTCGGTTTCTCGATTTTCAGCTCCCTTTCTACTACTGGGCGCGCACGCTCGCCGGCGACCGCGTCACCCGCCTAGTGCTGATTCCGCTCAAGGATGCGCTTCTCGACGTGCATCCGATCGTTCTGCACGTCGGCCGAACGATCAGTTTGCAGGAGCTCGAACGTTCGCGCGCGCGCATGATCGAGCTAAGCGACGAGCTCGCGTCCGGTAAGATACGTCACTTTGAAACCGCCAAGGATCCCGCCGCCTGCACGTACTGTGCGTACGCGACGGCTTGCGCGGCGAAACCGCCCCCGCAGGCGCGGCGCTTCGGCAGTTGATCGTTCTCGAACTCACGGTCGAGCAGCGCGGCGCAGTCGAGGCGACTTTTGCCGAGTGCCTCGCAATCCTAGGTCCTAGCGGGACGGGGAAGAGCACCGCACTTGCCGAGCGGATCGCACGCCTGCAAACGGTCGATCCGGCGGCGGAGCCGCTGATCTTTCGCTCCGATCGCGCGATCGTCGAATACGCCGTCGCGCTGCTTCGCTCGCACGGGCAGGAAGTCACGCTCGTCGACGACGTTGACGCGCAGCTGGCGTTCGCGCAGACCTGCTCGCCGCTCTTTGAGCTGCAATGGGAAGAGTTCGCGCGGGATCAGCTCGATCCTGAAGTCCCCGGACTGCGCTCTCCCGAGCGGTTTCTCCAGTCGGCATTTCGTTTGATCCGCCGGTTGCGCGATGCCGACATCGCGCCGAGCCTCTTTCTCGCGCGCGCGATGACGGGTGCGACGGAGTTCTATGCCAATCCGCCCAACCTCGCCGATCCGGCGATGCTCGCCGCGACTAAAGCGACGTTTCACGACTCACTCGACGCGGCGCCACAGGAACTACTGCGTCAGCGCCGGCGCGAAATCGACCTTGCCAAGATCCTCACGAAGCTCTACGAGGGCTACGTCCGGCTCGTCCGCGCGAGCCGGCGCATGACCGGACGCGACGCCGTCATCGAAGCCGCGCAGTTCCTGCGCGAGAACGCCGAGTTCGTGGCGCGTTTGCGAGAGCGGCACCGTTACGCCTTCGTTGACGATGCGCAAGAGCTGACCGGCGCGCAGCTCCAACTGCTGAGCGCGATCTTCGGGGAGCAGTTGGCCGGCGTCACGCTTTGCGGGGATCCGGGTTCGGCAATCTCATCGTTGCGCATGACGCAACCCGAGGCGACTTTCGCCCTCGCGCGCTCGAAATGGGAACTGCGCGAGCGGCACCGCGTGCCCCGGCGAGAGGTCGAGCGAGCCTCAACGCCGCGTGACGAGGCAGAGTCGATCGCGCAACGCGTCGGCGGCTGGCTCGCGCAAGGCTTCCGGCCCGAAAAGATCGCGGTGCTCTTCCGCTCGGTTCAAAGCGTCGCAAGCTACGAAGCCGCCCTTCTCGATTGCAATATTCCGGCGGTCGTTGCCGGTGATCTGAACGTTTTTAGCGACCGGCGCGCGCTCGACGCGCTCGCGCTGCTGTGGAGCGTTTGGGATCCTTTTCGCCACGACTGGCTATTGCGAGCGCTGGCAAGCCCCGCTCTCGCTCTCTCCGACGCGTCGCTTGCGATTCTTTGCGGTGAGCCACCCGATCCCCAACGCCCGCTGTTCGAGTTCGACGAGGAACCTGCGCCCACGGTGCGCGCGAGCCGATGGAATCCACAACGCGATCTCCAACTCGGCTGGAACGTTCTTCGCGGCGAGCGCGACGAGGCGCTGAGCGGCGATGCCGCCGCGCGTATCGGCCGTTTTCGGCGTCTGCGCGAGAGATGGGTCGAAACGGTGCGGTCGGTTCCGTTCGAGGAGTTTGCGCGCATCGTCTGGCGCGAGGGTCTCGCGCGCGAAGGAGAACCGGGTTCGGCTAAGGCGCTCGCACAGCAGATCGCGTTGCAGCGGCTTCTGGAGCGGCTCGGCGAGTTCGTGCAGCGCGAGCCGGGCGCAACGCTCGGCGACATTCTCCAACACGCGGAGCAACGAATCGCAAGCGACCTTGAAAGCTGCGCCGTCCTAAGCAGAACCGAGGGGTTCGTGCAGATTCTTAGCGTCGAGGCATCGCGCGGGCGGGAGTTCGATCACGTCGTCGTAGCGGACGTTCGCCCCGGTGCCTTTCCGCGCTGGTACTCGCCCGAGGCTTTTCTCTTTAGCCCTCGGCTCGGCATGATCCCCAAGGAGAACGTCGGCGAAGCGCGAGCCTCGCGCACGGCGAAGTTCACGTACTATATGTTCCGCTCGAAAGCGAAGCAGCATTACTTCGAACGCGAACGGCGCGCATTTGATTACGCGCTGCGCCGCGCGCGTAAAAGCGTGTTCGTCACCGCCTCGGGGGCGCCGACCCGGGGCGTGACGGCACCCGAGTTTCTTACGGAGTTGCGCTGAGATTGTGGCGATGCGCCTGCGGGAGATGCCGGCCCGCGTCTATGCGGCCGAAGTGCTGCCCTTGACCGCGCCGCTTTGGGCCGGCCGCCGAACGTTCGACGAATACGTCGAGCAGACGCTCGAAGTCGCGCGCAGTCCGTACGGGCGTCGTTACTGCCGAATGGTCGGACTCTACGAGGGAAACCGGTGCGTCGCGTCGTTCAAGCGCTACGAGCGAAGGCTGCGTGACGGCTCGGGACGCCTCGAGGCGATCGGCTTTGGCGCCGTCTTTACGCCCAACCAGTATCGCGGTCGCGGTTATGCAAGCGTTATGCTCGCCATGGCGCTCGATCAAGCGCGCGGCGACGGATACGACGTGGCCTATCTCTTTTCAGACATCCGACCCGAGTTTTACGCGGAGTTGGGCTTCCGTGCGTTTCCATCGCGCTCGTTCTCGTTGCGCGCCGACGCGCTTCCGGCCACGCGCCTGCAACCGTCGCCTCTCGCCGAGCAGGATTGGAGCGCCGTCCGTCACGTTTTCGACCTCGTCGAAAACCGGCGACAGGCGGGTTTTTCACGTAGCGCCACAACCTGGGACTGGATTCGGTTGCGAATGCGTCATGGCTCAGAACGCCCGCTCGGCGACGAAGCGAATCTCGTGCTTCGCCGGCGTCGCCGCGTCACGGCCTACGTCTTCGGCGTGCGCGCCACCCAATTTGACGAATACTTACTCGAGGAGTTCGGCTTCGCCGACGACGCGGCGGCCGCGTCGATTCCCGCGCTGTTGCGCGCGGCCGCCGGCGATTTGAGGCGCGTCGTGGGCTGGCTTCCGCCCAAAGACGCCCGCGTCTGGCTCTCGAGGTTGCGCGCACGGGCGCGCACTCGAGCGATCCTAATGATGGCACCCTTACGCTCGGAAGGCGAGCTGCTGATAAATGCGGTCGCTTCGGATCGTCGCGAGGATTTTTGCTGGGCGACCGATCACATATGAGTCTGGCTGCGCCGGTCGGGAGCGGCTTTGCTGAGCGTAACCCCAAAAGGCTCGCCGTATCCTGCAAGCGACTTCACCGGCATGCCGCCGGCCGGATACTTCCAAAACGCAACCTTGCGACCGTTAAAGTCCGCCGCAAGAATGCTCTTTTGATCAATGGCGAACTGCGCGACGCCGCGTGCACGCTGTAGTTGCGTCGTTCCCACTTCGGTGCCGTAGTTTCCCGCCACGACGAATCGGTAGATTATCGAAGATTTTGCATCGCCTACCGCCAAGTGGGTACCGTCCCAAGCAACGCCGCCGGGCGCGCCGAAGGTTTGATCCAGCGTGATTGTCTCGAACGTTTTTTCCCCCTTCCGCATCTCGACGAGCGCTAACGCCTCACTCGGCAAATCGTAACTCGCATCAACGAAGAGGTCCCCCTTGTCGTCGTACGCCGCGAAGTCCCATTTGTAGAGAAACCCGTAGTGGTAGGTCTGCGGAAGCCCGCGAGCACGCGAGTAAATCGAAACGCCGCCGGCACCGCCGGCCGATTCCAGATTGACGACCACGAGGTTGCCGGTCGTACCGTCAACCGCGCAACTGTACGGAAGTTCGTTTGCATCGATCAGTGTTTTCGCAAGTTTCGTGCTGCCATGGGCGTATTCGAGCACCGTTGAGTCTGCACTATCCGGAATGTAAACGTTTCCGGCGCGGTCCGAGCACAGGCCGGTCGGGAGCACGAAATTCTCGAGTATGCCCGCGAGTACGCCACGCAGCTTTCCCCGCGGATAGGAGTACGCGTAGACGTCGTTGGTTTCGTAATCCGAGACGTAAAGAAGAGGACGCTTCTTGGCGTCGGAAGCCATCCACGAGCGCTGCTTGGTCGCGAGGCCGGACTGCATGGTCGTCGCGGTAACGGGGAGCTGAGCTGCTCCGCAGCCGCCGAGCAGCGCTACGGTGATGCAATGGATCGAGCGCCGGAAGCCGACTGTAACCCTCACTTCAGAATAAACTCGTTTGGAGCGAATCGCCTTCTAGGAGCGAGGCGACGCGCGTTCCCAGCAGCCGCACCGGTGCTCCTTCGAGGCCGGCGCGCCGCATACAGTGGACCGCGGCTCGAAAGATCCGGCGCGCGTCGCGCGTCGGCTCTGCAAGGTGCGTCTGGCGTCCGACGATCGTAAAATCGCCGCGTTTGATCTTCACGCCGACCGTTTGCGCGACGGTGCGCTCGCGTTCGAGCACCTCCGCTAGTTCGCGAGCCTGACCGCGCAAAACCTCGATCAGCCGATTTTCGTCGCGCACGTCGTATTCGAACGTTTCCTCGGTGGAGATGGATTTCGTTTCGCGCTCAGGCTCTACCGGGCGGCGATCGATGCCGTGCGCGAGATCGCGTACCTCGTGCCACCAAGATCCGAAGAACTCGCGCAGCTGCCCGTCGCCGAGATCGGCAAGATCGCCGATCGTGACGACGCCGTAGACGCTCAAACGCGCCTGCATCTTCGGTCCGATGCCCCAGAGACGGCCGACCGGCAACGGTGACAGAAACGTCGCTTCTTCCCCCGGCGCAATCGCCAAGAGCCCATCAGGCTTGCACGTGTCGGAGGCGATCTTGGCGATCATCTTGCCGGTCGCGACGCCTGCGCTCGCAGTTAGTCCGGTTACGTCGAGAATTTCTTGGCGAAGGGCGGCGGCGAATGTGCGCGCCTCTTGGAACGGCGCTTCCTCGATCGCGACGAAGGCTTCGTCGAGCGAAAGACCCTCGACGGGATTTCCGCGTTTGCCCATGATTGCGAAGATCTCTCGCGAGATAGCACGGTACTTTTGCATCTCCGGCGGCACGACGACGAGATCGGGACATGCAATGCGGGCTTTGTAGAGCGGCATCGCCGAGCGAACGCCATACGGACGCGCCTCGTACGAAGCGGTGAGCACGACCGCTCGGCGACTCCGTCCGGCGATTGCCACCGGCTTGCCGCGCAGCCGGGGATTGTCCCGGACTGCGACGCTTGCGTAGAACGCGTCCACGTCGAAGTGCGCAATGAACCCAACCCTATCCGGCGCGTTCACGCTGGCGCCGGCGTTGGGCTTTGGCTTGATTGCCGCACGTAGCCATGCTACACCAAGCTCGCGACGCGTTTTTCGTGTAGTCGAAGTATGCGAAACGGCAGCTTGGCTTGCGGCAGGCGCGCAGCCGGGCCCACGTGCCGAGCAGTTGCGACTCGTAGAGAATCGCCAGCAGCGAGGCAATCGGCCCCTTGTCTTCGGGTTTGAGCTCCAAACCACGGGCCGGATTAACCGCCAGGCTCAGCCGCGTGCTTGCCAGGAAGGGCGGTATCCGCTCCCAAGCCGCCGAGGCATCGCCATCCCGATTATTCGCGAAGAGCAGGTCGCGCAGCGTTTCGCGGAAGTCGTGCAACTGCACGAGATGGCCCGCGTCCCTTACGGGCGCCAGCCCGTAGCTCAGGCACCACGCCCGCGCCTTCTCGAGCGAATCCAACTCGTCGGGCCCGTTCGGCAACTCGATCGTGTTTACGAACCGCCGTATCAGCTCGAGGCCGCCCGGAGCTACATCGGATGCGGGCTTTGTCATTTCCGTGGTGCACCCGGCCGGTTAACCGGCAAAAACGCTTGACAAGTTACTGTCACCACCATATAATGATTGAAGGTTACCACATCCGTCAAGAGGTTACAATGTTTAGAGACCCAATCCGCAACGCTCCGCTCGTCGCCGACATCAGCGACGTCGATCTCAAGCTCAAGATCCAGCGCGCCGATTCGGCCCTCTTTCTTGAGTCGTACGTGCGCCTGCCACACCTGCGCATCCTATAGCGAACTGAGCGCGCCTTTCTGGATCGCCAGGATCGTCTGCATGTTGCGCAGGTCGTCGGCATCGCTGCCAGGCGTCTCCAGAATGGCAGTCTTCTCGCGCAACTCGGGGTGAGCGAGCAAGGCACGAAAACCTTCGAATCCGATTCGGCCGTCACCGATGTGCCAGTGCCGGTCGCGGCTCGCCCCGAGCGGCACTTCGGTGTCGTTGAAATGGAAAAGCAAGATGCGGTTGATGCCGATCTCCCGTTCGGCCACATCGAGAAAGCGATCGACGCCGTCCTTGGTGTCGATCGCGTAGCCGGAGGCCCACGCATGCGCGGTGTCGAGACAGACGCCAAGCTGCGGATGAGCGAGGCTCCTGACGAAGGCACCGAGCTCGTCGAGCGTCCCTCCCACTAGATTCCCGGCACCCGCCGAGTTCTCGAGCACGAGAAAGACGCCGGGCTTTATCCCGGCCAGTGCAGTACCCAGCGCCTGACAGATCGCATCGAACGCCTCCGCGCGGTCGCGCGTTCCGTACGAACCGAGATGCGTATTAACGAAGCGCATCCCGCCGCGCGCCGCAACCGCCAAGTCGTTTTGGAGCAGGCGCAGCGAGCCTTGCGCGATCTTGGGGTCCGCGCTGGCAAGATTGACGAGATAGGGCGTGTGAACGGCGCACGGATCGAGTCCGGCCGCGCGCCGAAGCTCCGCAAACGCGTCGAGCGCCCCGCCGTCGATCGCGGTGGTGCGGTAGCTGCGAGGGTTCGTCGAAAAGACTTGCATCGCGCAAGCGCCTGCCGATTGGGCATGTGCCACGGCTTTGACGTAGCCGCCCGCGACGTGCACGTGCAGCCCGATCCTCATCTACGAGACTTTGCCGCCTCCCAAATCGAACGCCAGAGGCTGACCCGGATCGAGTTCGAGATCAGGCAAATCGTCGAGGGAGCGCATTCCGAAAGACTCCAAGAAGAACGGCGTCGTTTTATAGAGCATCGGGCGCCCGACGACGTCTTTGCGCCCGTCTTCGGCGATCAGGTCCCGGTCCAGCAGCGTGCTGACAACGCTGTCCGAGTTGACGCCGCGAATCGCTTCGATCTCGCTGCGAGTGACGGGCTGGAGATGGGCAACGATTGCGAGCGCCTCCAACGCCGGTGTCGAGAGAGACGTTTTGGGCGGCAGCAGATAGGCTTCGACCACGTCGCGCGCAAGCGGCGAGGTCGCGAACCGATAGCCTCCGGCAACCTCGCGTAAGACGATGCCGCGTTCGCTGTAATCGGCTTCTATTTGCTGCAGCACCGACGCGATCTCGCGCTCCTCTGCGTGCAGCAGCTTGGCGAGCCGCTGAATCGAAAGCGCCTCGCTGGCGACGAAGAGCAGCGCTTCGACCGGTCGCTGGAGCCGCAGAACCGCTTCGCCGAGCACGCTCATGCCGCCGGCTTGGAGGCTGGAAAGAGCCGGATATCGTCGAACGCCGCCGGCTGCTCGAAGCCGAGACGATGTCGCCGGACGAGTTCGAGAATGGCGAGAAAGGTGATGATGACGACGTCGCGAGTCATGCCGAGCTCGTTGCAAAGCTCCGAAAAATACGCCTCGCCACGCTCCTTGATTCGCCGCATGATGTAATCCATCGAGGCGAGCAGTGAGACTCGTTCTCCGGCGATGGAACGTTTCGCCGGGCGCGCCTGAGCGAGCATCTTGATGAAGGCGCGTTTGAGTTTTTCCGGATCGATGTCGTAGCGCTGAACGACCTCGCCGGCCGGATCGCCGGGCTCGCGGTGGAAAAACGCGCTCGCTTCATTCTGTTGTCCGCGCAGCTCTTCGCCGAGCTCGCGGTACTTCGAGTACGCCATCAGGCGGCGGCGCAGCCGTTCCTCGACCTCCTCGGGCGTCTCGCCTTCATCTTCGACCAGCTCCTGCGGAATCGGCGGCAAGAGCGCCTTCGACTTAAGAAAGAGCAGCGTCGCGGCGATCACCAAGTACTCGGCGGCAATTTCGACGTCGCGCGCCTGCAGCGCGCGCACGTACTCCAGATACTGCTCCGCTACGACGGCAAGCGGCACCGTGGCGACGTCGAGCTGCTGCTCCTTGATCAAGCCAAGCAGAAGGTCGAGCGGGCCGTCGAAGGAGTCGAGCCGCACGCAGAACGTGTGCGTCTCGGCCGTCAGGACGATACTGGCTCCGCTGCGCGAGCGACGATTTCGGGCTCGCCAAGTGCGTCGGGGTGAGCGGCTAAGAACTCGTGCGCGAGATCAACGAGGCGTTTCTCGTTGACGTACTTTAGCGTCTTTCGCGCCTGCCCCAGATCGAACCAGGCGGCGGCGTCAACTTCGTGGTCGTGGCTAGCCGGATCGCCCGAAAGATAACGCATGAGAAAGAACGTCACCGCCTTGCGGTGCTTCGCCCGCCCGACGTAGAACCAATACGAGATCTCGTTGAGCCGCGTGATGATTTCGCCCCAGCAGCCCGTCTCTTCGTGGACTTCGCGTAACGCGGCTTGCTCGGTAGATTCGCGCGCCTCGACGTGTCCCTTCGGCAACGTCCAAATGCGGGGCGGGGTGCCACGCCCAATCAGAAGGGCATCGTAGCTCGAATCGCGGCGGCGCAGCAGCAGGCCGCCCGCCGACACCTCGTATTTGATTCGCATGACGCTCCACTCAGGGACGGGTAAGGGGGCCGCTTGCGGGGCCCCCGATTACTACTATTATAGCCCTTGACCCCAAGAAGGCCTGCGAGAAGCGCCACCGCTTTTAGCTTGCTTGGCCGCTTGGCCAAGGCCGTAAGTCCGGCTCACGGGTAGGTCCCGCTAAGAAGATCGGAGGTTGTAATGTCGGCTTGACCGCTCGGCCCCTTGATCAGCGGCAGTTGCGAAAGATTCTTGGGATAGGCCGATTCGTAGGCCGGCCAATCGCTCCCGACGGCATAGAGTTGATAGAAGCCCTTGGCACAGATGGTCGCGCTTTTTTGACCCGATTGCGAGAGCGGTCCCAAGT
>JBAVSO010000210.1:0-15291 GCA_049695635.1 Candidatus Cybelea sp. | reverse complement strand
TAACCGGCGGGCAAGTGTGCG
Source organism: Candidatus Cybelea sp. (assembly GCA_049695635.1). Taxonomy (GTDB): domain Bacteria; phylum Vulcanimicrobiota; class Vulcanimicrobiia; order Vulcanimicrobiales; family Vulcanimicrobiaceae; genus Cybelea. The sequence goes on along the minus strand of JBAVSO010000210.1, from coordinate 15,270 downwards.
TAGTCGAACTGAGTTGCCGGCCTGCAGCTCGCAAGCGCAAGGTACGCGCCCGCGAGGCAGAGCCGGATAGGCTCCCTAATAGGCGCGAACGTTCCGCAGGCCGGCCGCCTTAAAAGCGGCAACGATCTTCTCCGCGTCCGATCCGGCGTCGGGGTAGAGCACGACCGCGCGCCCGTCCGCGACCGCATCGGTGAAGTTGTCAACCTCGTCGTCCGGAATTGCGAAAGAGATAAAGTAACGCCGCGAGTGCTCTTGATGGGTGAACGAGTCCAACGTGGCTTCCCGGCCGACGAGCCCCGGAACGGCCGTGCCGGTCTCGTCCCAAACGCCGATGCCGGTCGTCATTTCATCCGAGAGCGAATTCGACTCCATGTCCTTGATCACGTCAACGAACTCGAGCTGTGAATCGTCGGGATCCTCGGCGCGTCCCGCGACGACCTTGACCTTGCTTAAGTCGATTTGCTGTGCCGAGAGCACGCCTTCGAGAGTTTTCGCATCCACTTCGGGAAAGATGCCGACGACTAAACCTGCTGCCACGCGGACTCCTTTAGTAGCCTAAATCAGCCTTTATATAGCCTAATGGCGTGCGCAAGCCGTTCGACGCCGACCCGGATATTCTTTTCGGAGGCGTTCGAGAAGTTGAGCCGCATCCCGTCGTGCACGTCGCGTCCGGGATAGAAGTTGACTCCCGGCACGAAGACCACTTTCGATTCGGCCGAGATGCGCAGCAGCTCGGTCGTATCGACCTCCGGGACGGTGACCCAAAGAAACATACCGCCTGTCGGCCGCGTAAATCGCGCTCCCTCGGGCATGAACTCGGCGAGGGCTTCGGCCATGACGCCGCGGCGGTGCGCGTAGGTCTGCGCGATCTTGCGCACATGGGCATCGAAGGCATCGCCGTCGGAGGCATATTCGTGGAAGACGTACTGTGCGAAGGTGCCGCTGTGCAAGTCGGCGCCTTGTTTGGCAAGCACGATTTTCTCGCGAATCTCCTCGTCGGGAATGACGAGCCACGCGACGCGCATGCCCGGCGCCATGATTTTGCTGCCGGTTCCTAAGTAGATGATCGGTGCCGTCGAATCGTAGGAGATGAGCGACGGCAAGTCGTTTCCTTCGAAGCGCAACTCGCAGTACGGATCGTCCTCGACGATCGGCAGCCCGAAGTGCTCGCAGATCCGCACGACGATTTCACGCCGTCGCCCCGAGAGCGTTCGGCCGGTCGGATTTTGAAAGTTCGGCACGAGGTAGAGAAACTTCGGAAACGGATCCGCGCGCTCGAGCACTCGCTCGAGCGAGTCGGGAATAATCCCGTCTTCGTCGGTATCAACGGTTAGATAGCGCGTCTGATACGCGTCGAAGGCTTGAATTGCGCCGAGATACGAAGGGTTCTCGAGCACAACGTGGTCTCCGGGATCGAGGAAAACTTTGCCGACCAAGTCGAGACCTTGCTGCGATCCGTTGACGATCTGAACGCTCTCGGCTTCGAAGATGCACCCGAAGCGCCGCGTAAGGCGTTCCGCTACCCAAATGCGCATTTCCGGAATGCCTTCCGTTACGCTGTACTGAAGCGCAACCGGTCCGAGTCGCTCCATCACCGCGCTCGCGGCTCGCGCGATTCCGGTCGTTGGAAAGAGCTCGGGAGCCGGAAGACCGCCGCCGAACGAGATCACATCGGGCTGTTGCGTGACCTTAAGCATCTCGCGGATAGTTGACGCGCGCAGGTGTGCGGTGCGCTGCGCGAACTGTGTGGCTCGCGAGATGGTCGTCATCCGGAGCGACCTGTAATGCCGGGATATGTAGTGCCGTCACGGGTACCACGGGTGTGATCGGCAAGGCGCGAGGAGGGAGCAGAGATGATTCTCTGTGACCGACGAGCAACGCAGCCGGCGCGCCCGTGCTGCCCGTGACCCGTTGGGCTGTCCGTTTGCGAGCGACCTGCGTCGTCGCTCTTCGCTCGCAAAGCGCTGCTTTTGTCGCTCATCTCTCCTCGCATCTCATCCCGCAAACGGGCAGCGGCGCTGCACATCCCGGCATTACAGGTCGCTAATTTAGCCGGTGGCCATCGGGGGTCCGCTTATCGGAGGACGCGGCTGCGGCGCGGCGGCGACTGGGTGTGCGAACCCGTCACCGGCAAACGAAAGCATCGTCGCGCCTAAGCCGATCAGCCCGACGAGGATGAGAACGAGCGTGCCGACGACCGGGACGAGCTCGGCCGCCGTAATGAGCGCGATACCGGCCAGGAACGCAATCAGCGGCGAGGGGGTCGTGGCGGGGCTGACCAGCTCGCAGAGCCGTCGCCCGATCAGCAGCGCTAGCGCGGCCGTGCCGAGGAAGACCCCTGCCAGGACAAATACCAGCTCGAGCGGGATCAGCGGGATCAGCAGAATCGTGATTGCGAGCAGAACGGCGAGTGGAATGACTGCCACGCTGCCCAACACGCCGGCGACGACGCTCAGCCCAGGATGACCCTCCAAGCGGTCCAGCACCATGCGCGTGCGCAAGGGGAAGATCAAAAAGACAAGCAGCGCCAGCAGATTCCAGGATACCCGCCAAAGCAGGCGATGGTCGGGAACCAAGGGACTGAAGGGCGACTCGCTGGGCGCCCAGGGCACGACCGCCTGGGTCACGGCACCCCCGATCTGATTGATCTGCCCGGTCACTACGCCGCCCGGTCGCGGGTCGTACGTTCCGCCGATCACGTTGACGTCGCCCTCGACGATGCCCGCGTTGGTGGCATCGCCGAAGATGACGGTGAGATCACCGTCTACGACTTGACCCGGCTCGACCACAACCGAGCCGAAATAGGTCCCGCCATGGTAGATGGCCTGGGTCTCGGCTTTCGCCGGAGCCGCGGCCAGCGTGAAAGCCGCCAAGACGATCGCGAGAAAACCGGCAAACCGCATCACGATCGCGGCCCCCGAGCGAGATAGAGCGCGAGCATCGGACGCACGCGGCGATATCCGTAAAAAATTCCACCCAGCAGGAGGAGATCGAATAGCAAGACGCCGGTGACGGTCGCCGCGGCGAGCGGAGTCGCCGGAGCGAGTGCCCGGGCGACCGCACCGAGCGCAGCCAGATCCCGTTGCCAGGCCGCTACGAACGCGGTCAAGAGACCGGCGAGCTCGTGCCATCGCGTCGCGGCGATCGCGGCGAGCGTCCAGGCGACGCCTACATAAAGAAGAAGCACGGCGAGGATCGGCAGCCGCCGGGGAGCCTTGAGGGGCGCCACGTGCGTGGCCGAGACGACCGAAGCGGTGAAATCCGCCGCGACCTTCGGAGGTCGCGTCGTCGAGAGTAGCGCGTCGACGACGCGCAGCTCGTGCAGCAGCCCGGCGCAGCTCTCGCAGGCATGCAGGTGCGCGGCGATAGCCCGCGCCTGCCGGCGCGGCAGCGCGGCTTCGAGGTACGCGTCGAGCCGCGGCTCACACGAGGAGCAGCGCATTTGCTCCTCGCTTTTCCGGAACGGCGGACAGCGCTTCGACGGCTCGCTGCTCGCGCTCACGGATTTTCTTGGTAAGCGCGATCTTGCCGCGATGGATGAGCGTCTTCACGTTACCGAGTGAGAGCCCGAGCGTGCTCGCAATCGTCTGATATTCCATGCTATCGAAGTAGCGTAGGGCTAAGACGGTCCGGGTGCGTTCTGGCAACTCGGCGAGCGCCGCTCGCAACTCGCGCTCGGCCTCTTTGCGGAGAACTCCGCCGGCGGGATCGGCCTGCGGCGACGGGTCGGGAAGCGCGCTCTCGAGCGATTGGTCTTGCGCGAGCTCCTGCACTTGGGGCGCGCGCAGCGACTTCGCCAAATAGGTTCGAACGACGTTTCGAGCGATTTGATAGATCCAGGTCGAGAACTTTCCAAGTTGGGGATTGAAGGTTCCCAAATGCGCGTAAGCGCGCAGGAAGGTTTCCTGCGATAAGTCAGCAGTTTCCGATGAGTTTCGTACGGTTGCGCCGATGAAGTTTGCGATCCCGCGTTTATAGCGATCCACGAGCACGCCGAAGGCCTCCCTTTCCCCGGAGCGCACCCGATGCACCAGAGCTTCGTCGCTCTGATCATGGAATGCCATTCTCCCTCGATTCGGTTCTTCTGGCGCCTCTTACCTCGGCCGGCTCGCGTTTGTTGCAACCGCAAGGCTGGGATTGGCCGCGTCGCGGCGAGAGAGAATCGGCGAGCGTCCGGCGAGCGGCCACTCGATTCCTAAGTCGGCATCGTCCCACGCGACTCCGAACTCGCTGGCTGGATCGTACGGCGCGCTCTGCTTGTACGCCAAGACCGTCTCGTTTTCCAAAGCGAGGAAGCCATGGAGAAAGCCGCGCGGGACGTAGATTTGCTTTCCCTCGGCGGCCTCGAGGCGTCGCCCCCACCAGTGGCGATAAGTCGGGCTCTGAGGGCGCAGATCGACGATAACGTCGAAGGCGCTTCCGCGAACCACGCCGACGATCTTTGCCAGCCGAGGATCGCCGTGCAGTCCGCGCAAGACGTCGCGATTCGAAAGCGAAAGGTTATCTTGGACGAAGGTCTCCCTAATGCCGCATTCTCGATAACGATCGAGCGAGTACGTCTCTTTGAAGAACCCCCGTTTGTCAACGAAGATGCGCGGCGTGAGCATCAACGCCCCTGCGAGAGGTAATTGCTCGACCTGCATGAGAACGACAATACCATGAACGGCAGCGTGAGTCCGCCAGGCACGTTCGTGCTCAGGCGTGGGCTCGAACGTATCCGTGACAGCGCGATGTTAAAGCAGAGCCTGCTCGTCTTTACGGCGGGCATGGTGCTGAATATCTGCGGTTTCATCGCCCATGCCGTCGCGAGCCGCCAGCTCGGCGTTACCGCCTATGGCGGTCTTTACGCGCTGATCAACGCGGCGCTCATCGCCGCGCTGCCTGCCGCTTTCGTCGCACCGGTCGTCGCGCAGCTCGCCGCGGAGTTTCGCGCGCTTCACGACGAAGGACATTTGCGCGGCTTAACCGACAGCGTAGCCGACGGGTTTACGCGACTCGGTCTTCTCTACATGGTGGTCGCCGCGTTTGCCGCGATTCCGTTCGCGCGCTTCTTGCACGTCCCGGTCTGGTCGGCGCAATTCGTCGGTTTGCTAGCAGGCGTCTCGCTCTTCGTCAGCGCGCTGCGCGCCCTCGCGCAAGGCACGCAAGACTTCGTTGGGTACTCGCTCTCAAACTCGATCGAAGGGGTCGCCAAAGTTTGCGGGATCGGAGTGCTCATCGCCGTGGGGCTCAAACTCGGCGGAGGCATCATCGGATTCTTCTTGGGTCCGCTCAGCGCTGCGATCTACCTCGGGACACGGCTTAGGCAACGATACGCCGGCGTAGAGGCGCGTCACGTTCGTTACGACTGGTCACGCATCGTAAACGCGGGCGCCGGCGCAGCCGCAGCCAGCATTTCGCTCGCGCTGATGGGTTCCGCCGACGTCGTCTTGGTAAAGCATTTCTTCGATCCTCATGCTGCCGGGCTTTACGCGGCCGCTTCGCTCGGTGGGAAGATGCTGCTCTATTTAGTTGGCTTCATTCCGACCGTGCTGCTGCCGCAAGCGGCCGACCGTCACGCACGCGGCGTCACGACGCGCGACGTTCTCATCGGTAGTTTGGCGATGTTCAGCGTCGTAGCGTTCTGCGGGCTCTTCGTCTTTCGGTACTTTGGTATCACCGTGCTCCACGCGCTCGTCGGGCACGCGTACGATGCGGCCGCGCCGCTGCTGGTCACGTATGGCAGCGCGATGGTACTTCTCGCATTGACCAACTCGCTGACGTACTACGGGATCGCAACCCACCGCCTCGCGTTTACGGCTCCGCTCTTGGTGTGCACGCTAGGAACGCTGGCTGCGATCGCGACGATCCATCCGACCTTGGAAACGGTCGTCAGAATCATGGTCGTCGGCAACGCAGTCGCCGCGGTCGCCGTTGCGGTTTCGCTGACGTTCCAGCGAAACACCAGCGGGCGCCGGTCGACGGTTTGAAGCGGATTCTGTTGATCGGTGGTTCGGGTCAGCTCGGAACGGCGATTCGGCAACGGTGGAGCGACTGCGCGATTGAGGCGCCTCCTCGCGAGGAGCTCGAGCTAGCCGATCGCGCTGCAATGCGCGCCGCGATCGAACGGTTTCGCCCCGACGTTCTCGTAAACGCGGCCGCGTTTCACGACGTCGATCGCTGCGAAGACGAGCCGGAGCGGGCCTTCGCGATCAACGCGCTTGGGGTCGGGGCAGCAGCCATGCTCGCGCGGGAGAACGGCGCGGTCTTCGTCACGGTCAGCACCGACTACGTTTTCGATGGTGAAACGACCGCTCCGTACCGTGAAGATGACGCGCCGCATCCGATCTCCGTTTACGGCGTCTCGAAACTGGCCGGTGAATATCTGGTCGAGTCTCTGCGCATGCGCGCTTTCGTCGTGCGCACGTGCGGCGTCTACGGACACTCGGCCAACGGACGCAGCCGCAAATCGTTCGTCGAGCGCGTACTCTCGCAGCGCCGTGGCGACCCGCCGTTGCGCGTCGTTACCGACGTCGTCGCTTCCCCGACTTTCGCCGGCGATCTCGCCGACGCGCTCGCCCGATTGATCGAGACCAACGGGTACGGCCTCTACCACGCTGTCAACGCCGGCGCGGTCAGCTGGTACGACTTTGCGACCGAGGCGATCGCTCAGGCCGGCCTCGAAGCCAAGGTCGAGCCGATCGCCGCCGCCGAGCGGCAGACGCGGGCCGCCCGCCCGCGCTTCTCGGCGCTCGAAAATGGCAAATTCGGAAGGCTGGGCGTTTCGATCCCTTCCTGGCGCGCCGGAATTGCCGCTTATCTCTCGCTCCGGTAAGATAGACGTTCACCATGGAACTGCGCATCGATCGTCAGCGCGTCGAACGCTGCCGGCGACTGGCCGCCGCAATCGCGGACCCGGTCGAGGCGTTCATTGCGGCACATTCGACCGTTTCCGTGGAACGCGGCGTCTTACGGCTGCTTGGGGTAGACGGCATTACGAGCGAGGAAATTCCGCTGCCGAACGCCGTCGTCGACTCCATCGCGCCGGAGGAGCTCGGGCGCGGCGTCGCCCTCGCGTTCGGTAAGGCGCTCGCCGAAACCGGACTCTCGCCGCAGGCACTGGCCGAAACGGTCGCATCGGGTCGCAGCTCGCTTGAAGAGTACCGCGCGACGCCTGCCGATGCGGCCCGCGGCGCACTGCGGCCGTACGTGGCGGCCGCGCTGGCCCGGATAACCGGGCAACGCGACGAGCGCGCGGCGCGCTTGGCCCGGCTCCCGCAAATGCCCCCGCCGCTGCTCTACGTTATCGTCGCAAGCGGAAATATCTACGAGGATCGGACCGCCGCCGTTGCGGCAGCGGAGGCCGGCGCACAGATCGTCGCCGTAATTCGCTCGACTGGTCAATCGTTGCTCGACTTCGTTCCGTATGGTCCGACGACGGAAGGTTTCGGCGGTACCTACGCAACCCAAGCGAACTTCGCGATCATGCGCGCCGCGCTTGACGAGGTCGGCGAGAAGCTCGGCCGGTACATCATGTTGACCAACTACGCGAGCGGTTTGTGTATGCCGGAGATTGCCGTCATGGCGGCCTTCGAGCGTCTCGACATGCTGCTCAACGATTCGATGTACGGAATTCTCTTTCGCGACATCAACATGAAGCGCACCTTTGTCGATCAGCACTTCAGCCGGATGCTCAACGCCTACTCGGGTATCATCATCAACACCGGCGAGGATAACTATCTAACGACCGCCGATGCGGTCGATCAGGCTCCGGCAGTCCTGGCTTCGCAGTTCATCAACGAGGAGTTCGCGCATCGCGCCGGTCTACCGGATCGGCAGATCGGGCTGGGCGACGCGTACGAGATCGATCCCGATCTCGAGGACAGCTTTCTCTATCAGGTTGCTCAGGCGCAGCTCGCGCGCGAGATCTTCCCCGATGCGGCGCTCAAGTACATGCCTCCGACCAAACACATGACCGGCGACGTCTTCAAAGGGCATTTGATCGACGCGATGTTCAACCTCACGTCGGTGATGACCGGACAGAGCATTCATCTCTGCGGCATGCTCACGGAGGCGATTCATACGCCGTTTTTGGGCGATCGCGCGCTCGCGCTCGAAAACGCCCGCTACATTATGAATACGGCGCGACACTTCGGGGAAGAGATCGTTCCGCGCCCCGGCGGCACGATCGAGCGGCGAGCCCAGGCCGTACTGAACGGATGCGAGGCGCTGCTCGAGCGAGTCGCGGCCACAGGCTTAATGAAAGCAATCGAATCGGCTTCTTTCGCCGACGTATCGCGAACGCCCGACGGTGGACGCGGCGTCGAAGGCGTCTTCGCGCGCACCGGCGATTACTACAATCCGCTCGAGGAGGCGCTCAGGGGTGTCGTCCTGAGCGCAGCGCCATAGGCGCGGTCGAAGAGTGAGTCGCATCGTCAAACCATACGGCGACACCGAGAACGACGGCAAAGTGCAGCTCTCGTTTACGTTGCCCGTCGAGTGGAGCGAAGGCGCCGACGAAGCCGCCCGCCAGCTCGCGGGGAGGATGGGTTTCACCGACGTGCAGGTCGTGGATGGGCGCCGGATCGCCTCGGGTTTCTCGTTCTTCGTGCTCTACGCGAGCACGCCGGAGGCCATCGACGTCGAGAGCATCGCCGCTCCGTCGGCCCGCGCGCATTTGATGTCCATGGACGAGATTGACGCGTTTGTCACGGAGCGAATCGGCCGCAAGATCCGGGTTGCGGGTGCGTGCATCGGGACCGACGCGCACACCGTCGGCATTGACGCGATCCTTAACATGAAGGGCTATAAGGGCGATTATGGCCTCGAACGCTATCACACGTTCGAAACCTTTAACCTCGGCAGCCAGGTTGCCGTCGAAGAGCTCGTGCGCTTCACGCAAGAGCATCGGATAGATGCGTTGCTGGCGTCGCAGGTCGTCACGCAAAAGGGCAGCGACGTCAAAAACTTTACCGCGCTAGGCGAGCTGCTCGAAGCGCAAGGATTACGCGATCGCGTCGTCTTGATCTGCGGCGGACCGCGAGTGACGAATCGTTTGGCCAGCGAGCTGGGATACGACGCCGGTTTTGGACGCGGCACCCTCCCGAGCGAAGTCGCCGCCTTCGTCGCCGTTACGCTCGCGCAGCGCCAGCGCGAAGCCGCGCGCTAAGGGGTCGGGAGAGGCTTGGGAAAGACCGCGCTCGTCACCGGAATCACCGGCCAGGACGGATCCTATCTCGCAGAGCTTCTCTTGGAGAAAGGCTACCGCGTCGTCGGCATGACGCGGCGAACCAGCACCGAGGTGCACGAACGGATCGAGCACATCGTTGATGAGGTAGAGATTCTCTCCGGCGATCTGCTCGATCAAAGCTCGATCTCGTCGATTGTGAGCCAGGTCGAGCCCGACGAAATTTATAACCTCGCGGCGCAATCTTTCGTGCCGGCCTCGTGGAGCCAGCCGGTCCTGACGGGCGAGTTCACCGCGCTCGGCGTGACGCGCGTCCTCGAAGCGGTCCGGCAAGTGAATCCGGCGATTCGATTCTATCAAGCCTCGAGCTCCGAGATGTTCGGAAACGCTGTGGAATCGCCGCAGAACGAGGAGACCGCTTTCTACCCGCGCAGTCCGTACGGCGTCGCAAAGGTTTACGGACACTGGATCACGGTCAACTATCGCGAGTCTTACGGTCTCTACGCCTGCAGCGGCATTGGGTTTAACCACGAGTCCGCGCGCCGGGGGAAGGAGTTCGTGACACGCAAGATCTCCGACGGCGTCGCGCGCATCAAACTCGGGTTGGCGAAGGAGCTGCACCTCGGAAATCTTGACGCCCATCGCGATTGGGGCTTTGCCGGCGACTACGTGCGCGCGATGTGGCTAATGCTCCAGCAAGAGAAGCCCGACGACTATGTAATTGCGACCGGGCAGACGCACAGCGTGCGCGACTTCCTGCGGATCGCCTTCGAGGTCGCGGGGTTGGGATCGTTCGAGCCGTACGTCGTGATCGATCCCCGATTCGTGCGCCCGGCCGAAGTCGACCGGCTAATCGGCGACGCTTCGAAAGCGCGCCGCATCCTGAAATGGGAACCCGAAGTAAGCTTCGAGCAACTCGTAACGATGATGGTCGCGTCCGACATCAAGCGATGCGAGCGCTCGTAACCGGTGCCGGGGGGTTCGTTGGTCCTTATCTCGTCGACGTGCTCCGACAGCGGGCGAAAGCCGAAGTATTCGAAGTCGAGCTTGGCCGCTTACCCGATCTGCGCGCGGCGCTCGACACGTTTCGTCCGACGGTCGTCTTCCATTTGGCCGCGCAGACCTTCGTTCCGGACGCATTGCGCGCGCCTGCGGATACCTACGAGGTCAATGTGATGGGAACGGCGCGGCTCGCGGAGGCGGTTCGCACCTGCGCGGCAGAGCCGCGACCGCGCTTCGTCTTTGCGAGCTCGGCCGAAGTCTACGGTGCTCGCGATTCCAGCGAATATCCGTTGCGTGAAACGCTCGATTTGAGGCCTCGCAATCCTTACGGCGCCAGCAAGGCCGCCGCCGAAGCTATCCTATTGGGGGAGGCGCGCAGCTTCGGAACCGACGTCGTTATCGCCCGTGGATTCAATCAGATCGGTCCCGGACAGAAGGAGCATTTCGTCGTCGCGTCACTCGCGGCGCAACTCGCGCGCATCGCCGCGGGCGGGCCGCCGCAGCTCTTCGTCGGTAATCTCGATACGGCGAGGGATTTTCTCGACGTGCGCGACGTCGTCGCGGCCTACGTCGAGCTCGCGCGCCATGGCGAACGCGGCGAAGTCTATAACGTATGCAGCGGAAGCGCCGTTACCATTCGCGACGTCCTGCGCGAGCTGATCGCGATCGCACGCGTTGCGGTCGAGGTTCGCGAGGATCCGGCCCGCATGCGATCCAGCGACATCCCGCTCTCGGTCGGAAGTGCCGAGAAGCTGCGCGCGCGCACCGGCTGGGCGCCGCAGATTCCTTTGCCGCGCTCGCTGCGCGACGTTTACGATGCCGCCGCGCGGGGTCACCTCGCATGACGTTTCAGGCCTTCGTCTTCAAGAACCGCGGGCTTTTGTTGAGCCTGCCGGCCGGAGTCCTCGCGCTCTGCGGGCGGCCCAGCGGATCGAGCATTGCGCTTGGCCTTCCGCTCGCGTTCGCCGGCGAGCTGATTCGCTGCTGGGCGGTGGGCTATTCGGGCGTAACGACGCGTAACGATGCCGTCACGGCCCCCAAGCTCGTGACGGGAGGCCCGTACGCGTACGTTCGCAATCCGCTCTATCTCGGCAACTTCCTCACCGCCGCCGGATTCGCGATCGCCTTTACCGGAGAAAACTCCCGCTTCGCGCGTCGCGCGCTGGTGGGCGGTTCGCTCGGCGCGATGGCCGCAATCTACGCGACGATCGTCCCGCACGAAGAGGAGTTTCTGAAGTCGTCTTTCGGCGAAGCGTTCGAGCGCTATCGCGCCTGCGTCCCGCGCCTCGTTCCGCGAATCGTCCCGCTTGCGAATGCCGAGGGTGAGTGGCAGCCCGACGCGATACTTCGCGCCGAGAGCAGAACGTTCGCGCTCTTCGGCGCGATGCTGGGCGCCCTCGTAGTACGAGCGCGGCGCACTTAGCGCGCGACGTGGCGGTTCGCCGGCGGCTCGTCTACGCGCTGATCGCGACGGCACTCGTCGCGCTGCTGGAGTTTTGGGGCGGCGCCGTATCGCGCAGCTTAGCGCTGACCAGCGACGCCGTTCACGTCTGCACCGACGTTCTCGCGCTCGCCCTCGCATTGCTCGCCGCGATTGGTGCGGCGCGTCCGGCCGACCAGCGGCGCACGTTCGGCTACGGCCGAGTCGAAGTGCTCGGCGCATTGGTAAACGGCACGCTGTTGCTGGTCGCGACCATCGCGATCACGTACGAGGCCGCGCGCCGCTTCGCGAACCCCATCGAACCCTCAGCCGGTCTCATGACACTGATAGCGGCGATCGGACTCGCCGTCAATGGCGGTGTGGGGCTGCTCTTGCGTCCCAGCAGCAAACGCGATCTGAACGTTCGCGCCGCGCTCTTCCACGTCATCGGCGACGCGCTCGGCGCAGCCGCCGTCATCGTCGGCGGCATCGCGATCGGCTTAACGCATCTCGCCTGGATCGATCCACTGCTCTCACTCTTTGTCGCCGCGATCATCGTTATCGGTGTGATGCGCGTGATGCGCGACGCAACCAACGTGCTGCTCGAGAGCGTTCCGAGCGACGTCAACTCAGGCCACCTTGCCGAGCACATTGCAAAGCTCAGCGGTGTAACCGGCGTTCACGATCTGCACGTCTGGTCGATCGGAAGCGGCTCTCACGCGCTCTCGGCCCACGTGCTGCTCGACGACCGGCGGCTCAGCGAAGCCGCCGACGTACTTCGGGAGATCGACGAATGCGCTAAGACGCACTTCGGCATCGACCACGTTACCGTGCAGTTCGAATGTGAGAACTGCCCAATTCCCGTGCGGCATTAGGGCAAGAGTTTCCCTTGAAGCGCAACACATCGCTAGGGCGGACGTTTGGCTCGCGCATCCCGCGCTCGGCCGCACTCGACTCTGCGCGCTCTCGCCCTCTATGGCTGCGCGCATTCACACGCCGCCTACGCGACGCGCTGCGCTTCAAGGGAACTCCTAGGCCTTTTGCGGTTTTGATAGAATTGTGCAGTTTATGAGAGAGATGAATTCGAAGGCCGTTGTAATCGGAATGGCTCGCACGCCGTTCGGCAAGCTTGGGGGAGCGCTCGCTCCGCTTTCCGCGACCACGCTCGGCGCGGTGGCACTGAGCGGCGCTATCGAGCGCTCGAAAATCGATCCCTCCGATATCGAGCACGTCACGTTCGGCGAGGTTTTGCAGGCCGGCGTCGGACAGAATCCCGCGCGGCAAGTCCTCTTCAAGTCGGGGCTCGCCAAGACCGTGACCGCCGACACCGTCAACAAGGTTTGTGCGTCAGGTCTGCTCGCGATCGTCAACGCGATGCGTTCGATCAATGCGGGCGCCAATGCGGTCGTCGCAGCCGGCGGGATGGAATCAATGTCGAACGCGCCGTACCTATTGCGCGACGCGCGCTGGGGATATCGGTTCGGCGACGGGGCGCTCGTTGACGCCATGATCTACGACGGACTTTGGGATCAGTATTTTCCGATGACGATGGCGACGCAGGGAAGCAAGGTCGCCAACGAGCTGGGACTGACGCGCGAAGAGCAGGACCGTTTTGCCTACGAGAGCCATCGTCGCGCCGGCGCCGCACACGCTGCGGGCCACTTCGCCGACGAGATAGTTCCGGTCAGAGTCGCGAGCAAAGCAAAGGATAGAGTCGTCGTCGAGCGGCTGCCGCAACAAGGCCGGGTGCGCGTTCCCGCCTCGGTCGGGGCGGCCGGCAGCGTCTGGGAGCACGAGCCCTCAGGCGAATTCACGCTCGATTACGCGGCTTACGCGCCGTTTATCACCGGCGACCATCCGCACGCCATGGTCGATCGCGATGAAGCCGTTCGGGCCGACGCGAGCATCGAAGCAATGGCGAAGCTGCGCCCGCTCGAACGCAACGGCACCGTGACCGCCGGGAACGCCCCCGGCGTTAACGACGGTGCCGCCGCGATGATTCTCACCGACGCCCAGTACGCCGCAGAGCACGGCCACGAACCACTAGCGACGATCGTCGAGCACGCAACGGTCGCTTGGGATTCACCCTATATTAGCCTTACGCCGGCGATGGCCACGCGCAAGCTGCTCGGTCGCGCCGGTCTGCAACCCAGCGACATCGCCGTCTGGGAGATAAACGAAGCTTTCTCGACGGTCGCAATCACGTCGGCGCGGAGAATCGGTCTCGACGAAGGCACGATCAATCGATTCGGCGGTGCGGTCGCGATGGGGCACCCGATCGGCGCTTCCGGAGCACGTATTGCGGGCACGGTCATCAATCAACTTCGCAAGCGCGGCGGAGGCCTCGGCATCGTGGCAATTTGTTCCGGCGGCGGCCAAGGCGACGCACTGCTCATAGCGGTCTGATTTCGTCCATGTCGTCGTCGCCTCAGGGTTCGTTTACCGTAGTAAACTTCACCCCTCGTCTCCTAGACCTGAGCAAAATCAGTTCCGCTATGGATCGTACATGTTAGCAACGGCGCGCGGACAGTTTGCGTTAACCGACGAGCAGCGGGCGATCGGGTCGCTGGCGGCCGAGATCGCGCAGCGTGAGATCGCTCCGTTCGTCGCGCAGTGGGATCGCGATCACATCTTTCCGCGCGAGCTTTACCGCAAGCTCAGCGATGCCGGAATCATGGGGATCCTGGTCCCCGAAGAGTTCGGCGGCGCCGGCGCGGATTATCTGTCGTACGCGCTGGCGATCGAGGAGCTCGCTCGAGTGGATGCGGGGACGGCGGTGACGGTCTCAGTCCACTCGATGATCTGCTCGGCGATCGGTAAGCTCGGCACGCGGCGTCAGAAAGAGCGCTGGTTGCCGGCGCTTGCCAGCGGCGACGTGATCGCGGGTTTCGCGCTGACCGAATCGGATGCCGGGTCCGATGCAGCCGCGATCCGCTCGGCCGCGAGTCGCACCGCCGGCGGATACGTTGTTCGAGGAAGAAAGCAGTGGTGTACTACCGGCAGCTACGCCGGCGTCATCATGGGAATGTTTCGCACCGGCGGCTCTGGCGCGCGCGGCGTAAGCGCCTTTCTGATCGAGCCGAACCTTCCCGGCATCACGGTCGAGCGCGTCACCGAGAAGCTCGGCATCCACACGAGCAACACCTGCGATCTGGCCTTCGACGGCGTCGAGCTTGGTGAAGACGCGCTCTTGGGCGAAGAAGGCGCCGGCTTCGGCAACGCAATGACGGCGCTGACCGCCGGACGCATCGGGATCGCCGCGCAGGCAATCGGGATTCTGGCAGCCTGTCTCGACGAGTCGGTGAAGTTTGCGAAGGAGCGCGTTGCCTTCGGCAAGCCTATCGGCGCGTTTGAAGGCGTTTCGTTCAAGGTCGCGCAGATGGCGATGGATCTCGACGCCGCTCGCCTACTCAACTATCGCGCGGCCGCAATAGCCGACGCGGGCGAGAGTTTCGCGCTTGCCGCAAGTAAGGCAAAACTCTTCGCTTCGACCGCTGCGCGAAAGCATGCCGCCGAGGCGCTGCAGATCCACGGCGGCTACGGATACACGAGCGAGTTCCCGGTCGAGCGTCACTATCGCGACGCAAAGATCACCGAGATCTACGAAGGTACTTCGGAGATCCAGCAGCTGATCATCGCGCGATCGCTGCTCGGCAGACTCGAGTAACGGCTACCGCTGCGC
>JBAVSO010000209.1:0-3926 GCA_049695635.1 Candidatus Cybelea sp. | reverse complement strand
GGCCGGGAACGTCAGCGGCACGAGCCGCACGTAGCCGACCGAAACCGTTCCATCTTTGGGAATCGTCGTGTCGGCCGTTGCGGTCGAGTAACCAGGGGCGCGTGCGGTGACGGTTTGATCGCCCGCGACCGTCCGCAACATGAAGGCTCCGTTTACATCCGCTCGCGTGGTGTAGAGCGACCCGACCGAGAGCAATGCATTGGGAATCGGCCGGTTGGTCATCGCGTCGAGAACCCGGCCGGTGACACGTCCAAAATCCTGGACGCCTACGACATTTGGCGGCGGCGAACACGAATCACCGAGCGCGAAGAGCAGGAGCATTCCCAAGAGCGCGTACCGCATCTTGAGATGTACGGCAAGGCGCCGCGAGTCTCCCGGTCCAACAGTCTTGCGGCGGCCCGCCAATAAACGCGAAGGACAGGTATGGAGGGCTGCTTGTGAAAAGTTTCACAAGCAAATGAATCCGTACGGTCCGGTCGCAATCTACCTTTGCGTCGCAATCGCAGCCGCGCTGCTCTTTACCACTTTGCCGGGTTTATTGGGACGAGGCAAGCCGAATCGGCATAAGCGCGAAGCCTACGAGTGCGGCGTCGAGCCGACTTCCGCGGTGGCTGGGCGCTTCCCGGTACGGTTCTATCTCATCGCGATGCTCTTCGTCGTCTTCGATGTAGAGGTGGCGTCGTTCTATCCGTGGGCGGTCCAGATGCACGTATTGCGCGTCTTCGGATTGCTCGAAATGTCAATCTTTATCGTCGTGCTCGCGATCGGCTACGCCTACGTCTGGAAGAAGGGTGGCTTCATATGGCGTTAGGGTTCACATGTCACTAGGCCCCGGTCAGTTCATGCTCGCGCGGCTCGACGACGTGGCACGCTGGGCGCAAAGCTCGTCGGTCTGGCCGCTCACGATGGGCTTAGCCTGCTGTGCGATCGAGATGATGAGCGTCACGTCACCCGAATACGACATCGCACGACTCGGTTCGGAGGTTTTTCGCAGTTCGCCGCGCCAAGCGGACCTGATGATCGTTTCGGGCCGGGTCGCTCAGAAGATGGGTCCCGTCGTCAAGCGCCTCTACGATCAAATGGCCGATCCGAAGTGGGTGATCTCGATGGGCGCGTGCGCGAGCTCGGGTGGCATCTTCGACAACTATGCGATCATTCAAGGCGTAGACACGATCATTCCGGTCGACGTTTACGTTCCAGGCTGTCCCCCGACGCCCGATGGTCTGCTCTACGCGGTCAACCTCATTCAGCAGCAGATCCGCGAAGGCGGCCGGGGCGGCCTCTTGGCGCGAGCATAATCGCCTGTAAATACTAGCTTCTAATATTTCGAGAGTGCACTCTGCCTAGCACGCAAACTCCGCCGATCGCCGGCGCGGCGATCGACCCGACGAGCCTGCGTCCGCCGATCGACGATGCCGCGATCGAGCGGGTCGCGCCTGCGCAGCTTCGCGCGCGCCTCGAAGCCCTCAAAGCCGAGGGGTACGCGATGCTGCTCGATCTCGGCGCGGTCGATTATCTTGCGCGCACGCCGCGCTTCGACGTTGTTTACCACCTGCTCGCGCTTCCGCCGAAGATGGCCACCGTGGCGCAAGTAGGAACTCCGGCGCGGCTTCGCGTCCTTTGTGGCGCCGACGATGGCGAACGCTTACCCTCGGTGATGGACCTGTGGAAATCCGCCGATTGGGCGGAACGCGAGGTCTACGATCTCTTTGGAATCGTCTTCGAAGGCCGCGCCGATCTTCGGCGCATTCAGATGCCGTACGACTGGGAAGGTCACCCGTTACGCAAGGACTATCCGATGCGCGGCCCCGCGCGCGAACGCGCGCCGCGCCCGAGCTTCGCGAACAAGAGTAACGTCGTAGCCGGTACGCCGCCATCGGGACGAACTCTCGAGGCGCTGCAAGAAGAAGTGAAACGAGCTCGCGAGTTGTGACGAGTTCAGAGATGCCGCTCTCCGCCGACGTCGTGAGCCGCAGCGGCAATACCATGGTCCTCTCGATGGGTCCGCAGCATCCGTCGACCCATGGCGTTCTGCAGATCATGCTGGAGATCGATGGCGAGAACGTCGTCATAGCCGAGCCGGAGATCGGATACCTCCACACCGGCATCGAGAAGACGGCTGAAGGGCTTTTCTGGACGCAAGCGCAGACCGTCATCGAGCGCATGGATTACCTCGCGCCCTCCTCGAACGCGCTCTGTTATGCACTCGGCGTCGAGAAGCTTCTCGGTATCACCGATCGGATTCCGCCGCGCGCTCAGATCATTCGCGTGCTCTCAATGGAGCTCACGCGGATCGCGTCGCATTGCGTCTGGCTCGGAACGCACGGCATCGACCTAGGGGCGATCTCGGTGTTCTTCTACTGCTTCGATCTTCGCGAAAACATCCTCGACATGCAAGAGGCCGCGGGCGGCGCGCGCATGCACCCTAACTACATGCGCGTCGGCGGTCTCAACGGCGACCTGCCGAGCGGCTTTCTCGCCAAACTCGACGCGCTGATCGAGAAGTTCCCCCGACGCCTGCGCGAGCTGCGGGGACTTCTGCAAGCGAACCCGATCTTTCAGGATCGCACGATTGACGTCGGCGTCCTTTCGCCGGAGGACGCGGTCGCATGGGGTGTCACGGGGCCGAGCCTGCGCGGCAGCGGAATCGCCTACGACGTTCGCAAGGCGTTCCCGTACAGCGGTTACGAGACGTACGATTTCGACGTGCCGACTCGCGAGGAAGGCGACGCCTACGCGCGGTTCTTAGTGCGCCTCGATGAGATGGAGCAATCCATGCGAATCATCGAACAAGCGCGGAAACGGCTCGATACGCCGGGACCCGTAATGATCGACGATCCAAAGGTCGCGCTCCCACCGAAGGAGACGATCGCGCTCTCGATGGAAGCGCTGATCCACCACTTCAAACTCATCAGCGAGGGGTTTCGCGTGCCGCCCGGCGACGTCTACCAGCCGATCGAATCTCCGCGCGGCGAACTCGGCTACTATATCGTCAGCAACGGCGAGAACCGGCCCTACCGCATCCGCACGCGTCCCCCGAGCATGTACAATCTGCAGGCGCTCAAAGGCATCGCTCCCGGAAACCTGATCGCGGATCTCGTCGTCATGATCGGCTCCCTCGATCCAGTGTTTGGGGAAGTCGACCGATGATTTTCTCTCGCCCGGGTTTGCGACATGGTGGTTCCAGAGCTGTCGTTTTTTTAGCGAGCTCAACGACTGGAAATTCGTTACGCTCTTTGATGGGCCATTGCAGGCGAGACGCTCGACGTGATGCCGAGGAGGCTCCGACCGACGAGCGGAGCCATGCGGGGACCCACGGGCTCTGCCCGTGGGGGCACGAAGCGCGAAGCGCGCAGTGCCGTAAAACAAACGGGGTCCCTAAAGCGCAAAGCGCTTTGGGGTTAGAGCGAGGAGGCGGAGCAGCAGGAGCGCAGCCCGGACGGCGAAGCGACGAGCGGCTCCGAGGCGTCACGTCGAGCGTCGAAGCCAGGAATCAAGACCGATGACGGAGCGAGAGAAGAATTTTCCAGCGTTGCGCGAGCGGCTCAAGCCCGAGTGCGATGAGATCATCGCCCGGTATGAGGAGAAGCGGTCGGCGCTGTTGCCGATCATGCAGCTTTTTCAGCAGCACGAGGGCTACGTGAGCCCGCAGGCGATGTATGCTGCCGCGGTGATGCTCGAGATCACGCCGGCCGAGGTCGAAGGAACGGTCTCGTTCTACACGCTGCTCTACCGGCGTCCGGTCGGAAAGTATATGCTCCAGGTCTGCCGCGGACTGGCCTGCACGATCAACGGTGCCGAGGACATCATGGCGTACTTTCGCGAGAAGCTCGGCATCGGTCATCTGCAAACGACGCAGGATGGCCTCTTCTCGTACGAAGAGGTCGAGTGTCTGGCGGCGTGTGACCGCGCGACCTGTATGGAAG
>JBAVSO010000208.1:0-9932 GCA_049695635.1 Candidatus Cybelea sp. | reverse complement strand
AAAGTGCTGCCCGCGCCGCTTATTTGCGGAAGGGCTCGAGCGAACCGGAGCAAATCGACGGACCGTGCTAATCGTGACTTGGAACATGCGCGGTAATGCGTTCGCCGATGCAAAGTGGTCCTTACTGAAATCGTTCCGCACTGACGTCGCCGTTCTACAGGAAGCTCGCCTCCCTAGCGGTGTTATCGGCCATGCCTCCCGTCGGCACATCAAGCCGGCAGTCGACCGCGACGACGTCGTGATCATCACGACGAACCCGTCCGTGTGCCGTGCCCTGCCGGATACTGCACATGGCCAAGCACTTGAAGTCCATGTGGGCGGTTTGGCGATCTTCGGCTTAAGATCTTATCCGCAGCTCAAAGAGTACTACCCTAAGGCCCTGCTGCGAATAGTGGAATCCATTGCTGCAGTAATCGGTAACCACACCGGCGTTCCTGCTGTCATCGCCGGCGACTTCAACGCTAGCCTAGATCAAGGTCCCGGTCGCGACTGGGCTCCGCCATTCCGACGCTTGCACGAGCTGCGTTTCTACGATGCGCTCTGCGTAAAGAATGAATACGATGAACGCTCCCTGCCTTGCCGTCTTGAGCACGGTAAGACGTTTCGCTGTTCTAAGGGCCAATATCGGATCGACCATCTCTATGTCAATCGTCCAATGGCGAAACGTATGCGCGACGTTTGGATTGCTCAAGAGGGATGGAAGCTTAGCGATCACTGTCCAGTGATTGCCGATTTCCGCGAGGATTAGTGCGGCACGCGCCCTCGGCGCCGCGAGCTAGCCTTAAACGTACACTACGTAACGAATCTTGTGCGCTCCATCGCACAGATACTCCCTCCCGCATGGAATCGTTCGCGCAGCCTTTCAAGGACAAAGGCGACGACACAGTCAAACAGATCGATCCCCGTTTAAGTGAACAACGCCTAGGCCTTTGTGCCGTCTTGGAAGATCACCGCCTCTACAAGAGGCTTGAATACAAGGTATTCCATATCGGAGGCTCGCGTACGCGTATGTTCGTCGCGAAATTGATTGTATTCCCAGTAAAATGTTTCGGTTTTGCTGACACCTACTCCTAGAGGTTCTTGTACCTGAAAAGCTAGAGCAATGATGCGCTTCTCAAAGAGATCATAGACTTCAATGTCCGCTTTGAAAGCCTTGATCGACTTGGAGGTTTTATTTGAGAATCGAATCTCAAACGTCAAAGCGTCGCGGAAGCCATCATATTTCTCCGCGAAGCCCTTTCTTAGAACTTCTATTGACACGGCATCATTGTGCTTCGGTTCACTGATACTTGGCTCAGGAGCGGTTAGCTCTAGCAGGCGCGTACCGCATCGCGCGCAAAAAGTCGCCGCATCGGCGGACTCGAAAGAGCAACTGCCACATATGCGTGCCATTTCGAGCGGTCTTTTCTTAACCGGAAGCGAGTTCCTCTGGCATCAAGATGCTGTGTTGTTTTATAAACGTCGTATGGCGCACTCGGCTAGTACATCATTGGTACTCGCGACTTGTTGTGCAGCGTTAACCTGCACGCTCTTATCTGCTGAATATCTGCCAAAGCCAGCAATCCCTCCGGCATTCTGCCGGAGCCGCCTCGGTCGTCAGGGCGGGGACTAGCATTACACACGGCGTCCGTGGTCGGTTGAAGATCTGCCTGTCGGAGTTACCTTATTCTTGCGCCGGTAATTTGCGATTACCAACTGCAGCCTTTGCACGATTCGATGGCCTTTTCGTGAATAGTCGAGCTCCTTAGCGATTTCATCGAGCAGCTCATCATCCGTCCGCAGTAATCCGTCGCTTTCAATCCATGCAATTAGCTTATGGAGATCCCAAACCTGATACTCGTCGATTGGAAGACGGCGACGTACTGCCGGCCTTGGACGGCTGCGCTTCCCGACACCGACAGGTGGGCTCGGTGTAGCAAGATCTCTGCGTGTGGCGTTGCGCTCTTCTTCGTCGCCGTTAAGGCTCTGCTCATAGCGTGCGACGGCTCGCGTAATCTCCTCGTCGCGGTGATAAAACCACTCCGTCGACCAAATCCGGTGAAATCTCCACCCCAAAGCCTCGAGGTGTTGCTGGCGGAGACGGTCACGATTTCGCGCAGTAGGAGCGCTGTGATAAGCCGCGCCATCGCACTCTATCGCCAAGACAAACCGCCCAGGTTCGTCAGGGTGCTTTACAGCGAGGTCGATTCTATATTGCGACACGCCGTATTGTGGCACCATTTGAAGGCCGTGGCGTGTCAACGCATCCATGATATCTTGTTCGAAATCGTTCAGTTCGATCGAAGTGTCTGATCCCTCTCGCCCCAGGTTGGCCCCTCGCGTTTCCGCGTAACCAATGAACGCGCCGATAAGCTTCGCGCCTTGCGACCGTAGGCGCTCCGGATCGAGGTCGTTGCGTCGAAACGAAGACACAACGGTCATCCTATTTCGAGCGCGTGTTATCGCGACATTTAACCGACGCTCACCGCCCAGCTGGTTGATCGGACCAAATCGATAGACCATTTTGCCGGAGCGGTCGGGGCCGTAACCGATAGACAGAATGATCGCGTCGCGCTCGTCTCCCTGAACGCGTTCAAGGTTTTTCACAAAAAACCGATCGTCGCGGTCCTCAGAGAAAAATTCATCGAGCTCTGGTCGTGACGCTCGCGCATTAGAGAGCCCTTCCTCGATACGGCGCGCGTGCCTAATACCCATGGCGATCACGCCGAGCGATTCCTCGGGATGGGTCTCGGCATGCTGCAGAATAAGCTCAACGACCCGCGTTGCCTCCGCTGGCGCGCTGCTTTCCTGGCCGTCCACGAGCTGGGGTGGCACATATTCATGGACGACGGCAGCGCCATCTTTGCCGGTGCCCGGCAGAGTCAGAAGACGATCCGCGTAGATGTGCGTGTTACTAAAGGCGATTAAGCGCTCGTCATTAGAGCGATAGTGCCACGTTAGCGCGCGAGGTTCGACAAAAGGCGTGAGCAGGTCGAGTATACTTTCTATCCCGGAGGTAGCAAGGCTGTTCTCCTCTTCCTCCTCGTCGTCGGTTTCGCTTGAGGCGAAAAACGTCGTTGGGGGTAACTGACGGGGGTCGCCGGCCACAACGGTGTGCTTGCCCCGGATAATGGCCGGCACGGCGTCTTCGGGCAAGACCTGGCTGCCCTCGTCAAAAATCACAACATCAAATAGCTCTTGTGCCGGGAGCAACTGACTGACCGAGAGCGGACTTGCCATGAAGCAAGGGCAGATCGCGGACAGCACGTTTGGAGCATTCAGCATTAGCTTCCTAAAGGGCATGTGCTTGATCTTCTTTTGCAACTCTAAACGGACTGTTGCCCGCTGTTGCGGATACTCATTCATTGCCCAAATGTAGCGCTCGGCGGCACTACGGCAGATACGTCTAGCCATGAGCTCCATGCGCCTTTGATCGAGACCTCGGAAATGCTCGACGACGTCATCGTGCGCGGACGCCTTAAATGATGCCAGTACCGTTTCTCGCCCGACGATAGTGTCTAAAACAGAGCTCAGCCATGCTTTTTGAAAGAGACGACGCCAGCTCGCTGCTTCAACGCCTGCCGTAAACATTTCGTCAACAAGGGCATCGCAGTCCAGGTGCTTCCGCAATTGCGACTCAGCAACGCGCAGCCCCGGAACGATGGACGCGTTGCGCGAGTTGCGATCGAGCTTATCGAGCTCGTCAGCCAGCCCCTCAAGCGCCCCTGGCAGTTCAACGAGAAGTGTCTTCGAGAGCTCCCGATTCTTTTCTATGACTGTTCGAGCCGCCGTGAGCAGCTTCGCTGCGTCAAAGCTTTCGAAACGGCCGGCTAGCGCTTCACCTCGCCAGGCAGCAGGCAACGCCGCGAGATTGTGGATGGACCTTGCCGCGCTCGCTGCCCCTGGCCACCTCGTGCCGCTCAGCGAGTGCAGCTGCCTGAGGTGTTCCCTGAATGGCCTGTTCAGGTATGCAAAGATTCGTTGGAAAACGTTTCCTCTGGCAGATGCCAAAGCGGCATCAAAGTCCTCTAAATCGAGCGCAAAGAGTCCACCTCCAAAAATCGCAATCGCTGAGCTCAGAGCCTCGACGTTGGGGATTGTCTCTCGAAGCTCTACGAGTGACCGAGGCGAGCTAGCCAGAGGCGGTGAAATTGCGGAGAATTCATTACGCAAAGCAGCTAGCGATTGCTGGAGTTCGCCAAGTGCCGTTAATGCTGCGGTTGCGCCATCAACATTGAACGTCGCGGTAGACCAAGGAACTCCGGGGACACGCTTCGCCAACTCGGGATGCGCTGAGAGCACTACGATCTGTGCACGCGCATCGGCCGCCCGCTCTTCGGTAAACTCCTCAATTGCCTTTCCGCGCCAACGCGTTCGCGCCTCGACGTCACCGAGCGCAGCCAGCCGTGAGAAGACTTCAAAAGCGGATAGTTTGAACGGGTCCTGCTTTCGATGAAGGGCCGCATCATAGGAATTGAGCGCGGTGCGCAGCTCTTCAAATCTTCGCTCCTCTTCGGCTCCATCGACAACGGTCGTCTTACGCGCGACCTCGTCGCTTCGCAATAAGCGTTCATAAATGGTCTTACGCTTTACGTCGCCGCCATGCAGGTCCAGGACCAAGTGACCCAGCCCAACCTGGTCGAGCCGCTTGTAGACAACTTCAAGCGCGGCCCGCTTTTCAGCGACAAATAAAACCGATTTCCCCCGGGCGATGAACGCGGCGATCATGTTCGAAATGGTTTGCGACTTGCCGGTTCCCGGAGGGCCAATGATCACTCTGTGTGTCGGGTGCCGTATTGCGGAATGCAAGACGACTTGCTGGCTGCCGTCAGCGCCTAAGACAAAAGGCTCATCCCGCGGAGGGATACTGTCAAGCTCGCGCGCATCGATACTTCTTTGTGAGGCGGCTATCTGGGCGCGCGCCTGCTCATCGCCGGCGATCGCAGCGACCAGCTCATGCTCGGCCAGCATCGCTTCGTTACTCCGAAGGTCTTCGACCATTGCCATTTTTTGGTAATCAAAATTACCTAAAACGCACTTCGGAGATGGAGCGAAGCCGGGTACGGCGGCGAGCTCCACCGTAGCTATTCGATTGTACAATCCTTGTATGTTGTCACGCGCTTCCTCTTCGTCAAAGAAAGAGGTATTGACTTTGATATTATATTCATCCTCAAGCTTAGCCAGCATCACGCGATTAATAATCAAATCACCAGACCGTTTGAGTGATATTTGCCCAGTTCGCTCGTTGGCCGCAATGGAAACAGGCATGAGGAAAATCGGAGCATTCGCCGGACTTCCATCGTCACTAGCTTTCCAATTCGCGAAGCCTAAGGCAAC
Organism: Candidatus Cybelea sp.; assembly: GCA_049695635.1. Lineage (GTDB taxonomy): Bacteria > Vulcanimicrobiota > Vulcanimicrobiia > Vulcanimicrobiales > Vulcanimicrobiaceae > Cybelea. Next base: position 4,616 of record JBAVSO010000208.1, on the reverse strand, counting down.
AAATAGCGTCTGAAGCCCACGCTCTTCTTCGTTGCTCTTGGCAACCGAACGGATTTCTTTTGCTTTTGCATTCTCCGCCGTAGTCAGTCCATCGCCGAAGAAGTCAGCGAGCGTGCGCGTTTCGCCTGCAGCGAGCCTGGCGACTGGGTCATGCGACAGGTCTGAAGAGAGCTGGAGTGTTCCACGTTTGAGCTCGCGATAATAGATGAGGCGGTTGCGCCGGCTGAAGTCCATAAGGCGCCTGACCCAGGCATCGCGCTGAGCTAGTAACTGTGGCGAGGGCGGCGCCTCCGAGACTGGGACGTCCGGTGATTTCGCTTCTATCATACTGCCCGGACCAACCGCGCCTCTCGCGCTGTACTCATTGCGACTAACCGCGAAGCTCGACGCGTACGATGTGCGCAGTGTTCACGAAACTACGTGCGCCCGTATTGTCACGGAGCGTGACGACACGCGCTCCTTTTGAAAGGGCGTCGCTAAGTTCCGCTTCGTGTAGATGACTCAGGGTCAATGTCGTGCCGTCGGAAAAGTGCACGACGATCTCGCGGGCCAACGTGTCCTCCAGCTGCCAAAGCGGCTGCCGCCCGCTAGCAACTCGGGCTCGCCTATTACGAGGTCGTGGGCGCCCCGAGCAACCATGAGGCCGAGAGCCAGGTGCCTAGGCTCGGATTCGAGCCCCACCCCTCGGTTTGCTGCTTGGGCCGGCGGCAGCTTGCTCGACGAAAATCCGTCCAGCACAAAGGCCCCTTATGCCCTAAGCCCTGGACTAGGCCGGACTGTGGCCCGCCCTTTGGGCGCGGTTGGGCCTGCGTCCAGCAAACCGAGCAAAACCTAAAATAAGTGCTCGGCTTATTTCAGGTTATGTGGTAACCTGAAATACAGGTATGGCTTATTTTGAGATCCGCCGTTGGGAGCCAGCTCCCCACGCCGGCGGCCTCGCGCGCAAAGACCGCCGCTCGTGCGACTACCGAGTCTACTTCCCCGATACGTTAGCCGGGCGATCGATCATGCTCAAAGGGGATGTCGCGGCCGATGTCGCGGACGCAGAACGCGCGATCGCACAGCTCAATTTGCGCGCGCGCGCGCTTACCGACACCGAGGCACTCGCGCGCTTGCTCCTGCGCGCCGAGTCGGTAGCGTCGTCGCGCATCGAAGGCCTCGAAATTGGCGCGCGCCGACTGCTCCGCGCGGATGCCGCACGCGAGTTTGGCGAAAGCCCGACGGATGTGACGGCAGTCGAGGTACTCGGTAACATCGACGCCATGACTTCTGGTACGCAGGCTATCGGCGAAGGCGACCCTATCACGGTCGACGTTTTGCTCGAAGTTCACCGGCGTTTACTCGCTGACACTCACCTCAGTCAGCATGCGGGCAGGGTGCGGACGATTCAGAACTGGATTGGCGGCAGTGGTTACAATCCGTGCAGTGCGGCCTTCGTTCCGCCGCCGCCGGAGAGCGTCGAGCCGCTGTTAGAGGACTTGTGCGGATTTTGTAATGACGACCAGCTTCCGGCTGTCGCACAGGCCGCGATCGCACACGCGCAGTTCGAGACGATCCATCCCTTCGTCGACGGTAATGGTCGCGTGGGACGCGCTCTGATACACCTCGTCTTACGCCGGCGCGGCCTTGCGCCGCGCGTACTGCCTCCAATGTCTTTGGTGCTGGCCACACGGGCTAATGATTACATCGGCGGTTTAATCGCCACGCGTTACGAAGGGGCACCAGACGGGAAGGCTGCTCACCACGGCCTGAACCTATGGGTCGGACGCTTCGCGGCAGCCGCACAGCGTTCCGTGTTGGACGCGACAGCGTTCGAAGGGCGAGTCGACGAGTTGGAGGAGTCTTGGCGCGAGCGGCTCGGAACGGTGCGCCGCGGCTCCGCGACGGACATCCTTCTGCAGAAACTGCCCGCGCTGCCCATCTTGACCGTCAACAGCGCCGCAGCGCTCATCGGTCGAAGCTTCCTTGCCGCAAACCAGGCCATCGACCGTCTCGTCAAAGAGAATATTCTCACCTCGATCCGTGCAGGGCGGCGCAATCGCGCTTTCGAGGCGTCAGAGCTCATCAGCGCGTTTACGGATTTCGAGCGCGGCCTGGCGAGCCCGACAGGCGATACGCGCATCGCGGCCCCGACCCGACGCGTTCCGCACCGTCGTCAGCTCGGCCGTGAGCTGCTCAATGCCGTCGGCGAGCGATCGCAGTTAGCTGAACACGAAGCCCTGGGACTGGCAAACGAGGAACGGCATCGATAGGCGGTCTCGGCCGTCGTATTGACGCGGGCTGAGCGGACCGTCAGGGCCGCGACCCCGCTCCTGTCTGGTTGGACGGACGGCGCCGGCAGGCGTTGTCCGTACAACCACCGGCTTGCGTCACGAAAAACCCTCGATGCACGTCACGCAATTGGTATGCGGGTGCAACGTCGCGTTCAACGATGTGATGTGATCGCGCATCTCAGAACATCGGAGCTGCAGCGCCGATCGCACGCAAAACGTTAGGCGGGTGCTATGGCTCTGATAGCGACCTAGACACGGCGTAACACTTTCCGGGTATCGACCCGTAACGCCTGACTATCCGCCGTAGCACTGACATAACACTGCAGCCCGAATGCCTCCGCAACGGCCTGTGCACGGCAAAAGATCTGCGTAGCACAGTAGAGAGCACGGAGCCGGATTCATTGCAGAACGCGGCCGAGTCCAGGGTCTGCCGAGAAGGCCGAACGAAGTGAGCCCTGGACGCGGGCGCTAGAATCAAATCGAGTCCGGCTCCGTGCGCGTTAGCGAGGCGCATGGTATAATATGGGTGACGAATAGCGTTTGACTTTCACACGCATTATAATGCGGATGGATCGCTCCGGAATTGCTCCGGAGCTTTTTTTGTCAAGGGGTTGCACGATGGATGGGAAAAGCCGCCGGCAAGGTACACGCGCCGCGATGAACATGCGCGAGCTGCAGCAGATCCTTCCCGGTCTGGAGCGTGGTGCGGCCGGCGCAAGAAGCCCACGCCAACATGCGAGCGTTCAGAAAGCCACGCCCGTCGGCTACGAACAGCTCCCTGACATCCTAACGCCGAAGGAAGCTCAGGCGTTTCTACGACTTGGCCGAAACGCGATCTACGCAGCGCTGCAAGGCGGAAAAATTCGAAGCGTCCGCGTGGGGCACAAGTTCCTGATCCCCAAGGCTGCTCTGCGGGAGTTCCTGGACCGCGATGCCGAACACCCGCGCGCTGGAATCCCCGTGAAAGGAACAACCTAACATGGGGTCAGTCAAGCGACTACGAGATAAAGTCTATCGGATCGTCTACGACGTCTCGAGCACGAATGGAAAGCGCAACCAGAAACGGGAGACCCTCTACAACGTCACCAAATCCGAAGCCGAAGCAACTCTCGCGAAGCGCAAAGAACGGGCGAAGCATCGCCAAGGCCTTCGCAACCCCGATATCACCCTCGCCGAGCTCTTCGGCGAGTTCTTCGAAATCAAGCGGCGGACGCTTTCCGCATCGGGTTTCGAACGCTACGAGGGGATGTTTCGCAACTACATCGCGCCGGCGATGGGAAACTTCAAAGTGAGTGACCTGCGATCGGAACACTTAATTAGCGCTTACGCCAAGTGGTCTGCGAAAGGCGTCAGCGGTAGGCCCTATCCGGTCGTACCGTCCACCATCTGCACGACCTCATCCGGTGCGCTCTGAACTTCGGCGTGCGCAGGGAGTGGGCAGCGCGAAACGTTGCCGCGTGTCTTGAAACCGAGGACCTGCCAAAGGCGACAAAGCCTGAACCGATAGCGTTGAACGAGGCGGAGATGGCCGCCCTTCTCAGCGCAGCACGACACCCGTCAGAGCGCGCTAAGCGATCCGGCGGTCCAAGCGCGGAGCCCTGGTTTTACCCAGCCGTCGCGTTTGCGATCTACACCGGTGCACGGCGCGGGGAGGTGCTTGGTCTGCGCTGGTTAGACGTGGACTTCGAATCAAACACCGTCGCGATACGGCGATCACTGACAAGGACTCATAGCCGAGGGCTTTTCTTCAAAGAACCCAAGAGCGGCAAAGCGCGGACGATGACCATGCCTCGCACGCTTGCCACGATCCTAAAGCAGCACCGTACCGCACAAGACAACGAGCGACATACCCTTGGAGCTGGATACAAGGACGACGATCTCGTCTTTGCTCGGCCGAATGGCTCGCTCATCAATCCTAGGAACTTCGGAAATCGAGTGATCGAACTCGCGGTTCGCGCCAAGGTCACGCCGATCACGGCTCACTGCTTGCGCGACACGCACGCTTCCCTGCTCGCGAAGAAGGGCGTGCCGCTGGAGGTGGTGAGCAAACGGCTCGGTCATGCGGATATACGCATTACCGCCGAACGCTACTTACACGTCTACAGAGAAAGCGATGCCGCCGCAGCGCGGGCGCTCGATAGCATCGCGTCCAAGGCCCCGTGGCGCCCTTCGACAGGCTCAGGGTGACACGGGCAGCACGCCCTTCGACAGGCTCAGCGTGACACGGGCAGTACTTCGGATTCTGTGACAAATCTGTGACGTGTGTCATGCTAACTGCATGAGAGATGAGGGTAGGTCCCTCGGAATCGGCCGATGGGGGCAGATTCCAAACCACCTCAAGCT
>JBAVSO010000207.1:0-21461 GCA_049695635.1 Candidatus Cybelea sp. | reverse complement strand
TCTCACTCCTTTTTAAGAAACAAAAAATTACGCCGTTGCTTGCAACGCTCTGCGTAGCTAGGGAACGAGAACGCTTCTAAACCATCGTTGTTTCGTCGACAGTCTTAGTGTGCGACGTTTACAGTGTAACCGCTCCGAGTCGCGTCAGCGTCAGTAACCGGCCCCTGATCACCTGCTAGCCAACGCTACCGGCAAGGAAAACGTGCCAATGCCTGAATTTAGAGTAACTTCTCGATCACGATCGGTAACGTGCGCACACGCACGCCCGTCGCGTGATAGACGGCCGACGCGATGGCCGATGCCACCCCCGCAAGCCCGATCTCGCCAACGCCGCGCGCACCCAGCTCGTTCACCTTCGTGTCAGGATGGTCGAGGAACGTGACGTCCATATGGGGCGTGTCGGCATTCGTCGCAACGATGTAATCGGCCAAGTTACTGTTAATCGGAGCGCCCGAGCGCCGATCGTAGTGCGTTTGCTCGAAGAGCGCCATACCGACCCCCATCACGACCGCGCCCTCGATCTGGTTACGCGCGCTGCGTGGGTTGACGATCCGGCCCGCGTCGATGACCGTAACGACCCGATTCACGCGCAGTCGGGCAATTTCGGGCTGCCATGCAATCTCGACGAACTGCGCGCCATACGAGTGGAGCGAATATTCCGGATGCTCTTCGCCGACGGTTCGCCCGGCTTTGCCACTTCCCGAAACCATTGCTACCGACGCATTTTGCAGAACTTGGTGGAAGTCGATCTGCTCGCCGCTCGACCCGTCACGCGCAATGATTTTACCGCTCTCAAAGGTCAGATCATCGGGGGACCAATCCTCAAATGGTTGCTTTGGCACGGTGGTCGCGAGACCGATCGCCGACTTCATCGCGGCCCGCAGCGCCTCCAGGACGGCCGGGATGATGGAGGACGTCACTAGCGAGCCTCCGGAGGTAGGTCCGGGCGGTAAGCGCGTGTCGCCCAACTCGACGACGATGCGGTCGACGGCGATGCCGGTTATTTCGGCGACAAGCTGGGCCAGCACCGTGTACGTGCCGGTGCCGATGTCCTGCGTTCCGATCGCGACGCGAGCCGAGCCGTCGGCGTGAAGCTCGACGCGGGCTTCCGCGGCGAAGCGGCCGGCAATCCAGGAGCATCCCGACATTCCCCATCCGAGGATAACGTCGCCTTTGCGCATCGATCCGACCGCGGGCGAGCGCTGCGACCAGCCGAATCTCTCCGAACCCACCGCTAGGCATTCGGCGTAATGCCGCGAGGAAAACGGAACGTCGAGCGACTGATCTCGCTCCGGTTCGTTGTGCAAGCGAAGCTGCACGGGATCGATGCCAAGCTCAATCGCCAGCTCATCGTACGCAGATTCGGTTGCGAACAGGCCGGGGACTGCGCCCGGGCCGCGCATCGCGGTCGGCGAGCCAACGTTCCGCTTAGTCTGTGCCGAGGTCACAAGCAGGTTCTGCGTTCCGTAGAAATACGGCGTCGCTTCGCCGCAATTTTCATCGTATTCGTCGAGCATGCTCGCATCGTTGATGGCTTCGTGCCGGAGCGATGTGAGGGTTCCGTTACGCTGCGCGCTCATCCGGACGCGTTGCTGTGTGCGCGCTCGATGACCAACGGTCTCGAACATCTGCTTACGCGTCACGACGAGCTTCACCGGACGACCGAGCTTGCGCGCAGCCGTCGCGGCAAGGGTCCCATGCGACCAGGGCCAGAGCTTACCGCCAAAGCCCGAGCCAAGGAATTTCATTACGATCCGCACGTTCTCGCGAGACACATCAAGGATCTCGCTGACGACGTTGCGATGGTTGGCGATCGCTTGCGTAGTTTCGTAGAGTGTGAATCCGTCGGCGTCGTAGATTGCGAGCGACGCGTGCAGCTCGATCGGGTTGTGCGTTTCGGCCGGGGTTACGTAGGTTCGATCAATTTTGACGGGCGAAGCGTCGTAGGCGGCCTCGGGTTCCCCGCGCCGACTGACCTCGGTTGGCGCGCCGTCCCCGACGAGTTCGAGTTCGACGTTGGGGGCGACCACGTCCACGTACGCTATCTCGATAAGCGCAGCAGCCGCCGTTGCTTCTTCGAACGTCTCGGCGACGACGAGCGCTACGTATTGTCCGTAATAGCGGACGACATCGTCGGCAAACGGCGGCCGCGCCTCGTCGATTGCGCCGGCCTCCGGGGAGGGCCTGTAGAGCGCCCCGACGTTTCCACGATGATAGATCTCGATGACGCCCGGCATCTCCCGAGCCTTCGAGATATTCAGCACAGCAATGCGGCCGTTGGCAATGGTGCTCCCGACGGGCACCGCATAGGCCACGTTCTTCCGCGTGTGATCGGAAGTATACGCCGCACCTCCGCTTACCTTGAGCGGCCCGTCGACGCGCTTCAGAGATCGACCGACGATCTTCGTCGCCATCGGCTACGCAGCCGTGGCGAGCGTCAAAGCGTGAACAAGACAGCGCCTCGCTAACTCGACTTTGAAGCCGTTCTCCGACTGGGGCTTCGCATCGCTGAGGAGAACGCGCGCTGCCTCGGTAAAGCGCTCGCGCGTCGCCGGTTGCCCTTGTAGCGCCATCTCCACGTCGAGGTTACGCCAAGGTTTGGTCGCAACTCCGCCCATCGCGACGCGTACGCGTTGCATGGTACCGTCGCTGACCGTAGCTACGACCGCGGCTGACGCTAGCGCGAACTCGTACGATGCTCGATCACGCAGCTTGAGGTAGATCGATCTCGCGCCGGCAGCCGGCGGAGGCAAGGTTAGCGACGTTACCAGCTCGCCCGGCTCGAGGATCGTTTCACGCTCCGGCGTTTCCCCCGGCAGCAGATAGAAATCGGCGATTGGGACGCTGCGCTCACCCTTTAGGCTGGCGAGACGAACCGTCGCTTCGAGCGCGGCAAGTGCGACGTTCTGATCGGAAGGATTCGTGGCAATACAGTGCGCGCTCGTGCCGAGAATCGCGAGGTTACGATTGAATCCTCCGATCGCCGCGCAGCCGCTCCCCGGCGAGCGCTTATTGCAAGCCATCGCCGGATCGCGAAAGTAGATGCATCGCGTGCGCTGCAAAAGGTTACCACCGGTAGACGCCATATTTCGCAACTGCGCCGACGCCCCCGAACGCAACGCTTGCGAGAGCAGCGGATAGTCGCGCACGACGTCGGGATGATGGGCGACGTCGGAGTTACGCGCGAGCGCGCCGATACTAAGCCCGCCATCCGGCGTTCGCATCAGCTCGGCCAGCGGAAGAGCGTTGATATCGATGACCTCCGCGGGACGCTCGACGTCGAGCTTCATCAAATCGATGAGCGTCGTGCCTCCGGCGATAAACCTGACATTGTCGCGCGCATGCCGTAGCGCATCCGCTATGCTGTGGGCGCGACTGAAAGTAAAGGAGTTCATGCCTTACGCACCGACTGTATCGCAGCAACGATATTCTGATAGGCGCCGCAGCGGCAGATATTGCCGCTCATGCATTCAGCCACGTCGGCATCCGATGGCCCGCAAGGCTCGGCTAATAGCGCGACCGCCGACATAATCTGACCCGGCGTGCAGTAACCGCACTGGAATCCGTCGTGTTCCAGGAACGCGGACTGAATCGGATGTAAGTTGCCCAGCGTCCCCAGGCCCTCAATCGTGTCGATCGTTGAGCCCTCGTGCATCGCCGCAAATGAAAGGCACGAGTTGACGCGACGCCCGTCGACTTGTACGGTGCAAGCGCCGCATTGGCCGTGGTCGCAGCCTTTCTTCGTCCCGGTGAGACCGAGTGTGTCGCGCAACGTATCGAGCAGAGTGGCGCGCGGGTCGACCACCAGCTCGATCGGCCTTCCGTTGACCGTAAAGGCTACGTTTACGCGATCGCTGCGAAGTTCCAGACCGCCCATAATCAAATCCATTAGTTTTAAAAAGCGGGCCCTCCTATCCGATTCGCGCTACCTGCACGCGTATCCCGAATGGCTTGCCACCGAGACGCGGCCTCTGCGCATTCGACCAGCGCGGTGCGCAGCCACTTTGATCCCTTGCGCAACCGCCCCCGTGCGAGATCAGTGGCCAACTCAGTTCGCCGCGTTGCTATCGGAGTTTTTGGGTGCACGCCCGGACCGAGTCGGTTTTCTCCGCATGAACGGTGCCAGAAGCAAGGCGTTCTCGCGCCAGGGTGCCGCGCGATCTGAAGATCGGCGAATCATAGCTTGAAACCGGTCCCTGTAAACGTCAGGGTACGATCGCACGCAACCCAGATGCTGGAGTAACCCTGCCCGGGGCTAGACAGCCGCGCAAAGATCGCTAGGAATGGTGCCTCATAGTGAAAGCAGGAGGCGAGTCTCGTCAATATTTTGCGAACATACGTTTGTTTTATTGCCCTCTTCGCCTCGTAGTAGTCATCTCAGGTTCGGCTCAGGGCGGGGGACGGACGGCCTTCGCGCTTTCGGAAAAAGGTGACTTTGGTCACTTTTCTGAAAAGGCCCCTCGACGGCCCCGCGGCGAGTCCTCTGACTGCTGGGTCGCAGCTCCTCATCAGACTATCGAGGTTGGAAATGGACAGAAGCACTGGGCAACAGACGGGCTGGATTCACTTAGTCGACCTCACTATCGCCTTTGTGATTCCCATTTACTTGCTAAAGACGATGTGTGCGAATCAGAACAAGGAGTGACGCACAAAGCATTGCACGCCCCCGCCTACGGACTCTTAACCGCACGCCGTAGCCGTGTTTGCGGATCCACACGCCTCTTTCGATGACGTTCGCCGTGGAGCATCCGATCTTTGGAACAGTCACGTTCGTTTTCGATAACGAGCTCGCCAATAGTGGGTTCGCTGCAACTGATGGTTTCGTTTTTTTCGGCGTGGAGTATCCAAAACTTGCCTTTGGGTTTCAACGCGAGGGGAGTGGCTTCGCATCGTGTGCGCTTAACAACCTCATTAGCCAAATGCTCAACGGCCATGTACTAACAATCTCCGAACTGGCGCCGCCTGCATTTCGCTCCTTCGTGCTCTCCAAGGCAAGAGAACTAGCGAACACACTGACAGGAGCGACCTAATCGCGGTGCAGCCGAATGGCTCAGCGAACTTGCTTGGCGCCGGCCGCGCAGACCGGCGCGACTTCGGCCGAGCCGATACTCAGCTCCGACTCTTCCTTGAATGTAAAGCATCTCTTAGAAAGGAGTTCGTTCATGCGTTACATCCCCGTCGCGTTCTTCGTACTGCTTGCGGCGGTCGGCCCGGCGGTTTTAGGAATCCACTCCGCTAACGCCACGACCGTTTCACCGGCGACGAACTGGACCATCCACATCGACGCGCTCAAACACTTTCCCGGCCATCCTAACGAAGTCGCGCATCATTGGTGCCGGTCGATCGGCAACGGGACCCTCGAGTGTCAAATCTACTCAAGCGACGATGCGAACGCGCCGCTCGTGGCGATTGAAACGATCGTACCGACTGCCGTCTGGAAGACGTTCCCTCCCAGCGAACAGGCGCTCTGGCACTATCATCGCGTCGAGATTCCGTTGGTCAGCGCAACGATGCCCGACGTAAGCGAAGCGGAAGCAAAGAAGGTGGTCGCATCGTTGATGGAGACCTACGGAAAAATCTACATCCTCTGGAATCCGGCAATCTCAAAGCACCCGCTCGGTCAACCCACAGTCTACAATATGCAGCAGCCATAGCGCGCCCGCAACGTTGTCACACTGAGCTCGTCGAAGCGCCGCCAGCGACGCCTCGGGCGGCCTTTCGGCTTTCTATAATCCGTATTCAGCGGCCAGATAGGTGACGAGCGTCGAGACCTGATCGTCAGGGATGGGAGCACCGTACGCGTTCTTCATCTTCTTGACTTCCGCAGTCCATTGAGCGGTCGTCAGACCGGGCTGAATCCAGACGTATGCCGATGAATGACACGTGAGACAATAGTGCCGCGCTGTCTCGACGCCGGGTCCGGGCTTAAAGCTCATTCCCGTGTCGCTCGGCAGCACAATTGTAACCGTTCCCTGCGCGGACACGGCGTTTGCGGCGATAGCGCCCCCCGCGCCAATCAACGAGATTGCAGCGAGGGCGAACCATGGCTTTTTCATGAGACGGTCACCCTGTACGTCTCGATGCTATTCCGCATGTAGCCTCCGGGATTCCAAATCGGGATTGCGTTTTGCGTGACGCCGTCGTTGGACGTTGCTCGGACGGCGATGTCATAGGTTCCCGGCCTTGCGTCCCAACGGGCGTTCCAGCGGCGAAAGCTATACTTACCGTAATCTTGCTCGAGGGTGGCGTTGCGCCAAGTCTTTCCCCCGTCGATCGAAATCTCGACTCGCTGTACGCCGCTGCCACCGTCGAACGCAATGCCCCCAAGCGATATCGATCCCGCGCTAATGGTCGTTCCGCCCGCAACGCTCGTAACGAACGAGCGGACGTTCATTTTGTTGATCGGAATCGTGGGGAATCCCGTCGTACCGGGAGCCACGCTCGCTGTCGGCGTATCCGGAATCCGATACGCCGTCTTCATCCAGAAATTGTCGTCGACGTGATCCAGCACGGCGATTTCGGCCAGCATTTTCACCCAGTACGTCGCATACCAGCCGGGCACGACGAGTCGAACTGGGAAGCCGTTAAGCAGCGGCATCGGCCGGCCATTCATTAGGTACGCGACGATCACATCGTCGCCGCGGGCGACGTCGACATCGAGTGCCTTTCTAAAGGCGGGCGTTTCTGGAAGCACGGGCTCGTCTAACCCCCGAAACTGAACCTGTTTTGCGCTAGACTGCAAACCGGCACGCGTCAGAATGTCGCGCAGGCGCACACCGGTCCACCGAGCGTTTCCCATGGCTCCGTTCCCCCACTGGCCGCCGGGGACGCGCGGAGCGAAGAAGCCGCGACTGTTCCCCGAGCACTGGTTTACGGCCGTAATCTCGATCGTCGGCATCGTTGCGAGATCGTCGAGAGAGAGTGACAACTCGCGTTGGACGGCGCCGGTCACCTTGATACGGTGCGTCGACGAATCGATCGACTGCGGAATACCCGCAAGATGCCAGCGGACGAAGAACGCATCGTTGGGCGTAAATACCCCGTCGTCGAAAATCGCGGAGGGCGTCTCGAGTTGAGGCGGCCGTGGCGTTAGGACCAAGAGCGGACGCTTTTGCGGGAACGCAATGAGCGAACGCCGACCGTTGACGAAAGGCAAATCAACAAGGGTTTGAGCATTGGCCGCCTTGGCAAGCGAAATGCCACCGAGCGCGGCGCCAGCGGCGACCAAAAAACGCGATCGGTCCAAGAACAGACTCCTTCCTCCCTGGCGGCGTCGCAGGGTCATCACCTAAAGATGACCCTAGTTATCTTCCTTGAAGTCGACGCTCGGCCCCTGCTCGAGAGGCTCATCTCGCCAGGACCTCGTTCGAGGACTGACCACAGCCGCTATTGTGTGGCTTACCGCAGCCGTTGGGATGGCATGCGGTGCTGGTCTACCTATCCTCGCTATTGCCGTGACGGGAGCACTTCGTAGTCGTGTTCGCGTTTCCACTGTTTGCTCGAACGATTCCCAAGGCGGGCTCTACCGAGACGCGTCGGCGACTCGTCTACAAGGGCGGCAGTGGTACGTTAAGACAATCCCTTGAGGCATGCACGAAACAAGGCTTCACAGTGTCGGCTCTAAGCGTCGAGCAAACTGGCGAGCCGAATGACGACGCAGCGAACGTAACCCTTAGGCTTCTAGGCGCGTCTGACCCAACGCTTCTTACCGAAAAACTTCGGTCGATCGACGGAAGCCTTTCCGTGTATCTTTCCGATACCGATGATCAGTTGGATCAAGCCTCTGACAGTTGACACGCGCGACACGAAACGAGCAGTCCCGTTTGCCGCCCGCCGCAGGGTCGCTCTGCAAGGGACCAATGCCGGCTTTGTCGACTCGATCCACGCGATCGTTCCGGTCGCTGCCGTCGCTGCGCTGCTCCGCACGGACTTCTCCTCACGGGCACAGCGTGGGGCGCCAAGAAAGCGAAAGGTCGGCCATGCACGTTCGTCGTAACCTGTGAGGCCCCCGTCTATCCATGAGAGGTTTGATGAGTTGAATTTTTTACGACTAGCTTCGATCGCGGTTCTGTCCGCTGCGTTATCGGCGTGTTCCACTTCCACGCAATCGTTTCAGCCGGCTGAAACCGCCGCGAACTCTGCCGGTAAGATTGCCGGCTCTATGGATTCCTGGCATCGTTCGCTCGCGCAGAACCGCTTACCGGGTGCTGGATGCTTTAAGGCGACGTATCCATACGCGCAATGGAATCGCATCGCTTGTTCCACTCCGCCACGTCTTTGGTACCCAGCTCCACCCTCGCGCCGCGTAAGGTTGGCACAGAGTGTCGGTGACGGCAACGACTTTACGGCAGATACGACCCCAAATCTTATCTCCACGTCTATCGGCGCGTTTCCGAAAGTCAAAGGCGTGACGAGCGTGAACAGTGTAGGCTGCTGTGGCGAACAAGGCCTAAACAGCTACACGCTGCAGTTGAATTCGGACTTCTTCCAGAGCTCCGCATGCGGCAATATTAAAAATTGTGTCGGCTGGGAGCAGTTTGTCTTCGAAAACCCGCCGGGCTCAGGTCAAGCGTCACTGTTCATTCAGGATTGGCTTGTTGCGACCGTAGAATCCGGCTTGACCGGCTGCCCGCCGGGCAAAGGCTGGCAGTTCGTCGGCATTGGATGCGTGCAGAACAGTCCGTACGGAGTTAACATTCCCAACGTTTCCATCAAGGATCTGCACCAACTGATTGAAACCGGCACTGCGGCATCAAGCGGTGATAGCATCTACCTTTCGGTGGGTAGCACGGAGTACGGCATGCAGAACGTTCAGAGCGACGGTATCACCGATCTCGCTGCGAACTGGGAAGGGGCAGAGTTCAACGTTATCGGTAACGCCGGCGGCGATGTCGCTAACTTTAATGCGGGGTCGAAGATCACTGTGAGCGTGCAAGCGGACACCGGCATAAGGAAGAAGCCGACGTGCCCGGCCGACTCCGGAACGACCGGCGAATCGAACAACCTCTTTTTCGTAAACGCGCCCAAAAAGCCGGCGAAGCTACAGTATCCCTCCATCGAGTTCACGATGAGCAGCACGAGCAACGGCAGCGCGTCGTGCGATACGGTGAGAGGCACCTAGGGAGCCCGAGGTCGCCATCACGGTAAAAATAGAAGCCGGCGTACGTCGCGCCGGCTTCTGCGCTCTCGGCGGTTCACGAACCGATCTAAGCGAAATCGCTAACGAGATCATCGAACGATATGGATGAATCATCGCTCACCACACCTGGATTTGTCGGCAAACGACACCACGATAGCGCTGCCCTTCCGCCGGGCCAATACCTGACGGAAGACTTTCCCGTCTTGTCCGCTGGGCCTACACCGTCCATTTCGCTGGCTTCCTGGGAATTTTCGATCGTCAGCGAAAGCGGGGCGGTGCGAACGTGGACCTGGTCCCAATTTCGCGCGCTGCCGACCGAGCAGATCACCACCGACATTCATTGCGTGACGCGGTGGTCGAAGCTCGGCACGCATTGGGAAGGTGTTTCGATCGACACATTACTGAGCGGCATTCAAACCTCTGCAGGCTTCGCCATGGCCCACTCCTACGGCGGCTACAGCACCAACGTTCCGCTACCGGACTTGCAAGGTGGCAAAGCCTGGGTTGCGTTTCGCTTCGGAGGCAAGGATCTCGAGCCCCAGCACGGCGGACCGGCGCGTTTGCTCGTTCCGCACCTATACTTTTGGAAGAGCGCGAAATGGGTCCGCGGACTCTCTCTTATGCTACAGGATGAGCCCGGTTTTTGGGAGCAACGCGGTTACAACTTATACGGAGATCCATGGCGGGAACAGCGGTACACGGGCGACTGAACTGGTACGTCGCGACGCTCGTCGAGCGGCGCAAAGAAACGGCAACGGCAAGCACGCTAGCGCTTGACGTTCCAGGCTGGCCTGGTCACGACGCGGGTCAACACGTTGACGTGCGTCTTCGAGCGGCTGACGGTTACACCGCCGTGCGCTCGTATTCGATCGCGAGCGCACCGGACGGGAAACGATTGGAGCTGACGATCGAGCTAATGTCCAACGGCGAAGTTTCGCCATATCTGGTCCAGACGATTGCTCCCGGCAATCCGCTGGAAATCCTTGGCCCGATTGGCGGATGGTTTGTCTGGAAGCCGGAGCAGCCCGAACCGGCGCAGCTCATCGCCGGCGGATCGGGGATCGTACCGCTCATGTCGATGATTCGTACCCGCGAGCGCGCCGCCGCAGGCGCACCGTTCCGACTCATCTATTCGGTTCGCGCGCCGGAAGCGATCTACTATGCGGACGAATTGCGGCAACTCGAATTCGATAGCAGCGGAGTTGTCGTAACGTTTGCTTTCACGAGGACGGCTCCGGCGGGCTGGTTGTCGAAGCCGCAACGCATCGACGCAGCCCTCCTCGACGCCAACGCCTTCGCTTCGTCTCAGAATCCAATCGCATATGTCTGCGGACCCACCGCCTTCGTCGAAGCAGCCGCGGAATTGCTCACGCAGATTGGTTACGACGCGGCGCGCATCAAGACCGAACGGTTTGGACCGACGGGCACTCGCTAGAATCACGCGGTTAAGTGCGTTGACTTGCGAGCTCCCCGAGCGAACGACGGCTTGCTTGGCGGTTTACATTACCGAGCAACTCAAGTTACACTTTTGCTCGTGTAACTGAGCGGCGGTATAGCGATGATTATTGTCTCCATCGTCTTTACGTTCGCTCCGCAAGATGCCGACAAAGCGGAGACGATGCTTCGCGAGCTGCGCGACGCTTCGGCCAAAGAGCCCGGCGTCGTTCGATTCGAGGTCGGGCGGAGCCAAGAGAAGCCGAGCGTATTCGCCTTGTGGGAAGTTTATCGCGATCAAAATGCAATGAACGCCCATCGCAGCACCGAACACTTTCAGCGACTCGTGATAGACGGCGTCCGGCCACTGGCGCAACAGCGCAATGCCGAGACGGTGCTTCCAATCTAACGGTGGGGCGAACACCATGAACCTTCAAGGCCAAGCCGTCGTCGTTATTGGCGGCAGCTCGGGCATCGGGCTCGAAACGGCCCGTCAGGCGCGCGCGGCCGGTGCAGAGCTCGTGCTCGTCGCGCGCACGCAAGAACGACTCGACAGTGTCGCGCGAGAGCTGCAGGTCCGTCAAACGGCCGCCTTCGATGTGGACGACTTAGGCCGACTTGAGCAGTTTTTCAAAGATTTGCCGAGCCCCGTCGATCACGTCTTGCTCTCAGCCGGCGGTCCCATTTACATACCGTTGTCTTCGATGAATCTAGACGACGCACGACGGCACTTCGATCAACGACTGTCGGTAGCGCTCGGCACCGCGCTGTTCTCGCGGGGGAAAATACGGCCTGGAGGATCGCTGCTCTTCATCGGTGGGACCGGCGCGCGCCGGCCCGGCGTCGGTCTCGCGATTGCCACGACACTTACCGCTGCGCTTCCAGCACTTGCTGCAAATCTCGCCGTCGAGCTCGCCCCGACGCGCGTCAACGTCATCGCACCCGGATTCGTCGACACACCGCTTTCGGCGACGCTTCTTGGCGATCAAATAGATGCTAGGCGCGAACAACTGCGTGAAACGTTGCCGATCCGCCGCGTTGTCGGGCCCGCTGACATCGCCGCGCTAGCCGTACACGCGATGAGTAACGGCGCGATTACGGGCGCGACACTCGACATCGACGGCGGCCAGCAACTCGTCGCCAGATGACCATATGAGAATCTGGATCGTGGCCGGCGCCGCTATCGTGGGTTTAGCGCTCGCCTTCTCGGCTCATCGCATTGGAGCTCAATTTCCCGGCGAGACGACGTCCGGTCAAACCGGCGACTATAGCGTCACCCTTCCACCCGAATACCGTAACTGGGAGTTGATCTCAGTCGCCGCAGTAGGACCCCCCCTCAACGACCTTCGCGCCAAACTTGGCAACGACATCGCGATGAGCGACCTCCGGCAAGGGACGATTCCGTACCGCGATGGGGCGATCATTGCACGGTTAGCCTGGAAACAGACAATGGACCCGCAAACCAGCAATGCGTTAGGGCGAGGAGCGCAGCAGCAGAGCCTAAGCGCAGATACGACTGAAAAGCTTCTAAGTCAATCGTTCGTCGCGGGACCTGCGACAAACGTTCAGCTCATGGTCAAGGACTCAAAAAAATATGCCTCGACCGGCGGCTGGGGATTCGCCCAGTTCACCAACGGCAAACCCGATGCGATAGTACGGCGCAACTGCTTTGCTTGCCACGCGCCGGCGAGAGCCACCGACTTTGTGTTCACCCGTTACTCGCCCTAAGCGACAATCATAGGAAACCGCTGCGACGCGTACTCGGCGACTGCCTAGCCAACCGTCAACATCGCCCGTGAAGTGTGGGCTACGGGCGCTCGAGGAACTTTGTGAGGGCGGCCATCGTGTCCCGCGGATTCTCTTCCATCAGCCAATGGCCGGTATTCTTGAGCACGACGACGGTAACGTCGTTCGAAATCAAGCGAGCCTGCACGCCCAGCGGGCCACCCAGCGACTTGTCGCCGCCGATCGAGAGCACGGGCATGTTGAGCTTATTGGCAGCGAGCTTCGTGAAATCC
The DNA here is from genome assembly GCA_049695635.1 of Candidatus Cybelea sp. Lineage (GTDB taxonomy): Bacteria > Vulcanimicrobiota > Vulcanimicrobiia > Vulcanimicrobiales > Vulcanimicrobiaceae > Cybelea. Next base: position 8,870 of record JBAVSO010000207.1, on the reverse strand, counting down.
ACCGCCGTGCGCGGGAAGGATTCGAAGTAGGCCCAGCCCGCCGCCATCCGTCCCGGCCGTGAATACGCCGCGATGTACTCGTCGCGATCCGCCGGCGAAAGCGAACGGTTTTTGTCGGCAGCGAACTCGTTCCAGTAGTAGTCGAAGTAGATTCGCTCGCGGCCGGCGACCAATGCCAGCGGCGTCGGACCGTGAAATCGGAAATGCCAGAGGTTGGGATCGTTATAGATCGGTTCCCAGCCGCTTACGCCTGGCAGGAACGCGTCCATTAACGCAAGCCGATCGACTTCGCGCGGATACATCGCGGCGTACGCGTAGGCAACCATGAGGCCGATATCATGCCCGACCACCCGTACTCGCCGAAATCCGAGCGCGTGCACGGCATCGCGAACACGCTGAGCGGCGGTTTGCATGTCTACGCCTGTCGAGGGGATCGAAGAATTTCCGATCCCGGGAAGGTCGGGAGCGATGACCGTGAATCGTGGCGCCAACGCAATTGCGAGCGGCTTCCACATCCGGGAGTCCTCCGCGTAACCGTGCAGCAGCACCACGACCGGACCGTGCCCTCCGACGGTTACGCTGACGACGCCGCCAGTGACGCTCACACGATGCGTGACGAATCCCTGGCCGAAGTCGACCGGAAACGCACGCGCGGTTTGGGGCTGTAGAATCACGGAAGCGAACGCAATCATTGCGAGTACCATAAACCTCATACCTCCATGATACTCCGCCGCGGCGCGGTCCGGTAGTGCCGATCCACAGCGTTGCATGAGAGCGCCTGTTAGCCGCTTCCGGCCGCCTGCAAAATCAGGGCGGTGACTTCTGGCGCGTGACTTACCAGCGACAGGTGACCGGCGTCGAGTTCGATGGTTGTAGCCTTCATGCGGGCCGCCATAAAGCGTTCCAAGTCTGGATTGATCGTCCGATCTTGCTTCGACACGGCGTACCACGAAGGTTTGGCTCGCCAGGCCGCGACTGCCGTCCTAGCGGTGGCAGAGAGCGTGGCGACATTCGGAGCTTGAACGGCATAGAGTTCGCGCGCTTTCACGGGATCGACACCGTTTGCGAAATCGTTCAGGAACGCGTCCTCGTTCAGTCGCGAAAAGCCGTCGGATGTAACGAGCCCCGCGCTCGCGGGCGGAGCTGCGAAGCGCTTCGCGAGCGCCGCGTAGTCTTCGCCCGCGTCGGGCGCGCGAGCGGCGATATAGACGAGGGCCGTAACGTTCGGCGCCACCCCGGCCTCCGTTGCGACCATGCCACCGTACGAATGAGCTACGAGCACCGTTGAGCCGCTCTGCATCGCGAGGGCCCGACGCGTGGCCGCGACGTCGTCGGCGAACGAAGTCAGCGGATTTTGAACGGACGTCACGCTGATGCCGGCAGCTTGCAGGCGCACGATACATTCTGACCAGCTCGATCCGTCGGCGTAGAGGCCGTGAACCAACACAACGTTGCGAACGCCGGCAGCCGCCCGGGCCTTCTCGCTGGTGAGCAGCGAACCGGCGACGCCCGCCGCAAGAGTCACCGAAAACGTACGTCGATCCATAATCTCTCCTCAGTTCAAAAGCTACTCGGAGCAGACTAAGACCGCGCAATTCGAGTCACGCGCGATCGGCGCCTTTTACGAAGCGAGAATGGCCGCCGCCGGGGCGAACTCCAGCCCTCGACCGTGGTAGAGATGGTGGAGTATAGAGATGGTGGAGTATAATGGGGAGATTCCGATGATGTCATTACGCGGACTCGCGACTGCCTCGGCTATGCTTGTATTCACCGCGTGTTCGGGCGGCAATGGCGCCAACAACACATCCTCGGACTCGGCCGGGCTGCTCGCAGCGGCCTCAAACGATGCAAATTGGATAATCCCCGGTAAAACGTACGCCGGAAATCGCCTGACCGGCCTGGACGAGATCACGCCGGCGAACGTCGCGCAGCTCAAGAAGGCCTGGGTCACAGCGGTGAAAGACAATGGCGAGGAAGAAGCCTCCCCGATCGTTTGGAACGGCACCGTCTACGTCTCGACGTCGCATGACAACGTCCTCGCCCTTGACGGGACGTCGGGCGCCTTGAGATGGGCGTTCCCCTATAGCCCTGCTTACGAGCTGCAATATCCGGTCAACCGCGGCGTGGGTTTGGAGGATGGCCGCCTCTATCTGGTAACACAGGATTGTCATCTTCTGGCTATTGACGCCGCGACCGGCAAGCAAGTATTCAACGTGCCGGCTTGCCACGATACAAGCAACACATGGTATTCGATGGCCGCCTATCTCTACAAAGATAAGGTAATCGTCGGCACGTCAGGCGGTGACCTCGGGGGCAGTGGTCTCGTGAGCGCGTTTAGCGCGCGAGATGGCTCGCGGCTGTGGGATTGGCATACCGTCGCGCAGCCGGGTGAGCCGGGGCACGAGACCTGGCCGGGCAATTCATACGTTCATGGCGGCGCGGCCGTGTGGGCCGGTCTATCGATCGATCAGGCGACCAACACGCTTTACGCCGCTCCGGGTAATCCGGGGCCGAATCTTACCGAGTACGGGCGCAAGGGACAGAACCTTTACGCCGACACTGTCGTCGCACTCGACATTTCCGGTCCGAGTCCGCGCCTCAAGTGGTACTACAAGGTCTCGCCAAACGACGTGCACGACAACGATCCGTCCATGCCGCCGGTGCTCTTTACCGGAATGGTCGGCGGTTCGCCGCGGCAGTTGCTGGCCGTCGGCGACAAGGCCGGCGATTTCGCCATCCTCGACCGAACGAACGGAACGCCGGTCGCGAAGTTAGTCGTCGGCAATCAGCATGGGATCTTCACCACGGTTCCCACCACCGCGGGAACGTTTGCGTGTCCCAATCATGGCGGCGGCATCGAGTGGAACGGCGGCTCGTACGATGAGCAAACAAACTTCTTCATTATCCCCAGCACGGACGAATGCGCGATCTGGAAGGTCATCTATACGGGAGCCGTTCCGTACGTGCAAGGTCAACCCTATAGCGCGGGGCCGTTGCCGAAGCGCCGGCCTGCGACCGGACTACTGACGGCGATCAATGTTGCGACGGGTACGCCGGCGTGGAAAAAGCAGTTTCCGTACCCAGCTCAGGGCGGGGTGCTCATCACGCGCAACGGCCTTATATTTACAACGGATACCGGCGGCGGAATCTACGCGTTGGATCCAAAAACTGGTCAAGAGCTTTGGCACGACAGCGTGGGCTCGGCGATCGTCGCGCCGATCTCGGCGTACCGCGCGAGCGACGGCCACGAGTATTTGGTGGTCGAGGCAGGCGAGGCCGGGAACCAGCAAACGCCAAACCTGCCCCCGTCGCTTGGCGCGCGGGTCGTCGCATACAGTTTGAATCCCACACAAACAACCGTTAACGACGCATCGGGACAACCGGCGGTAACAGTGGCAACGAGCCGTAAGAGCGAGAGCGGTTCCGCGCCTACGGCGACGGTACCCTACACGCCGGCGCAAGTGGCGATTGGAGCAGTGGTGTACGCGAAATATTGCCTCTCATGTCACGGCGCGCACTTGCAAGGCGTCGCGGGCCCCGCGCTGACGGGCCCAGGATTTGCTCACGCAAATCTCAACGTGGCGCAGATCTACGGAATCGTCGCTCAGCAGATGCCCCTCAACGCGCCCGGCTCGCTTTCGAAGCCAAACTACGCAGCCGTTATGGCGTACATACTCTCGTACGATTGCGTGAAGTCGTCTGGCGGCAATACGCCGTTCCCGACAACGGTGACGGCGCAGCTTTCGTCGGTAAAACCGGCGGCGCAGACCTGTCCGGCGCAATATCAACATAGATAACCGACGATTTGGCCGCGTTACTGCGACCGTGGCGAAACATGGCCGGCGTTACGGCACCCGAACCGCCGGACTACGAGTAGCGTCGAGCGATTTGCTCAATTTCGCCGAGCGAGATCGCCGACAGGTCCACATCTTGCGTCGCAACGACGCGATCGGAGATTTCCTTGTGCCGCTGTTTGAGATATGCTAGCAAATATTGCATGGCGCTGCTTTTTCCCGTCCCGCCGCCGAGCAGGAGGATCGAGGGCGCCTTAGTTAGCCGCTGCGCAACGCGCTCGTAGAACTCATCTGCTTCGGGGACACGCTGCCCCTTATAGTCAGCTTCCTTACGGTGTTCTAGGTGTCGTTGGAACCCGTGCGGGTCTAGCGGCTCGAGATGCTCGCTTTCCGTGAGGCGGCCTCCCGATGCGGGCTCGAAGAATCGCGCGCTGCGGTGGTCGATCAGAACGACGTTCATTTGGGAGACTTCAGCGCACCCATCGAGCGATCCCCGGGTGAACGGTGGTTGCTCTTGTGCCTGTAATGCGGTAGCCTAAACGAACGCAGGGCTGTGTTGTGAGGAGACGTTATGGAGTTGCAAAGTGATTCGCCTCGGTGATCATGTTGTCGTGAAAGGCGAGGACGAGGAAGCGATCGTTACCGCCGTGCATCCTGACTCGCAGGTCGAGGTCGAGTTCCTTCACGCATCGGAAGGAGGGCCGCGGCGGAGGCGTTACGCCGCCGAGGCGCTCGAGAAGATCTCGAGGACGTCTTAGCCCTCCCTGAGAGCGCAACGGCGATGCCGTCGTGCCGCGGAACTATTCGTACGATTGCAGCTCCAGCAGGTTGCCGTCCGGATCGAACACGTGGAACGAATGCGCCGTATCGCCTTGGGCGCCGAAGTTGCCCGTCATCTCACGTACGATCGGCACGTTACGTTCATTGAGAAATTCGGATATTTCCGACGGCGCGTTTCCGAGCGCGAGCGCGATGTGATTGAGATTTCGGCTCGGTAGCGTGGGATCGCGGTGTACGGGGTCCAGAAAATCGACGATGGTGCCTGCGTCGATCCTGACCGACGGAAAGGGCACGCGTCCCGAGCGAAACTCGTCGGTTCGTTCGGGGCGAAGGCCGAGAATGCCGGCGTAGAACGCGAGGCTCCGTTGCGCATCGGAAACGTTAAGGACGATATGGTCGAGAGAGTTTATCTTTATGCTAATCATCTTAACATAAAGATATCAAGGAGGAGCGCGGCTGTCAAGTGTCTTAACATCGAGATATGCAGGACCGGATCGATCGAATACTCGTGCAATGGAAGCGTGAAAGGCCGGATCTGGATACGAGAGCCATGGGGTTGGTCGGCCGAATCCAGCGGGCTGCGGCGGCGCTTCGCCCTCTCCTAGACAATGCCCACGGACTCTCTGGACTTCAAGGCGAGTCGTTCGATGTTTTAGCTTCTCTTCGGCGGTCGGGTCGACCATATCAGCTGTCACCCACGCAACTATATCGAGAGATGATGCTCACATCAGGGGCAATGACCAATCGCATCGATCGCTTGGAAGAAGCCGGCCTGGTATCGCGACGACCCGATCCGCAGGATCGTCGCGGCACGCTCGTCCGGCTTACGGCAAAGGGAAAAGCGCTTATTGATGCGGCAACCACCGGTCACGTAGCTAACGAGCGGCGGCTGGTCGCCGGTTTGAGCGAGCGTGAGCAGCTACAACTCGCCGAGCTGCTGCGAAAGCTTCTACTCTCCTTGGGGGATGCGGGGGATTGAAATTCCCGGCGCTGATCTTGGGAATAATCCTAGCAATCGCCGTCTCGGCATGTAACGACGGGCCGGCGCACGTTATTTCGACGAGTCCTGCCGGCCAATGCTCCAACTCAAGCGAATACGTTTCTGTTGGCGGTACTGCCGGTTTCAACGCGCTGGTCAATCCCGACTTCACCACTGCGCTGCTTGCAACCCGGCACGTTCGGCTCTACGAACACGCAAATGCGATCGCCTCCGCGATTGCGGATAGTCCGCCCTCGAATCCGTATGCGATTCTCAACGCGATCGAGAGCATTTTTAGCGGAACCGGACCAGGCGAGGCCGAGCTGGGTTACGTCGGCGCAAACTATTTTACGCTGCCTGCGAAAAGCTATCCGGCTTACTATCGGTATCAGTACGTCGGCAGCGGGCTCAGTCCGAACGCCGCCAACGTGAACGTCCCGGATCGGCCGCCGTGGGCTATAAAATTGAACCCAAGGAACGTACGAGAGTGGAAGCTATGGGTGCATGCGGGCCGTTCCGTCGGGATCGCGTCGATGGCTCCGGTTGTCGCTCCCAATGCCGCTTGGAAGCCGCACAGCCGCATCTTTCCGCCCACGCGCCGCGAGTACTACGATCTGAACAGCTCGTTTTATGATTTGGCTCGATTCGAAGCATCGTACGGCGGTGGAATCGCGCTCGACACGCCGCCGTACTTTTTCCTCACAGGCGGAAGCGGCCGGGGCTACCAGCGGTTTATCGAGCAAGCAATCCGCTGGGGAGATGCCCACGGCATCCGCACGACGGTATTGGTCTCGCCGTATCCTAATCGGCGCGCGTTCTCGCACGACACCAAAGAGTTTGTGAGCGTTTTGGTGGCGCACGGTGCGATTCCCACCGAATGGGCGGTCGACGATTACGAAAATACGAACCCGAACGACGCGCGCGCGATGGGGCCCGATATGCGCCCAAACACGACGACGAACGTCGGCCTTTGGCTGGCCGAGCACGCACCCGTCGCTCCCGCGCCCACTTGCCTTAAAACCCCCTTAATAACCGACCCCTAGAATGGGAAAATGGAAAATTGGTCCGCGGGCGTATCGGCCGGAACGCTAGTCCTATTGGCCGGCGCGCTCCTGTTGGCATTTTCCTTTGAGACGATCAATGGATTTCACGATACGGCTAACGCCGTGGCGACCGTCATCTACACGAACACGCTCAAACCGGGAATAGCCGTCGTTTGGTCCGGAATTTGGAACTTTATCGGTGTGCTGTTGTCGAGCGGTGCGGTAGCATTCACGATCGTCGCCCTGCTCCCGGTCGAGCTCGTAATCCACGTCGGGACGGCGGCCGGCTTCGCTATGGTCTTTGCCCTATTGTTTGCCGCCTTGATTTGGAACTTCTCGACCTGGTACGTGGGCATCCCGGCGTCGAGTTCGCACACGCTGATCGGATCTATCGTGGGCGTCGGTCTGATGAATTCCTACCTGAACGGACGCCCCTTCGGTGACGGCGTCAATTGGGGTAAGGTGCACGATACCTTCGCCGCTTTGCTGATCTCGCCGGTCATCGGCTTCATCGCGGCCGGGCTGCTGTTGCTGCTAATGAAGTTTCTGATTCGTAGCCCGAAGCTGTACGAATCTCCGGAAGGCGACACGCCCCCGGTCTGGTGGATTCGGGTGCTCCTCGTGCTCACGTGCACGGGCGTCAGCTACGCTCATGGTTCGAACGACGGCCAGAAGGGCATGGGCCTCATAATGCTGATCATGATCGGCATTCTGCCAGGCATTTACGCTATCAATCCGGCAACCAGTCCCCAGCAAATCACGAAAGTGGTTGCGACCAGCCATTCGGTGCAGGCGGTCCTCGATGCGAAAGCCGGACCCGCTACAATTTCGGGCACCGAAGGTGAGGCAGCCCTCTCCGACTTCCTAAAATCCGGCGCGAAGGCAGTTGACGAAACGTTTGTAGCGCTGGCGTACCAAAACCGTCAAATCTCAGCGATGGCCGCTTCCGAGCCGACTCCGAGCAAGCTCACCGGCAACGAGCGCCGCGATCTGCGAACCGAGGTTTATCTCGTAGGCGCCAGCATTACGAAGATGACCAAAAGCGGAAAGATCTTTACGCAGCCGGAGCAGGTCACGCTACTTAACGACTACGCGAAGCAGCTGAACGCGATGACGTCATACATTCCGATCTGGGTGAAGGTCGCCGTGGCGCTCTGCCTGGGACTCGGCACCATGATCGGCTGGAAGCGTATCGTCGTAACCATCGGTGAAAAGATCGGCAAAGCGCACCTGACGTACGCGCAGGGCGCCTCTGCCGAGATCGTGACGTGGGCGACGATCCAAAGCGCCGACGTTGTCGGCCTGCCGGTCAGCACCACGCACATCCTCACCTCGGGAGTCGCCGGAACGATGGCAGCGAACGGCTCAGGTCTGCAAATGAATACCCTGCGGAATATCGTGCTGGCTTGGGTGCTAACCGTTCCCGTCACCGTCTTTCTCGGCGGTGGTCTCTTCGCCGCTGCTATCTTTGTGATCTTTCGCATGTTTGGCGTGAAATGACGGATGTGTAAAGGGTAAGGCATTGGAAACGGTAGCGATCGCTTTTGAAGGGCGACAACTTGAATTTAGCCTCCATCACGACACACGGAAATGGACCGCAGTTGAACCTTCCACGTACGCGTTGCTTTCCGAAGGCGTGTTTCCGCTGATCGCCGTTGCCGCCGGTAAGCGGTATGAGCTCTACAGCGACAAGACCTTCGCCGCAGTCGAGCTGTAGCGAAATCCCTCCTCCACGCGGGTAAATTGCATGAGACGGTAGCCTTGACTTTCGATGGTCGTCGTAACGCTTATGACTTCTTCGCGCGCGAACACGGCGTCGGTCTCCCAATCCTCGCGTTCGGAGTTATAGATGCGTAGGTGATACTTCGCTTCGCCCGTCAGAATCGACGACAAATCCACAGGAACGTTGATCGACGTCGTGCTGACGTTCCCGACGAGCAATATGGTTTCGTGTTCGCGCTGGAACGCAACGACGCGAGCGGTTCGCGAAAAGATCGGAATGCTGTCCGATACGTCGGTTATATAGACCGAATGCGAATGATCGCTATCGATCTCGCACGTCGTGTAGAGATGGAACGTGTTGCGTGCCCGGACGGCGAAGTAGCTAATCTCCTCGCCGTGGTACGGTACGCGGCGCAGCGCCAGCCACTTCCAATCCGATGGTACCAGCGGTTGAATCTTCGGCAAATCCCCCGTAAGCGTCAAGCCGCAAACGCCCTCGATCGCGGCCCATAAGAAGCGTGGCGGTTCCCACGGCGATAGACGCATACCTCG
>JBAVSO010000206.1:0-2898 GCA_049695635.1 Candidatus Cybelea sp. | reverse complement strand
TGTCGATATAGCTCGCGAAGGCGCATCCTTCTTTCTCAAGGAGCAACCTGTCTCATCGCTGGTCGAGACCATGTTATATCGCCTGAGTTTAGATTATTTTCTCAATGACAAAGGAAGGTTGCCGAGCATCGCTTTGATAGAATGGGTGATCGCTCAGCTCAGCGAATCAGATTTTCGCTTTACAGACATCAAGCGCGTCGGGCCCGTATCCTTCGAGATCACCGTCATTGCAGAAGGTCTTTCCGACAACCCCATGCCACTGCAACGCGCGTCGCAAGGCACGCTTTCTACGGTAGCGCTATTTGGATTGATAGAACGGTTCCTACGGGAACTCAAAAAGGATACACCGCCGGTAGTCGATGTCACCAACCGCAGCGGAATCGTCATTATTGACGAACTCGACGCGCATCTCCACCCAAGCTGGCAGCGAAAAATAGCCGACCTGCTATTACGGGCCTTCCCAAACGTGCAGTTCATCGCCAGCGCCCACAGCCCGCTGATCGTCGGCGGCCGACTCAAGGACCAAGTCGCCGTCCTCCGAAAAACTAAAGATCAGCGTTTTGTCGTTTGCCCTCGCGCGGAGAGTTTTGTCGGCCAGCGTGTCAGTACGATCATAAAAGATGTATTTGAGACCGACCCAGTAGACACAGCCACGCGATCTTACATCGCTCAACAGCCCATGCAGAACCAGTTCCAGCGGGAGTTTGAGCGGCTCTCGGCCATACCCAATCCTTCTAACAAAGAGCAAGAAGACCTGATAAAGACGATGTCCTCGCTTGACGGTATAGAGCGTGCTGAGGGCCAAATGGAGGAGGAAATGCGCGAGCAAGACCTCGCAACACTTTGCACGACATTAAAAGACGAAAACGACGAGTTGCGTGCCGAGCTCGCAGCGCTTCGAGCAAAGAGCTCCGAATAAATGCGGGATACGCGATCGTGGCTCGACACAGTGACGGCGCAGAAGCTACTCGACGTTTTCCGCCAGCATTCGACGCAAGCGATTAAGACAAACGGCCGCGACATTATCTGCCGGGCGTTTAGAATACCGCCGGAGGCTTACGTTGAACAGACCAGGGATTCGAACTTTGCCACCGCGTATGCGAATCTGCTGGGGATCAGAAAACGCGTAGACGACGTGCTTTCCCGCCGCCCTTCACGTGACGCACGGCAAGTCTCGCTCGCCCTGGCACTCCTAAAGCTTTACAGACGCTCATATCTGTTTGCCGAACTTCAGGCGTGCACAGAGATCCTGCGAGCCGCAGCATATCCGCGTTGGCAGCAGAACGATCGAGTCGCGTTCGATAAGGGATGTGTCGTTTTCCCTTTGGAGGACTACTTTCTTTCCTATACAAATCGCGAGGCAGACGACACTAACTATTACTTCAGGCAGGCGTTCATTGGCCAGATGAGACGGGGCGCATCGGAGGGAAGATTCAACTATAATCTCGTGGCATTAGCTATCGAGCACCGACTTTCGAGAAACAACCTCCAAGGCTTTTTCGATGTAAATGAAATCCGCTTGGGTGACAGCGTAAGAGAGAAGATCACGCATGGAGCCGAGCATTCTATCGTATTCATTCAACTACTAGAGATGGCGCTTTTAACTCGGCCAAGGCCCGGAGAAACGAACTGGTGCTTCCACGAGTTTGAGCGGTACGGTGGCTCACATGTCAGGGATCAACTTGCTTTTCTTTTGGCTGCACAGCTCGCGGCTGGGGCCGATCCTGTCGGAAACATTCGGCCTGCCGACGTACCTGAAGCATACGATGACTGGGTAACCGCGATGAACCGTTGCAAGCTGCAAGAGCTAAAAACGAATCCTAGTTTGTTGCGCGATCAGCTCAATGAGGTTGCTCGCGAAGTCAAACGAATGAGGGATGACGTTTTCTATGATATTACTGCCGAAGACTACGCTTATACAAAGGAGATCGGCTCACGGCCATAAACGAGGTCGCTCAATGATGCGCTAAGCTTCGCGGGGAACGACGAGGAGGGCGACGCCTTCACCGGCGGGACAACCGTCGGTCTCTTCTTCCGCGAGCGCCGCGCCCTGCTCGGCGCTCGATAATCCTTCGAATGCGGCGATTCGCCCGCCGCGCAGCAAGTAAAGCGCCGGAAGCGCGCGTCCAACGTCGCCGAAGTTGGTCGCGTTTTCGATTGCCTCGCGCACGCGTGCCGCGATCTCGCCGGCCGTCGCGAGCGTCACCGCCGGATCTTGCAAAGCGAGCCGTACGACGCCGCGCTCGTCGACGACCCGAACGTCGCAAATCTCGCGCACGCGGCGCAATGCGCTGACGGCAGGCCGGCAACGCTTGTACGCGGTCAACGGGCGCGTCAGCTCAAAGGCGGCAAGTTGGCTCGGTTCGCAACGCATCGACTCTGCCGCCGCGGCACGCCGTTCATCCTCGCTGCATGTCGGAAGAGCGGCCGAATCGACCAGTGCGGTCGCGCCCGAGGCAGTCGCCCGCACTCGATTTCGCTGGGTGTCGATCTCTATTTCGACCTCGACGCGATCCGGTGCGGCGCCCGCCGCGACGACTCGGTCGGCGGCCTCGCGCCGGATGCGCGCGATCTCTTGCGGTGATGGTGCGACGATCGTACGCTCGACGGAATCGCGAACGAGCGCAAGCGCGACGCCGATCGGCGCGATAACTTCCGCATCGCGGGCGATGCGATAAGGCAGCTGCGCGAGCTCGGCGACCGCCGGTATCAGCGCACCGGCACCCCCGCCGCCGCCAACGATTGCGACGCTTTCACGATCGAGCGAGTAATCGGCGATCAATCGTTCGATCCCGAGGCGCAGCTTCGTGGCGGCAGCGGCGAGCACGGCGCGCGCTAGCGAAAGAGGCTCTGCCCCCAGGGCTTGCGCGACCAACTCGAAGGCGCGTTGCGCGGCCT
>JBAVSO010000205.1:0-24552 GCA_049695635.1 Candidatus Cybelea sp. | reverse complement strand
CGTCATGCAGCCTAAAGCCCTTCATGCCGACCTTGTTCGCTACGCTGGCGAACTGTCGAAGTCCCCGGATAGTGCCAACGGCCCATGGCATCCGTCGGGCTTTCGCAGTTCCGTGTGGTCACACGGGGAGGTACTCGATCGGGAGCTCGCGGTGCAACAACACCCAGTCGGCATTTTCGGCGAGCGCCTCGCGCCCAATCTCGCCAATAACGTTGCGAGCGACTTGCAGCTCCCGCTCCCCGTCGCCCGTGCGCTCGGCTTCTTCTAGCGCCCGCATTGCCCGCTCGTAGATGTCGTGCATCACTTGATAGCTGCGCGCGTGCTGGCGGAACGCGCGTAGGTGGTGGTACTCGTGGGAAAGCGCCGCCAAGATCGTGGTCGCCGCCACCCCGAAGGTCAGCCAGCCGTGGAGGCACGGGATCCCGAATAGTGACGTCGATCGGCGGACCATCAAAGTCAGCCCGAACGCAAGAACCAGGAAACCAAACGCAAAGCTCGTTAACAGGGCGATCCGAGAAAACCGTTCAACGCGCTGATTAAGCGCGGCCTCTCTTTTTCCAGCTTTCACAAAGAATCTGAGCTGCCCGCTCACAAAGTTGCGTACCGCTGCAATCCCAGCGACTTTACGGAAGGGTAGACCGAAATCGAGAACGTGCGCGGTTCGTATCGCCGCTGGGATCCAGTCCAGTTCGGTTCGCTGCTGTCGCAGGTACGAGGCGGCTACCGATTTCCCCAGCTCGACCTGATCCCAAACTCGCTGTACGGTCAGACCCATCTCGAGCGCGCGATAGTCTTGTGACTTGTCTTGCCACGTACCGCGCTTTGCCCTCATAAATATGAAGATTGCAAGAACCACAAACAGCGCATATGGCAAGACGAGCCAGTCAGCGTGGCGCGCAATATGGGAATAAAATGAAAGCACAAGTGCCGCCAGGGCGGTGGAAAAGACCAAGCGTCTTAGCGTGCGACGCGTAAACCGTTGGTAATGGTTTGCGGCTCGCTCCGCATGGTCGCGAAGTTCCTGCGTCGCCGGACGCTTCTCGCCTGCGGCGGAGGGCGGGGGCGACCCAGGCTCGACGAGAAGTGCGTCGCAGTTGAACTCTTCAATGTGCCGATAAACGAGCTCGAAGGGGTCGGGCTCGTCGCTATCGAGTGCAACGAGCGGCAACGGATCCACCAGATCGGGCCCGCCGGCCCGCAGCCTTTGCAGTTCCCCCGGTTCACGATCGAGGACCCCGCCTTCGCGCGGCGCGTACAGGTGATAAATGATTCCGGTGTCGGGTGCATCGAGTGGTGAGTACTCCGGGAGGTATTCGGGCGGCGCGCCGAACGCACGAAACTGAACGATCTGGGCAGTTCCACCTACGGCCTCCGACGCCACGCCGTCCCAAAGAGCGATGAAAAGGTGCGAAACGGCCGCGACGTGGGCTCCGACGGAAGCATACTGACGGGCCCGGCGATCGGGTTCGCAAACGTTCTGCGCGGTGGTCCCGTTAAGAAACGGCAGTGCGTAGGAGTGATGTGCGCCGGTAAGCAGCCTCCGGAAACTTCCTAGGCTTTCGGCCTGGAAGTCTTTCTCGTAAAGCTCAACCGGCATCGGCAGCGGCACGAGATACGGAATGCCGCGCGAAATAGCCGCGTGCGCAAGGATTCTATCCGCACCCTCGGCGAGCGGCGTAATCGCCATGAGCGGAGTATGCGGATACTCGTCTTTGATCCGATCGAGAATTGCACCGGTGCCCGCTTCCAGAGCCTCGAGATCCTTTGCCCGCAGCTCGCGGTGCCCGGTGACCCCGACAATGATCTGCATCGGGCCTTTTGCCATAGGTTTGTGTGACTCCAGTCTTGACTCCGCGCATCCCGGTAGGAAGCAAGCGAGCGCGACTACCCACGCTAGCCATCCCTAGCGTACGCCCCTTCCTTTCTCGCTGCCGACGCGGTATTCTTAGAAGCGCGGACTCCTTTTAGTGCGCGAGTAGATCGGCGGCAATCAGAGTTTGATCGCCGGTAGATTTGAAGGGGAGGAAAGACTGGACATGGCCTTCAGAATTAAAGACCTGCTAGTAAATGTTGCTCCGCGAGATAACACCGGCGGGCCGTATGTCTGCCCGAAAGAGAGCTCGTGCCCAGCTTCTTGGCAAGCTGAAGATGAGGGTGCGCAAGTCCCCACGGTCGGCGTTGGCCACCACTATGCGCGTCTCGATTGCGACCTGACCTGCTACAGAACTTATCTCAACTGTTTCGACACGGAACATTTCTGCCTGCTGACGTTCCCTTGGATCGAAGAGATATCCAAAGAGAAAATGAAAGAGCTTCGCGAGCAGTTGCATGGTGTCGTTAGGGAGACACGCCACAAAGATGCATCGAAGCTAAACGCGCAAGAAAAACGTGATCTCAAGGAAAGGCTGGAAGCGGCGCTAAAAGAGCTGGAGTAAGCCTGCATCTTAACGCAAGCCTTGCCGCTTAGCCGGCGCCGGTTCCGTTCCAACCAGCAATACGAGCTCGTGCTTTTCGACCGGCTTAGTCCTTCGGAACGCTATGCGTACCGAGGGCTCCGCTCGGAGGCGGAACATTATGGGGTTCTGCGCCCGCGCGAAGACGTGCACCTTACGGCCAAATCCGTTTCGTGCGACACGGCCCTCCTGCTCTTAACGCTGCACGAGCTTTCGCCGCTGCCCCAGTACCTTATGGATCGTTTGGGCGATCGATGCGAACCCGAAATCGCTCGAATGGTGCTCGACGGCATCCTTGAGGTCGAGCTCGGCGACCGGATGATTTCCGGACCGGAAGCGCTGCAGCTCGTGTCTCCGAATCAAGCCTCGTCGGGTTTCCGAAACTCGCTCTCGGAACTGTCGCTGCGCGCGCTGCAGTACGCGGCCGAATTGTCCATCAGCGACCCGGCGACCCTCGCCCAGCGGCTCTATGCGTATAACCAAATCCCCTGTTCGCAGCGATGGCTCCGCCTTCTGCCCGATGCCGCGTCGGTGCGAGAGTATCTCGGAGTGGAACGACCGGCGGTTGCGAAAGCGCTAGACACGGCTTGGCGCGCGTTACCGGTCAATGACGGCAGCCCCTGGACGGCGTGGAGATCGAAGCGGCGCGATTCCAGCGATCCTTTTGAAAAGACGTTTAAGCTCTACGTGAGCCCGGCGTGCAGTGCACTTCCAGAAGCTTTTGCGGAGACGGCGGTAACATTCGCGCGATCGCGGGGCTTTCAATGGAAGGCAGGAAGGGGTGTCCGCGGTTTGTTGCGGCCTGATAAGATCGTGGCATATTTTCACCGCTTCAGCGATTTGCAAGAAACGGCCGCGCGGCTCGTCGCAAAGCTCGACGGCTGCTCTCCCCACGGCGTGCCCTTCACCTGCGAGGTGGCCGGTGCAGGCCTTCTTTCGTGGGGTCTCGACCCGCCGAGAGACGAGCGCACCGTTTCGTGGTTGTCGCAAACGAGTTGGCGCTCGCGCATCTGTAACCGGCTGGGCGCGAGCCTTGCGCTCTATAAGACCGCGGCCCAGCCGGGAGTTTCGCCGGCCGAGTTCGCGACTGAACGGCTGCGACTCGAAGGCATCGATCCCGACACCTGGACCCCCGCGTCGTGAACCTGACCGATCCCTACGCTCTCGCCGCTGGAACAAGGATAATATCGGTCGTTGACCTGCCCGAGCAGCTGCGGCGAAGCATCGGCGGCGCCGATGAAGACTTCGTCGTGACGCGGTCGAATTCGCGCCGGCACTCAAAGGTAGTCGACGCCGATTCAGCCGACCTCCTTAGGGAATTTCGCGCTCCGGCTACGATTGCCGTCGCTATCGCCCGCTTCAGCTGGCGTACAAACGCCGACCCCGAGCTTTCCCTAGAAGGCGCGCTTCCGGTACTCCTCTCACTGATCCGAGGCGGCCTTTTAGTTGGCGCGGAGGCGGCCGAGGCCGATTCAACTTCGGCATGGCGGCATTTCGCCGGTCGGAGCGGTTGGGAAGTCGTGCGCCGAGTACAGTCCATGGAGGACACGGAACTCTATCAAGTCCAAGGACGACACGGCCAGATCGGTGCCTTAAAGGTCGGTCGGCCGAACGACGTCGATCTCAGCCTCGCATTCGAACGCGAAGCGCGAATTCTTCGCGACCTCGATGGCCGCTTCGCACCGCGCTTAATCGACTCGGGCCAGTATGGGCCGCAGCCGTATATTCTAACCGAATGGTTTCGCGGGTCGGACGTCGAGGACGTCAGCGCCGAGTATCGAGAAAACGAACCGCCCCTTGTAGGCGAGTTACTCTCTCTGGTACGGCGCGTCATCGATGCGTACGCAGTGCTGCACGAGCGAGGGGTCATTCACGGCGACGTTCACCCACGCAACGTCTTGGTCGACCGCCTTGGCGATGTAAAGATCATCGATTTCGGCTACGGACGCTCGCTCTTTGAGGCCGGCTCGAACGAGCCGTCAATGCGTGCCGGCGTCAGCTTTTTTTTCGAACCCGAATTCGCGCAGGCCGCGCGTAGCGGGAAACGGCCTCCAAGGGTGACCGCCGGCGCCGAGCAGTACTCGTTGGCGGCGCTTCTTTACCTAGTGCTGACGGGCTCGCATTATCTCGACTTTTGCGTCGAGCGGAACGAGATGCTTCGCCAAATAGTCGAAGATCCAATGCGCCCGTTCGATCGGCAGGAAGCTCCGTGGCCGGCTGTGGCGCAGCTGCTGCAAAAAGCGCTAAGCAAGAGTCCAGCCGACCGATTCACGTCGGCGGCCGAGTTCGCGCAGGCATGGAAGCAACTCGGAATCCCGGAGCGGCGCCCGTCGAATGCTACCGGCGCCGAGCCCGAACTCAAGCGAATTCATGGCCGACTGCTTAGTGACTCTGCCGCCGGGGGGCCGTTACTTCGAGCCGGACTGCCGCCTCCATCCGTATCCATCAATTATGGCAGCGCCGGGTTAGCGTATGCGCTCTGCCGGATCGCAAGCGCAACCGACGACGGCGAGTTACTCGCCGTAGCGGACCTGTGGGCCGATCGCGCGATTAACGAGATACTCGCGCCCGGCGCTTTCACGCACGATCGGTTTGAGGTCGCCCCTGACGACATCAGCAGCGCATCGTTGTTTCACGGTCCTGCCGGAACGTACGCCGTCGCGGCACTGGTGGCGGACACGCGCGACGATGCCTCGACGGCACGCGAAGCGGTCCGGAACTTCACCGAGGTAAGCTGCCATCGCGGCAAGCCGATCGATTTGACGCTGGGATGGACGGGCGCGCTCTTGGGGTGTGCGCTGTTGGCAGAACGTTTCGACGACAAAAACCTTAGAGCCGCCGGCCAAAAGCTCTTGAAGGATCTCTGGCGAGAGATCGACGGCTACGCTGCAATCGGAGAGGGAACCGAGCTGACCTTGCTCGGAGTTGCGCACGGATGGGCCGGGCTGCTTTACACGACACTAACGTGGTGCGCCGTTAGCGGGACACCGCCGCCATCTTCGTTCGAGCGGCGGCTCGAAGAATTGGCCGCACTTGCCGAGCCCGCTGGGCGCGGCTTTCAATGGAAGTGCGACGCGCTCCGCACCATGGTCGCCCCATATCTGCCCGGATGGTGCAACGGAAGCGCCGGCCATGTCTTTCTGTGGACCCGCGCGTATCAATTGACCGGAAATGCCCGGCATTTCGAACTAGCCGAAGGCGCCGCCTGGCACACCTGGGAGACGAAGATTGCGAATATCTCGCTCTGTTGCGGCATGGCCGGGCAAGGCTACGCGCTACTGAACTTCTATCGGCACTCCTCGGACGACGCATGGCTTCGACGAGCAAAGCAGATCGTACGGTCGGCGGCGCTACTCGCGGAGGCGACGCCGACGCGAGCGAAAAGCGACTCGCCCGATACGAGACCGACGAGCCTCTACAAGGGCGTTGCCGGGCTCGCCGTACTCGCCGCGGACGTCGAGCTACCGCAGCACGCGCGAATGCCTATGTTCGAATGTGAAGCTTGATTGCGTTCATTCGAGCGCGCACTTTGGCGGCGTCGGCTTGCGCGCCGATGTCGAGATAAATCCCCAAAGCTTCTTGGTAAAACGCTACCGCCTGCCGATACTTACGCTCACCTGCAAGGGCATCTCCAATTCCTAGCAGATCACGGGCCTCTTCGTAACGGCGTCCCAAGCCCTCAAAAGTACGTAATGCGGACCGATCGAGAGCCAAGGCGGCCTCATCGTTACCTTCCCGAACGTCTATCATTGCTATATCGGTGTCGATTTCGGCGACGCTGTCAGGCTCACAAATTTGATTGAAAACGACGCGGGCCGCTTTCAAGAGCTCGAGCGCTCGATCGTACTCGCCGCGATCTATATCCACAACCCCGATGTCCTTGCGCGCATCGGCCTCGTCTGCCGGATAGTGCAGCGCATGAAAGGCGGCAATTGCCTGATCGAATCGAGTTACTGCTTGGCTATAGTGACCTTCACGCTCTTCAACGACGCCAATGCTGACCGACGGAGCCGCCGCGGCATTGAACTCACCGAGCTGATCGAAGGCGGCCGTCGATTGCTGGTAGCGACTTATCGCTTGGTCGTAATGCCCTTGCCGGGCAAGAACGTCGCCGATGTCCATGAGCGTGTACGCGGTTCGGTGGCGGTCGCCCAGTTTTTGAAACAGTTCCAAGGAGTCTCCTAGAGATCGTAGCGCCGCCTCATACTGCGCACGGTAATATTGCAAGATCCCGAGGTGTTCTAAGTCGGTCGCTTCCCCGTCGGCATCGCCTACCGTATGGAATTGGTCGCGCGCACGTTGTAGCTCGTTTGTCGCCTCGAGGTAGCCGCCTGTGAGGTAGCCGCCTGTGAGGCAGCCGCCTGTGGAGTAGTGGACGATGCCGGTCTCCATCTGCACCCGAGCTTGACCCTCGACGTCATCGACCACACGATAGTCCTGCAATGCTTCGTGAAGGGCGTGTAGGGCCTTGTCGTACTTCCCTTCGGTGCGGTAAAGGTTACCAATATTGCCTAATGCGTCGCCCTCGCCGCCGACGTCGCCGGCGTTCCGATAAAGTGCAAGAGCACGATTAAGCGAGTCTAACGCATCATCGTTATGCCCGGAGATACCAAGCGTCAACCCTATGCCATTGAGCACGGCGGCTTGCCGATCCAAATCTCCCTCGCTCGCGTAGAATGCGAGCGCGTCCTCGTAGTTCCGCCGCGCCTTATCGTAGAGCCCCTCGAGCCGCTGAACATTTGCGAGATTTATTTTCGCGGCGTTAAGTGTGCCGGCGTCGCCGCTCTTCGTCGCGCTGTCAACGGCTTGCTGGTAGAAGGCGTCGGCTTCCGCGAAGTTACTAAACTTTGCCAAGGTCCAATCGGTCGTTGGGTTGTAGGTTGCTTGCGACGTCCTTTCTGATGAGATGACGTCGATGAATGAGGTGCGCAGCCTTCGATCGCCGACCTGGAGATAGCCGGTTTTCTCGATGTTGACTTCGCCTCGATCGCATTTGAAGGTCACACCCGACGCTTCGTTATCAACCCAAAAATCGGTGCCGTGAACCGATGCCGTCAGCGATTCGCCCGATTGTACCCGAAAGAAATCCAGCGCGCCCGGAATGACACTGAACAGCGACTTACCGCCGTTATTCGAAATGGTCTCGCCGGTGCCGGTGGTAACGAACGTCACGCTTGCACCCGGCTCGAGCGTGACGGTGCTCTTACCCGCTCTCTCCAGAACGACTACTGTGTTGGCTGGGACATCGATGCGGGTGCCGTCGGCGATCGATTCGCCTCGCCGAATTGAGTGCTCGACGACTGAGCCACGCTTAACCGTTACCGCCGCCGAATCCACACCTTGGCCATTAAAAGAAATACTCTCGACGAGGCGAACGGGCGTCGCGGCCTCGGCATACGAGCTGAGCGCCGTGAGAAATATGAGCAACAGCACTGGCGCTCGTACGGCGCGCCGGCAGTTCACGTCGCGCCGGCCTCTTGTGGCTTGCGATGCCCGATGCGCTCGATGATCTCGGAGAGATGCCGCTGCACCAGATCGGGATAATCTTCGATGCTCAAGGCCTGAATATCGTCGACCGAGGCGAGAATCTGCGGCTGGCCCAGCATAATCGGGAGCACGCATCGTGAATCTGGGCCTGCCACCACCCACTTGCGGTGCGCACGCATGATTTCAAAGCGACAGTACGGCTGCTCGAAATACGCATTCGAATAGACCGGCACGATGAACCGGCTGGCGTCGATTGCCAGTGCGAGCGTTCTTTCCCACGCGGTTCCCGCTCGAATTGATGCCGTATCGAAAAAAACTGCAAGCTTACGCCCATCAGGTAGCGTCGCATCACGGAACGGAGCGTAAACATGTTCGAAAACCCACGCGCGATCTTCGTGTGCATAGCTGATGAAGACGTCGTAGTCATAAACTTCCGGAGGTGCAGCTTCGAAGGCATCGGCGTCTTCAAACAGGATTTGCGATCCGCGCACGCCTGAGAGTCCAGCCGCTAGGAGCACGCCAAACGTTATGAGGGAGATCTGTGGTTGGATGTGATGCGATAAGAAGAACAGGAGCTCGAACAGCCCCACCACCGCCAGCCCGGAAACGGCCGCGACACCGGCGGAGACCCACGGCGACGCAGGACGAAGCGAACGCAACCTGGTTCGCTTCAGAGCAAAAAAGAGCGCCATGTACAGCACGACGGCGAGCACGGAAAAGAGCGGAACGAGCAGCAAGAGCGTTCCGTTTTGCGGTTGCACGTCGTAGTAGGGTGTCCTTCCGAGCAACGATCCTTGGTCGAGAGCGTTGCTCAGCGCCCAACCGAGCAGTTCCGGACCGCTGAGACCAAGGTACGGTGGGCGATCCTGCGCGGTCGTGCCTACGATAACGTACGTCTTGTCGTCAAACTGCGAGTACTCTCTAAACGTTGAGGGTTCGGTAAAATCGTGGATGGCCGAACCGCTGCCGGACCCCAGACGTACCGGTATGTGCGAGCCGTCGCATGGCGGCGAGCTCGCAAAGTAGCGCGCCGGCATGAGTACGCGTGCGGCCATCGCCCACACGTTCGCAGCGCCGACCACCTGTCCGGATTCATCGTCGATCGGAACGTTCGCATAGCAGATGCGATAGAAAACTCCCTGCGCCTGAGGGATGCTCGTGAACTTGGTCTGCGCCGCGCCACTGAGAGCACCGTAGATTTGCTCGTCTTGCGGATCGACCGGATTGATAGCCGCGTCGTCCGGGTCGGTACTAAAACCCTCGGTCGCGTACACCGGAAAGCGGTGGCTGGCGAGCCGGATAGCGGTCGACAGATCTCGGTCTGCGGATTCTACCGGCCCTTCGCACGGATTGGATTGACAGGGATCGAACTCAACGTCGAGGATGACGGCGCTTGGCCGTTGATTGCTCGAAATTAAACCGTCGAGGAAACTCGCGATCCGATGGCGATTTCCCGGAACGTCTGAACGATTCCATTGGGGGATGTTGACGATGCTTATCTCGGGCGAAAACGTCGGCGCGACGCGCGTGCTGAACCATCTCAGGACGTGCCAGTCCCACTCGTGGGGCATCCAGAGCGCGGCGACGACCATGATGACCGCATAAGTGCCGGCCAGCACTCCAGTCCGAACGACCCACCGCGGCATCAGTGAGGTTTGCACTTCGCCGCGATGCTTCCCTGGCCATCAGTGTTTCCTCCCTTTCCGTTCACTACGACGACCCCGAGCGACGAAGCCGTTACAAATGCCGCAAATGGCCGCTGCCGGTTCGTCTGCTGCTGCGATACGAATCAGCCACAACATACTGAGCGCGAGGATGGAAAACCAATTGAAGTTAGTACCCCTTGTCTAGCGCGAGGGCGAGCCGTATTGCAGCGCGGATGTGACACGTGAGCGACGCTTGGCCTTGGAGCGATTCGTGGTTATCCCTCGGACGGACAGGTTTTGGTCTGCGGCAGTTACACCCATCGCGGGAGGGCAAAGCCCCGGCCTTCGGGCAATCCTCCAACGCATGCCGTACGATTATTTGGCCATCGCCGGTGGGAGCGTTGATTCCGGCCTGCGCGTCGTCGACGCGAGCTCTCAAGACTACGCGGCGTGTTGCACGATGTGTAATCTAGCGTTGAGATTTGACCCGGCGTGGATTGCCTATCCATATAGCGAGATCGAGGTGGTCGAGGCCGTAAGCCGGGCGGTGGCTGAAAAACTCCCAATCGCGGTTCGCAGCGGCGGACACGACTACGAAGGCTTCTCGACCAATGATGGCGGCGCGGTTATCGACATGAGCCGGTGCGATGCGGTTCGAGTGCACGGGCGCGACCGCTGCATCGTAGGGCCCGGGGTCCAGCTTCGAAAGCTCTATCACACGCTCTTCAGTTATAACGGTCTTAGCCTCCCCGGCGGGACGTGCGCTTCGGTCGGCGTGGCAGGGTTGACGCTCGGCGGCGGCTTCGGCAACTTGAGCCGGCGGCACGGTCTGCTCTGTGACCGGCTGCGCCGCGTGCGGATGGTAGATGCTCGCGGTCGAGTGTGGGATACGGACCGCGATGACGAAGCCGCGGATCTATTGTGGGCCTGCCGCGGCGGCGGGGGCGGCAACTTCGGCGTCGTCACGGAGTTCGAGTTCGAGCCGGTGAGCGTGCCGCTTATGGTAACGTCATTTTCCTATAAATGGAACTGGAGCGAGCCGGCCATTCGTGCCCTGTTCCGGGCGTACGAAGCGTGGTTACCGACGGCGCCGCGCGAGATCGGCGCCACTCTCGTGATAACGGGGAAGAGTTGGAACACGCTGCATTTCTTTGGACAAAGCCTCGCGAGCGAAGAAGAAACGCGCGCCGTCCTGTCGAGCGTGACAGAGAGCGTTTCCGATCCCACTGAGAACGCGACCGCAACTGTGCCGTTCCTGAGCGAGATGGAACGGTATGCCGGCAACGATTTCGCAAGCTCCTCGTGGAAAATGGCTTCGAGTTTTTCAAAGGATGCTATTTCAGAAGAGGGCCTAGCCGCTATGATTACTGCGCTGTCGGAAACGCCGGGTGCGGCACTGATCGAGTTCGATGCGCTCGGCGGAGCTGTGGCGGAGATCGATCCGCGCGCAACAGCATTTCCGCACCGAGATCAGCGTCTCATGTGGCAGTATCAGACATACTGGGCCAATCCGGAGGAGGCAGCGGCCTGCCGAGCTTGGATCTCAGCGGCTTTTCTGGCGATCGATCCATTCACAAGCCGTGTCAGCTATCGAAATTACTGCGATCTGAACCTTGCCGACTGGCAGCAGCGGTACTATGGCGCGAACTACCCACGCCTCCAGCAGATCAAGGGTGCCCTCGATCCGGAGAACGTCTTTCGCTATCCGCAAAGTATCCGCTGATGGGCTCATCGCAGCAGGGCTGGAGTTCTCTTTACCGTCGCGGGCACCCGGTAAACGCCATCGGCGATATGTGGAGTCCGAGGCCTTGTTTACCAAGTGCTGATTCGGAGAGCTTAGCTGTGCTTGCGGTGACGCATCGAGGCAGTCGCGCCTTAGGGTACGTGCGCGTCTCATGAATCGCCTTCGGCTTAATCGCAGCGGCCTGTCGCTATTTGCGGCGCTGTTGCTGTCGGCGTGTGGCGGATCATCGATCCCAATCAGTGGAGTTTCTAGTGCGGCCGCAGGCGGTCACGCAGCGAAGGGTGCCAAGACGTTCCACTACACGGGTCGTGCGCAGATTTTTGTCGTTCCCGCGCTTGTCACAAAGCTCACGATCGTCGCGCGTGGCGCGGTTGGGGCAGGCGGGGAGCCCGGCCGCGGCGGTCGCGTGTTTGCCGTTTTACGCGTTCAGCAAGGTGACAAGCTGTACGTTTTCGTCGGGGGGAAAGCCTCGTCATTGGGCGGCTTTAACGG
The DNA here is from genome assembly GCA_049695635.1 of Candidatus Cybelea sp. GTDB lineage: Bacteria > Vulcanimicrobiota > Vulcanimicrobiia > Vulcanimicrobiales > Vulcanimicrobiaceae > Cybelea. Next base: position 12,730 of record JBAVSO010000205.1, on the reverse strand, counting down.
TGGCGGAAACGGAGGCCGAGGCGGTCCTCTCGGAGTTCATGCTTTTGGCGGCGGCGGTGCGTCAGACGTGCGAGCGAACGGGAATGCGCTCAACGAGCGTATCCTCGTCGCCGGCGGCGGTGGCGGACAGGGTGGATTTACGGGCTCCGGCGGCGAGGGTGGTGGTGAGATCGGAGGAGCGGGCGGTCACGCTCATTACTACGGCCCCGAAGGCGGTAAAGGCGGCAGCGGAGGCACGCAGAGTCAAGGCGGCATGGGTGGTTTGGGCGGAGGCCACGGGCGATACTTCGGGGCGAGCGGTCACTCAGGTACGCTTGGCACTGGCGGAAAGGGCGGTCGCGGCTGCAAGCGATCTGGATGCGATGGCGGTGGTGGCGGTGGTGCAGGCGGCGGCTACTACGGAGGCGGCGGAGGAGGCGGCGGCGCTATTGCCGGTGGTGCGGGTGGCGGCGGCGGCGGTGGATCGTCCTATGTCGAATCGACTGCGATCAAATCGCGCATGTGGCAAGGTTGGAAGAATGCAACGGGTGACGGGCTAGTCGTCTTTAGCTGGTAGCAAGCAGCTTTCGGTACCTAGTCGCAGAGACTAAGCGGGTAAAAGTTCAAGCCCCAACCTTAGGTGGTGCGAGGCGACAGTGAGAGCGGCGACCGGATCAGCGTCGCTTTGGAAAGACCCTACAGTCTTTGCATCACGGCGCGTTAACCCAACACTTTGTGTTTACGGAATATGAGCGCAGTGGCGCGACGTCGCCACGCGCGCCGACGTCATAAATCCGGACGTAATGCCGAGTGCCGGCTCCGCCTGCAGTAACGGGTCCATCAAAGACATACAGCTTCCCGGCGGCGTCTATGGCGAGCGCTTGCGGAGCAATCAATTCGGTCGTAGAGCCCCCGATCTGACTGGTCGGGGGCTCATTGCCCGTGGCACCCCGCGCAAAAGCAAGGATGCTGTTTCCCTCTCTGTTAGCAACAAGAAGCGTCCCGTTACGACTGACGGCCAAGCCAACAGGGTGATTCAACTCCGTCTTGCCACCTTTAATTAACGATTGATGACCTTTAGGGTCCATCACTATGATGGCGTCGTTGATCGTAGAGGATAGATAGAAATAGCCGGCAGAGTCGACGGCGAAGGCGTCCATTCTTCGCCCAAATGTCGTGACGAATGACCTGGTCATAGTCCCAGCTGTCTTACTCGGGTCAATCGGAAGCGCATTGATCGCGCCGTCTGTTGAGGCTACGAACACGCGACCATTTTGATCGGTAGAGATGAACTCGGGATCGTGTAGGCTGAAAGTGTTTGACTGAGCGGTCGTTGACTGCTTCAATTTCCGTCGCAAGTCGTACCGCACTGGCTCGCCAAACTCGTCGGCGACAATTAACGACCCGTTACCGAATGCTAGGCTCCAACCTCGTATCGGAAGGCGAATCTCTGCGGGCCAGCGGGTTGGTGCTGTGCCTCCCGCCTTCGGAAAAAACCCGACTCCGTCGGATCCTAGGATCGCAATATCGCCGGTCTCGCGATCGATGGCCATGCGGAAGGCATGCGTCGGGCTGGCCGCTGGGTTGCGCTCCCAGGCCGGCGCGATATCGCCGCGCTGCTCTGGCCCAAATGCTATGATCTCGCTACCACTGTCAAACGCTGGCGAGCTCTTCTGAAGAACCAGAATGTAGCCGCCATTGTCAACGCCGATAGACTCAGGAAATGCTAGCTTCGTGTGCTGCCCCGCAACCGAGCGCAGAAGACGCGGCGAGCTTCTTGCGGTATCAAAGACTGCCAGCGAAAAGCCTTGGAGCCCATTGCGGTCGCCCGAGCCGGCCACAACCACATGCCCGGCGCGATCGAATGCCACATCTTCAACCTGACCGTATCCAAGGATATTCTTCGTATCAATCTCCCGCGCGGGCGCAACATCACCATGCGCAAAGGGTGCGTAGCATAAAACGAACAGCGTCTCCCCGTCGAGAGCACAAACTCGGCCGCGGGCGTCGACCGCAACGCCGATCGGGCCGCGAAGGTGGGTTCGCGGCCCAGCAATAAACGTTGCAAACTTGCCACTTGGCGAAAGATCTGCGCGGTTGATCGACGCATCCACCTGATTTACCGAATAAGCGTAGTGGTCATCAGCCGCAATCCAAGTTTCCTTAGATGCCGCGCTTGCCGCCCTCGTTTGCGCATCGTCTGCGCTTCCTAGTGGCGCTGCCTGCCCAGTGCTGAGGTTAATGTGATACACAAGATTGGGATGTTGTGCCGTGTTTGCCAGTAGATACATGCCCGTACCATCGCGCGTCAGGACGTATCCTTGAGAAAAGGAGAAGTTCTGCTCGCCGTTGGGAGGTTGAGGCCAATCGCTTACATTCTTAAGGACGGAAGAGTTCGGGCTGATGAACCCGTTCTCACCTCTTACGACGATGCTGCCGTTGCCATCGACACTAACGCCGGCGTTATCGCAGTCGGAAGTGCAGCCGGTCGCGAGCGCAACCAGAAGCGTAATAGCCGCCGATAGTCGAATCACTTTATGCACTGCTCTTTCCTTCGCACGTCGCTAATCCTGGCAGTGCCGGCTCGCCCCCGCGTCTCGGTGTTTTTGTCGCAATTCATTGACATCTATTCCGAGCCTACGCGATGAGCAGTGCTGATGACGATGCGGGAATTGACCGCCCCACCGGGATAATAAAACCGGGTGGTGTTGAAAAAGAACGCAGGCTTGGCCGCATTGCTCGGTTGCGTAGCTTGTTTACTGACGATGGTATCGCTTCGCCCCGTCACGTCGTTGGCGCAGGCTACCTGCGCACAGCCGTTCAGAGAGGCGGTGGTCACGAAGCCGCAGGAGCCGATCTATCCCCAGTCGGCAAAGACGCTCAATCTCGGCCTACTTTCGTCGGTGGTCGAAGTCACGGTAGATGCCACAGGGAAAGTCGCCGCCGCTAGTATTTATAAGAGCTCCGGAAACGCTGCCGTTGACGAGTCGGCTTTGCAAGCCGCTAACGCGACTTCATACGCCCCCAAGCTTGTCAACTGCCAAGCAGTCGCCGGAAGGTATCTGTTCAAAGCCCTATTCGAACCCGACAGCTACGCGGCGATCGACTCGGACCTTCCACGCGCCGAAACCGGCGAATGGGAGAACCCGTTTTGCGCCGCCTCGGCAATCGTAGTGCCTTGGAATGCTAAGACGAACATTGCCTCGACGGGAGCGTCGCAGACCTACGCCGTCTATATCTGGACCAACGCAACGTCAAACTACGCCGCACGGCTGACGTTGGTAAGCCGAGACGCAGCCTACGCGGTAGCGATTCCAAGGACGCAAGCTCCTGAGGGAAGTGACGCGCGCAGCCGCCGCTCGGCCTATCTCGTCTCGCTGCCGCAGAAGACTGAAATCGAGGAGTACTTCGTCGACGCCGTTGGCGTCGATGGAGCGGCAATGACCGATTGCCCCTCGTTCGTCAAAGAGGTCGAAGGCGAGATCGGCTCGGACGCGGGCGTGGTGGCACCGCCTGCAGCTTTCGATCGGCTAGATGCACAACTTGCCCAAACCCTGACGGCGCCGGCGTGCGGATCCAGATATACCCCGCTTGCGCTTTCTAAGTTTGCCCCCACGATCGTCGGGCGGTACGGCGGGGAGCAAAAGGTTGTTGAAATCGAGGCTTTCGTCGACTCCGCGGGCCACGTGATCAAGACAGAGGTCTGGCGCTCGAGCGGGATCGCCGGACTCGATGATACGGCTATGGCGCAGTTCGGGCAATCGTCGTACCGGCCGGCCACGTTTCTTTGCACACCGGTGGTCAGCAATGGTATTTTCGCCGTGCGCTATGAACCATGATGCCGGCCGCTTGAAACTCGACGGCAAGTCTTCCCCAGTGGTTGCATTCTTTGCGTTTTGACGCATCGCTCTTGTCCGGCAAAACCGACAAAACGCGCAATCCCACGCTGCTGCATGAATACCTGAGCATGGCGAGCGTGCAGGACGCGGCTGCGGACCGATTTATCGTAACGGGATGTTTAGCGCCACGCTGTTCTACGCGCTAGGGGTGCGAGGGCGGCGCGAAAACCCTAAACGGTCCGTGAAGGCACTGTCGAACATCCCAATGTCGTTGAATTCGTGAAATGCGTCAAGCCACGCGTCGAACCTGGGATACATCACCTGGATCATTTCGTTGCTTCCGCTGAGGTAGTTGAACTGACCCCAGTGCGGACGCCCGCCAATGGCGTAGAGGGCGCGCTCGTAGCGGTTCATCTGCTCCATCGCTCCCCTCGTACCTACGATGCATGGACACTCGACCATGCAGAAGTCGTCGTCGTCGTCCTTGCCGTATTGCATTGCAAGATACGAAGGCGTCTTTTTCACGAAGCGTATGATGACCGGAATGCTGTGATAGACGCCTTCCTTGCGCGCCTCCTGCGCCATATGGATGACCGCATCAACCGCTGCCACGCAGCGGCTAATCGGCAACGCGAATTCGCACGACTGAACCACGACGTCCGTGAGTGTTCCAAGCGTCAGCGCAACCTCATAGCCGCTTATGACCCCGCGGTCCTGGAGGCTTTTCATGATGAAATCCAAGAAGGCCGGCGACAACTGCGGAAGACTCGCGAGCAGGCAGCGCAGGAGAAGCGTCGCACCCGGTAGGGCAGAAAAGATATACAGCAGCGGCTTTCGTTTTGCGCGCAACGCCGCGGCGGGAATTGGCTCCGAGACCGTGGTGTAGATGAGCTCAAGGCACGTGTTTTTGCCGTCGCGCGGGTAGGGATTCAGTGAAAACTCGTAGTGCCGCGATGCTGCGATGCGTTCGGGTATGCGTGATTTGACCTCTTGCCACGTGCTGATCGTTCGATCCTCGCGAAGGAAATAGTATGGAACGGTCTGCACGTACACGGCATAAATGATGCCCATGCAGCCCATGCTCACAGTGATGGCGTCAAACCGCGAGTCGTCTTGGATGAGGAGATGCTTAGGGTAGGCGGCGCGAAAGGCCGCCGGAACGGTGACGCCGTCGGTTGGCTCAACGCGGATCACTTGCCCGTGCCCATTCACGACGTCGAGGGACGTAATGAAACTCGAAAGGGGACCGGTCACGAGGCCGGTGCCATGCGTGGCCGTCTGCGCGGCCCCGACGATCGTCTGCCCTGTGAAGCCACTGATGTTCGGCAGCGCTTTGCCGTGGCTCTTCAGAACGGCTGCGAGATCGCGGACCAACATGCCAGCCTCGACGCGAAACAAGTTTTCGGGATCGCAGTCGCGGCGCAACACATTCGTTTCTTTGTCGAGCGGCCTGTCGAGGCCGCGCATATCCATCATCACGTCGGGGCAGAGCGCAACGTCCGACCACGAGTGCGCGGTTCCTACGGCGCGGACGCGATACCCGCGCGCGGCGCACTCTTCAACGATCTCGATGATATCCGCCAAGCTCTGCGGCGCGTAGAAACGGAGCGGCGTAACCTCGAAGGTATCGGCAAACGTTGAGAATCTTGACCGCTGGCGCCAGGTACGGGCCGCACTGGACATGTCGGAGCCCGTTATGCGCCTTGGTACGTCGAATAGCCTACCGCTTTGGCGGAAAACGCCGAGGCTCTGAGGCTACGCCGGGCGCCTACTTGCCAGCGCCTCTTTGTTGGTCTATTCTCTAGAGCATAGCTCGACAAAAAATGCTGAGTTGTGTGACCTGGCTAGGGGGCGAACATCATGCAGGCATCTCTAAATGCAGACCAGCTGTTAACCATGAGCCGACAACAACTTGACGATCTCTTTGCGTCGAATCCGGCCGGTCCGATCCCGAACGGTGAAGCACACGGCACGGCGATCATCGCTCCCGGAACGGTCTTTAGCAGACCGATCGCTGAGGCGATCAACCTGTTCTGCTGGAAGGGCAAGGTCTTCAACGAGCCACTTGGCGTGCTGGTCAATCGAATCACGCCGTTCGGCATTGATGCAATCGTGGCCGAAGTCTACGTCGCGCCGAGCTGGTTGGACGGTAAAGACTGCATCGTCCTGGACTATTCAAAGACGTCGTTCGTCGCCGAGCGAGTCCGCGACGAGATTCGCGAAGTCGCGCCCAACCTCTATTTAGGGCTCGTCTACTGGGCGAAAGCGCGGCTGATCGATTTCAGCCTCTCCTTTTCGCCCGCTCCGTGACACCGCAATCGGCATTCTTCATCCTCGCTCCGATCCGCGCCGGAGCAGAGCAGACTTTGCTCGCGCTGCTCGAGTCGATGAATCTGGCGCCCGGGCACGCGGACCCGCAGAACGCGCTGATCCCGTTTGGCGAGTTCAGGCGGCTGCACTTTGCGCGGCTTTGCCTTATCAAAGATAATAGTCTCGCCGATATCGCCGTATACAACATCGCTCCCCGCGAGTATCCGCTATACTTAGCCTTCCTCGGCGACGTTGACGAGAGCGAGCAGTCGTTTTTGGAGGAACTCGCCGCCCGCGCCGCAGCCGGGCTCGCGAAGCTCTTCTCGCATTGCGAAGGCTTCGAGTCAGGGATGGATCTTGTGGGCTGGATGAAACGCCACAGCATCACCGCCGCGGCGGCGTACGTGAACTACAAGGGGCGCACGATGGTGCAGATCCGCGAAGAAGCGGCGCTGCGCGAGGCGATGGAGACGTATCTCGATGCCAATGCCGAGGTGACGTCCAATGCCACACCGCTCGAACTGCATGCAATGCTGCGGCACTACTTGAGTGGCGAGATCGCCGCCGCGCGCTTGACGATGACGCCCGCCGCGCCGACGCGCCTGCGCTGGTGGATCGCCAACTTTTTCGGTGCGGCCTTTCCTCCCCTGCTTGTCATCGCGTTCCTTCCGATCGTGCTCGTCGCGGCGGTGTTGTTCTTGCTCCTCGTGCGCGTGCGCGAAGCCTCGGACCCCGAGATCTGTCCCCGGCCCGATCCGCGTCACGTGGAACCGATCGCGAGCACCGAGGATCGCGACGTCACGAACGTCTTCAGCGCCGTTGGAACGCTCAAGCCGGGTCTGATACGCCGAACGATCGGCTTCTTCGGACTGATCATCCTCAACTACGCGGCGCAGCATATCTATACCACCGGGCGGCTGGCCCGCGTTCGAACGATACACTTTGCCCGCTGGGTGTGGCTCGATGCGAAGCGGCGCCTCGTCTTCCTTAGCAACTATGACGGAAGCCTCGAGAGCTACATGGACGACTTTATCAACAAGGCCGGCTTTGGGCTCAACTTCGTCTTCAGCAACGGTGTCGGTTATCCGAAGACACGCTGGCTGCTAGCCGGCGGCTGCAAGGACGAGCAGAAGTTCAAGAACTTCCTGCTCCGACACGAGTTTCGCACGCAAGTTTGGTACAATTCGCATCCCGGACTCGCGGCGGCCGATCTCGAACGCAACGCGCTAATTCGCAACGGCCTCGAAGCCCAATTCCTCAGCTCGCGTCAAGCGCACGCATGGGCGGCGCTGCTATGAACGCAAGCAGCGCACAAGTGGACTACAGCGACGTTCAAGGCATCGTGCGCTTCGCATACAGTCATCTGACGGATGCCTGCTACTACTTGTTGACGATCAAAGATCGGCACGCAGCTTGCGAATGGCTGCGCGGTGCGCCCGTAGCAACGGCGGCGGAAAGCTCGCCGCCGCCGGCTGCGGCGCTGCAGGTGGCGTTTACGTCGCGGGGGCTTCGCGCGCTCGGCGTGCCGGAAAGCGTCGTCGCCGGATTCTCGGCTGAGTTCCTCTCCGGCATCGCCGGAAACGAAGATCGCTCGCGGCGCCTCGGCGACGTCGGCGCGAACGCACCGCAACATTGGAGCTGGGGAACGCCGGGTCGCGAACCGCACCTTGTCGTCGCGCTCTTTGCGCCCGCCGGCACGCTCGATCGGTTCGCAAGCACGCTGCAGACGCAAGCGTGGAGCGACGCGTTCGATGAGATTGCGTGCCTCGACACATCGAACCTTAACGGTGTCGAACAGTTCGGTTTTACCGACGGCATAAGCCAACCGACGATCGACTGGCAGCAGCAGCGCGAGTTGCGCGGCGACAAAGTGCGCTACGGTAACGTCGTCGCACTAGGTGAGTTTCTGCTCGGCTATCGCAACGAATACAACTGTTACACCGACCGGCCAGTCGTAAGCGCAGGCGGCAGCAACGATCTGCTTGCGCCTGCGGAGGACGATCCGAGCAAGCGGGACGTCGGGCGTAACGGAACCTATTTGGTCTTGCGCGATCTGCGCCAAGACGTTCGCGGATTTTGGTCGTTCGTGAAAACCGAAGAACTGGGCGCTGCCTTCGTTGGAAGAATGAAGAACGGCGATCCGCTCGTACCGCTCGCAAAGGCGTCGATCGAGGGCATCGGTGCCACGCAGCAAGCGATCGCACAGAACAACTTCACTTATGCCGGCGATCCCCACGGCTTGCACTGCCCGTTCGGCGCGCACATTCGCCGCGCCAACCCCCGAAACGCCGATTTTCCCAGCGTGCCATGGGGCCCGATCGGCACGGCCGTACAGATGCTCGGCTTTCGCAAGCCGGCATTTCATGACGATCTCACCTCGTCGGTGCGTTTTCACCGGATCCTGCGCCGCGGCCGCGAGTATGGGCCCGGCCTCCTCCCAACCGACGCGCAACTCCCCGCGCCGCCCGGCGACCCACCCCGCGGGCTGCGTTTCGCCTGCATCAACGCGAGCATCGAGCGACAGTTCGAGTTTCTCCAGAACGCCTGGATTGCGAGCGACTCCTTCAACGGATTGATCGGCGAGAGCGATCCGCTCTTAGGCAATCGCGAGCGCGGCGCGAGGAACCACGCCACCGACTCGTTCGTCATCAATCGCGAAGACCGGGCGCGCCGGCGTCTCATGGGATTACCGCAGTTCGTTACCGTATGCGGCGGCGCTTACTTTTTCTTGCCGAGTCTGCGAGCACTGCGCTACTTCGTGAAACTGGGAGCGGAAGAATGATGTCAAAGCGAGCGATTGCGCTTCTGATACTGGGCGTCACGACATTCGCGTTTGCGGCGTGCTCCGGCAACGCAACGGTCGTGGATGAAGCCAAGGCTGCGGGACGTGACGCGACATCTTTTCCGGCCGCGGACGAGGATTACTTTCACGCGATGGACGGTGGAGTCGCGCTCTCGCCGGCGGAGATCCGCGGGCGAAACATGTGGATCGTCTGGACCGGCGGCAACGACCGCTTCTGGGACCAAATCAGCGCGCTCAGCTTCGGAAACATCGATCTGCTAAAGGCCATCTCATCCTATCCCACGCTCGAAACGACGCGCGACAATCGCTGGATTTATTTTGGAATGGTCAACGAGCCGTGCTTTAAGAAAGCGACGGCGCCGAATCCCGATCGGTTCGGCTTGTGGCTCGACTCGCGGGTCAACTCGAAGAACTGCCCGCCCGATCCGTTCGAAAACGAGAAGAAGTACCCGGGCGTGGCGACCGGCGCGCGCGGGAAGACCGTTCCTGTGGGCTCTTATTACGGATATGCAAGTGGAGTCGTCGGCCTGCGGCTCTTCCCGAACCCGAACTTCGACGAACGGGCCGCTAAAGCGTGGAACGCGCAGCGCTACTACACCGAACCGGGATATTATGAAAACAAGAACCTAGTCAAGCCATACCGCGTCGGCATGTCGTGCGGCTTCTGTCACGTTGGCCCGAGCCCGATTCGTCCGCCTTCCGATCCCAACAACCCGGCCTGGGCCGACTTGAGCTCGACCGTCGGCGCGCAGTACATGTGGATCGATCGCATCCTTGCCGGGCGACAGCGTGACAGCGACTTCATCACGCAGCTCTTCCGAACGTGGCGCCCCGGAACGCTCGATACTTCGCTCGTATCGAGCGACAACATCAACAACGCGCGCACGATGAACGCAGTCTACGACGTCATGGCGCGTCTGGCCGATGCGAAGCGCTTCGGGAAAGAACGGCTTGCGGGTGGCGGGTTGAACAATCGGCAGTTCAACGATTACGTGAAATCGGGTGCGTTCACGACCTTCTTCCAGGCGCCCGCTCAAGTCTGGACGCCGCGGGTGCTCAAAGATGGAGCCGACTCAGTCGGCGTTCTAGGCGCGCTCAACCGAGTCTACATCAATATCGGCGTCTACAGCGAGGAGTGGCTGCGCCACTTTAACCCGATCATCGGCGGCAAGACGGTGACACCCATGTCCATCACGATAAGCCGAGCGAATTCGAGCGCATTTGCGGCAACCGAGAACCAAACGCCCGACGAGGCGCTTTTTCTAATCAGGGCGAGTCAGCAACTCGATCACATTGGCGACGCGCCCGGCGGCGCCAAGTATCTTACGGCGAGCCCAGTCGTGGTCACGCGCGGCAAGCTTGTCTTTGCCGAGAACTGCGCGCGCTGTCATTCGAGCAAACAGCCGCCCTCGCTGCCCGGTCTCGATCCGAACGGCTGCGCCGGTCCGCAATACCTAACGTGCTTCAACCGCTACTGGACGTGGACGCAGACGCCGATTTACAAGGCACAGATGCGCAAGATCGTCTTGGCCCCGGACTTTTTGCAAGACAACTATCTCTCGACCGACGTCCGCGTGCCGGTGACGCTGCTGCACACCAACGCGTGCAGTCCGCTCGCCACCAACGCCATCGAGGGCAACATTTGGGATAACTACTCGTCGCAATCCTATAAGGATCTGCCATCGGTCGGGACGATCACGTGGTACGATCCGTACACCGGCGCGGCGCACCAGTACGAAATGCCCGCCGGCGGACGCGGCTACACGCGCGTTCCCTCGCTGATCGCGCTCTGGTCGACTGCGCCGTACTTGCTCAATAACAGCGTCGGGCCGTTCGATCCGAGCCCGTCGGTTGACGCGCGCATGCGCGTCTTCCAGGCTTCGATCGAGCAGATGCTCTGGCCGGAGCGCCGCGGCCACGACTCATTGCTCGGGATGAAGGTACCCGGCACGATCGATCGCACGACGCAGCCGTCGTACTTGACAATCTCCGCGGGCTACTTACCCGATCTCGTGCAAGAGAGTATGGATGCGGTGCGTGCGGTCTTTCCCAAAGCGTTCCCGAACGGTTCGGCTTCCGAGCTCGCGATCGGACCCATTCCCGCGGGTACGCCCATCGATCTGCTCGCGAACCTGCGACTCTCGTCCGAAGATCTGCACGGCGCGCAGCTGAGTGAGTACGAGAAGAACCGCGCCGACCTCGGGGCAGGCATCATTCGCGATCTCCTGCGGCTCTCCGCGCATCCTCGCGAAGCCAGGAAAACTTTCGCAAATCTCTATCCGCGTTTGCTCGCGCTGAGCAAATGCCCCGATTTCGTCGTCAATCGCGGCCACTACTTCGGAACGGGCTACCGCGAACCGGGCCAGACGACCTCGGATACCGGACCGGCGCTAAGCGATGCCGATAAACGCGCGCTCATCGAGTTCTTGAAAACATTTTGAGCATAGACAGCGGCACCAGGCTCGCGCTCAAGCGATTCGTTCACGGAATCTTCATGGCGCTGCTTCACTTTGAACGGCGCTTCGATCCGTTCTTTCGCCCGGCATGGGACGCGCTCTTTCGCGAGCCGAGCGCCGCCGTGATCCAATGGCTGATCAATCTCGTGCGTCCAAACGATCGGCTGAAGCTCGCCGAAGAGAAGCTCCTACCCGGTGAGTCCGAGTTCCTCGACTCGATCATCATCGACATGGGCACCTACATGCGGACGCATTGGCAACCCGGCGACTATCAGCGTGCCGGAAACACCAAGACCCACGGTATCGTGCGCGCGGAGTTCGTCGTCCACGGCGACGTGCCCGACCACATCAAGCGCGGCATCTTCGCGCAGCCGCAGACCTACAAAGCGTACGTCCGGTTTTCCGGGCCGGGCCCCGATTGGCCGGCCGACATCGACGACGTCGGCTTCATGAGCTGCACCGTGAAGCTGATGGGCGTTCCCGGCAAGAAAATCTTCGACGACGAGAAGTTCACACAAGACTTTCTCACCGTCACCACGCCGACGTTCGTCACACCCGACGTCAAATGCAACGCGCAGCTTCAGCGCGAGCTCCGCGATAGCACCGAGTCATTCTATTTCTTCAATTTTACCCACCATCACGTCCTCGACGCGCTGATGCAAGGGCTATGGAATAAGACCCAGTCGAGCCCGCTCGAGGCTCAATTTTGGAGCTGCACGCCGTACCTGCTGGGCGAGGGACAGGCGATGCAGTACTCGATCCGAACGACGCTCACGACGCGAACGCGCATTCCGCGCCTTCCGCTGCGCCCGCCCTTCTACTACTTGCGCGATGCGATGGTCGCTACTCTCAGCAAGCAAGACGTCGATCTCGACTTCCTCATTCAAGTGCAGACCGACGCGCATCGCATGCCGATCGAGAACGCTGCGGTTCGCTGGCCGCTGCGTCTCTCGCCATACGTGAAAGCGGCGACGATTCATATTCCGCGCCAGAAGTTCGATTCGCCCGCGCAGCTCGCGTTTGCGAACGTCGTGCGCTATAACCCGTGGCACTGCATTGCCGAACACCGCCCGCTCGGGAATCAGAACCGAGTGCGCCGGCGCATGTACACCGAGCTTGCAAATCTGCGTCAGCTAATGAACGGCGTCGAGCATTACGAGCCGACGGGCGACGAATTTGAATAACGAGCGGTTCGACTACGTAGTGGTCGGTTCGGGCGCGGGCGGCGGGACAGTTGCGGCGCGCCTCGCCGAACGCGGGGCGACTGTGCTCGTGCTCGAAGCGGGCGGCGATCCCCGCGCGCTCGACGGGTGCGATCCGGGGCGCCCCGACGCGAACTGTCT
>JBAVSO010000204.1:0-9312 GCA_049695635.1 Candidatus Cybelea sp. | reverse complement strand
GACGTCTACCTACGCGCAACCGATCCGCGGCACGTTCGTCCAACTAACGCAGGCTCGCCGAATAATCGCCGAGCGCATGGTCGAAAGCCGCCATACCGCGCCGCACGCTTGGTCGATGGTTGAGGTTGATGTAACCGACGTTTGGCAATGGCGGCTGCACGAGAAAGACCGCTTCGAGCGCGAGACCGGATACCGGCTAACGCTGCTGCCGTTCTTCATTCGCGCGGTCGTCCAATCGCTGGCCGAGTTCCCGCTGATGAACGCAAAGTTCGTGCCGGTATCCGGGTCGAACCAAGCCAGCATCTACGTCAACGATGAGGTCAACGTCGGCATAGCGATCGGCTTACCTTCAAATCTAGTCGTACCGGTCATCCGGCACGCCGATAAGCTCTCGATCAAGGGGATCGCGATCTCGGGCGCCGAGCTGATTGAAAAGGCTCGCAAGGGAAAGCTGGGGGTTGACGAGCTCGCCGGCGGCACGTTCACCGTCAACAACAACGGCGCCAACGGCTCGTGGGCATCCGCGCCGATCATCAACGCCGGGCAAGCCGGCATCGTCACGATGGAAGCGATCGTCAAAAAGCTGGTCGTACGCAATGATGATTCGATTGCAATCCGCCAGATGATGAACTCATGTCTTTCGCTCGATCATCGCGTCGTCGACGGTTACGTCGCTAGCGGTTTCCTGGCCGCGCTCAAGCGTCACCTCGAAGCGATGGGACCGCAAGGAGAGCTTTAAGCGCAGATTCGCAAACGCTTCCGATTCGAGGCCGCGCACACGCTGCCGTTCCATCCGGGAAAGTGTGCGCGCATGCATGGACATTCGTACCGCCTCGAGGTCGCCGTTCGCGGACCGCTTCGCAGTCGCGGGCCGGCGCGCGGAATGATCGAGGATTTCGACCGCATCGAGCGAGTCGTCAACGATCGCGTTCTCCAGCTTCTCGATCACCAAAACCTCAACGAGTTCATCGAGAACCCTACCGTCGAGAACATCGTGCTGTGGATTTGGAAGCGGCTCGCCGGCAAGCTGCTCAACTTAGACGAGCTCGTGCTCTGGGAGACTTCGACGGCCTGCGCCGTCCTGCGCCGCTCCGATCTCGCCGTGTCACCCTGACCGGAGGCGAAGAGTGATCCAGCTGAGCGAGATTTTTTACAGCATTCAGGGCGAGGGGATGTGGACCGGCACGCCGGCGGTCTTCGTGCGACTGGCTGGATGCAATCTCGCCTGCGATTTTTGCGACACCGATTACGCGACGAAGTTCTTTGCAACGGCCGAGCAGATCGTCGCGATGGTTGCGGAGGTTGGCAGAGAGTGTCCGATGGTCGTCCTGACCGGCGGCGAGCCGCTCGCGCAAGCCGAAACGCCGGCGCTCATCGAAGCCTTTCGCCGCGACGGCCGCCGCGTGCACATCGAATCAAACGGCACGATCTTCACCGAGTTGCCCGAGGACGTCTGGCTCTGCGTCTCGCCGAAAGAGCGCGTCGATCCTCGCATGGCCGGCCGTGCGAACGAAGCCAAGCTCATTGTGGATACCCGCGTGCCTGAAGAGCACCTGGCGCTCTTTGCCGGGAAGCCGACGATTCTGCTTCAGCCCGAAGGGAACAAACCGGCGAACGTTGCGATCGCACTCGAATACGCGAAGGCCCATCCGCAGCGCTTTCGCCTCTCGTTGCAAACGCACAAGTTCATCGGCGCGCCGTGATTCTGCTGGCCGCCGCAGTTGAAGCCGAGCTGGGTTTCTGGCAGGCACGCGAAGACGTCGCAACGCTGGTCACGGGTGTCGGCCCGGTCGAGGCCGCTTGTGTCCTTGCCGCGGCGCTGACCTCAAGCCGATATCGGCTCGTCGTCAACGCCGGACTCGCCGGCGCGTTTGATGGCGCGGCTCGCGTCGGTGACGGTGTCGTTGTCGGCGACGAGACGATCGAGCTGAACCTCGAAAGCGGCGCGCCGCTGACGCTTCCGGCCGGGATGAACCTTATCCATACGGCGAGCTCCGCTGAGCCGCTAGTGGCTCGACTTCGCGGCAAAGGTTTCCGGGTGCTGCGCGGCGTGACCGTCTCTCGCGTTACATCCAGCGAGGCAACGGCCCACCGTCTCGCCGGCGAGCTCGGCGCACAAGTAGAATCCATGGAAGGCTTTGCCGCTCTGCGCGCTGCCGCGCTCGCCGGCGTACCGGCGATCGAGCTGCGCGGAATTTCAAATCGCTGCGGCGACCGCGAGCGCAGCGGGTGGAGTTTTTCGGCCGGAATTGCGGGATTGGAGCGAATCGTCAACGCATTCTTCGAGTCGCAACCGTGACGTACACTCTGGCCTACTCGCCGTGCCCTAACGATACCTATATCTTCGCCGCGCTAACCAACGGTCTGCTCAACGGTGCGCCGGAGGTTCGCGCGCACCTTGCCGACATCGAGGAGCTGAACGAGGCTGCCGCGCGCGGCGAGTTCCAACTGACGAAGGTTAGCTACGGCGCGATCCCGTTTCTGATGAATCGTTATCGGATTCTTTCTCCCGGGGGCGCGATCGGGCGCGGCTGCGGCCCGCTCTTGGTGGCGCGTCCCGCCCAATCGCCGCCGCTCTTTAGCGAATTCGCTCGCAGACGCATCGCGATTCCGGGCGAACACACGACCGCGTTCATGTTGCTGCAGCTTGCACTGGGGACGCGTCCAAAGAGCGTCCAAATGCGCTTCGACCAGATCGTTGCAGCGGTGGCAAACGGTCGAGTCGACGCGGGGCTGATTATTCACGAGTCGCGTTTCACCTATCGCGATGCCGGTCTCATTGCGATTGCCGACCTTGGTGAATGGTGGGAGAACATGACGCTCTTGCCGATTCCGCTCGGCGCGATACTCGTGCGCAACGACGTCGGCGACGCCGAGGTACGTTCGATCGAAACCGCGATTCGCCGGAGCTTGGACTACGCACGCACGAATGAAGCCGAGGTGATGCCTTACGTCCGCGAACATGCCGTCGAGATGAGCGACGACGTGATGCGCGCTCACATCGAGCTTTACGTCAATGAGTTCACCGTCGATCTCGGCGAGTCCGGCCGCGCGGCCGTTCGCGCCCTCTTCTCGCGCGCGCACGACGCGGGCATCCTCCATAAGGAGTCGGAACCACGCTTCGCCGCCGCTTTTTAGCCTGCGGCGCCGCCTTTGCCGCGGCGAGCACGGCGCGGATCTCGGCCGAACCGCTGCCGCCCGCTCGTATAGAACTCGGCAACGAGGTTTTCTTGAGCAGCGCCTGGCACGATCTCGGTGGCCGGACGGTCGGCGTTATCGCCAATCAGAGCGCCGTCACTTCGCGTTTGGAGTCGATCGTCGATGCGATCCGCAGCCACGGCGACATCCGAATTGCGGCGATTTACGCACCCGAGCACGGCTTCCGGGGCGACCGTAACGCCGGCGCCTCGGTCGCGTCCTACGTCGATCCACAGACTCACCTTCCGGTCTACAGCCTTTACGGGGCGTCGCGCCACCCAAGCGCGGAGATGCTCCAAGGCGTCGACGTTCTGCTCTTCGACATTCAAGACGTCGGTTCGCGCGCCTACACCTACATTTCGACGATGGCCTACGCGATGCAGAGCGCGCGCCAGTTCGGCAAGGAGTTCTGGGTTCTCGACCGACCCAATCCGATCGGCGGCGCGATTGTCGAAGGTCCGGTCCTCGAGCCTGCCTACAAATCGTTCATCGGACTCTATCCGATTCCGATACGTCACGGAATGACGACCGGCGAGCTCGCGACGCTCTTCAACGAGCGTTTCGGCATCGGTGCGAAGCTGCGCGTCGTGCGGATGAACGGCTGGCGACGCTCGATGATCTGGCCCGATACCGGCTTGCAGTGGGTGCAGACTTCGCCGAACATTCCCGATTGGCAGACGACGATCGTTTACGTCGGCACCGGATTGCTCGACAGCGCCGGCATCAATAACGGCAGCGGCTACACGAAGCCCTTCTTCCTCGCGGGCACGGCCGGCATCGATGGGGCCAAGCTGGCAGCCCGCTTGAACTCACGCAATCTTCCCGGCGTATGGTTTCGACACGCGGCCTGGTCGCCATACGTCGGCTTCTGGAAGGATCACGAGCTGACCGGCGTCGAGTTGATGGTCTTCGATCCGCGCCGCTTTTACGCCGTACGCACTGCCGTCGAGATCTTGGTTGCGGTTCGGGATCTCTTCCCTCACGCGATCGATATCGCGAGCGACAACGGACTCGACCGCGACTGGGGTACCGACTCGATACGCCAGGCGTTGCTCGCCGGCAAGTCCGCCCAGGAGATTCTCGGGCAATGGACCCCCGCGGTTGCGGATTTCGTAACCATGCGCCGCAGGTACTTGCTCTACGACTAGTCGGTAAATAACGCAGCCAAACTCTCAACGTCATCGCGCGCGAGCGCGGCGGCGGCGGTCTCAAGTTCGGCGGCGAGGCGGCGTAGATGCGGCTCGATGTTTGCGGCATTAGCGCGCAAGATGTCGCGCCACATCCCTAAACGCATGCCCGAGATGCGCAGCAGCTCGCGCGCAACCGGGCCACAGAGCCGCTGCGCGTCGTCATCGGCGCGAAGGAGCGTCGCATAACACGACGCGACGATCTGCGGAAGGTGTGAGGTCACCGCGACCGCGCGGTCGTGCTCTTCCGCAGAAATCGCCAACGCAACGGCGCCCATCGACTCGATGAATCCGCGAGCGCGCTCTTCCAGCTCTTCGTCGCCGCTGGGCACGAATACCCAAGGCCGGTCCTCGAAGAGATCGGCGCGCGCCGCGCCGACGCCGCTTTGCTCGGTGCCCGCCATCGGGTGTGTCGCGACAAAATTTCTTAAGCCCGACGCCCCGCGAACCACCGGCACTTTGACGGAAGCGACATCCACGATGAGGCCCGCTCTCGTGCCCGGCGCGATCACCAAACGCTCGATCTCTTTCAACGTGGGCTCGAGATGTGCGGCAATGACGAGAACGTCTACGTCGCGTGCGAGATCCTCGGCTTTCGCCACTGCATCGATCGCGCCAAGGGTACGCGCTTCCTCTAAAGCGGCGGCATCGCAATCGTAGCCGATAACGGTTGCGCCGTCGCTCCGGGCCCGAAGTGCGATGGAGCCGCCGATCGCTCCGACGCCGAAGATTCCGACCGTACGCCGCTTCAAGAAGTCGACCGCATCAAGTCGGGACGCAGGACCGTCGCACCGTCGAGATAGACGTGCTCGATCTCCGAGGGGCGCCGCGTGGTATTTACGTGCATCAGCACGCGAATGCACCGTCCCAACGCGCCCGGCACGTCGATCTCACAGGCATGGAGCATTGGGACCCAGACCCAGCCCATCTCGCGAGCGGCCAAGGCCGGAAAGCCTGCGCGAAGGTCAGCTGTCACGGTGAAGAGGATCGAAGCGATATCGTCGAGCTCGATCTCATTTCGCCGTGTCATCTCCGTCAAGAGACGCTTTGTGGCGCGTGCGATCGAGGCCGCGTCGTCGCCTTCGGCCGTGATCGCGCCGCGAATTCCTCGAAAAAACATTAGGAGTCTGTTCTGGAACGAATCACAGGGCACCGGTGATTGTCAAGAGCCCGGCGAAGCTTTGCCGATGCTCCGCGAGCGGTTGATCGAAGCGCTGGGAAGCGACGCGGTGAAGACCGCGCCCGAAGATCTCGCCGTCTATGCCTTCGATGCCTACACCGACGCCGGCTTGCCGTCGGCGGTGGTGCTTCCCCAGTCGACCCGCGACGT
The DNA here is from genome assembly GCA_049695635.1 of Candidatus Cybelea sp. GTDB lineage: Bacteria > Vulcanimicrobiota > Vulcanimicrobiia > Vulcanimicrobiales > Vulcanimicrobiaceae > Cybelea. The sequence continues at coordinate 3,597 of JBAVSO010000204.1, read as the reverse complement.
CTGCGCGATCGTCAAGATCGCTCGCGATCTCGGTGAACCAATCGTTGCCCGCGGCGCGGGCACGGGGCTCTGCGGTGGGTCGGTGCCGATCGCCGGGGGCGTGATCCTGTCGTTTGCGCGAATGAATCGAGTGCTTGAATTCGACGAACGCAACCGCCGCGTGCGGGTGCAACCGGGATCGATCAATCTCGACGTCTCGCGCCACGTCGAATCGAGCGGGCTCTTTTATGCGCCCGACCCATCGTCGCAACGAATCTCGACGATCGGCGGCAACATTGCGACCAATGCCGGCGGCCCGCACTGTCTATCTTACGGCACGACGGTCAATCACGTGCTCGGACTCGAGGTCGTTGATGCCGGCGGCGAAGTCTTCGTAACGAGCATCAACGACGCGGGATACGATCTAACCGCCGCGCTGGTCGGCAGCGAAGGGACGCTCGGGATCGTCACCTCCGCTTGGCTTCGTCTGCTCGCCATGCCTGAATCGGTGCGCGTCTCGGTCGTAGCCTTCGACGAGATTGATTCGGCTTCCGAAGCCGTCTCGGCGATCATCGGCGCCGGGATTCTGCCGACCGCGCTCGAGATGATGGATGCGGTCATCACCAAAGCGGTCGAAGAGGCCTTCTCCGCAGGTTATCCGACCGAGTCCGCGGCCGTGCTGCTCGTCGAGAACGCCGGTTTCGAGGAAGATGTTGCCGCCGCCGAAGCATCCATCCATTCGATCGTCACGCAGCATGGCGCGCGTTCCTGGCGCAGCGCTCGTAACGCAGCCGAGCGCGAAGCGCTGTGGGCCGGTCGCAAGGGTGCGGCCGGCGCGACCGGACGCATCGCGCCGAACTATTACACGCAAGACGTCTGTGTGCCGCGAAGTAAGTTGCCGCAGGCTTTGCGGGCCGTCGAGACCGCGTCGCATGCGAACGGAATCGTCGTTGGAAACGTCTTTCACGCCGGTGACGGCAACTTGCATCCGCTGCTGATGTACGACAAGCGCGATCGCAAACAAATCGCGGCCGTCATCGAAACCGGCAACGAGATATTGCAATGCGCCATAGATCTCGGCGGGACAATCAGCGGCGAGCACGGTATCGGCTGGGAGAAGCGTGACGCGATGACGCGAGTCTACTCGACGGCGGATCTCGCGACGATGTCGCGGGTGCGCGACGTTTTCGATCCCGCGCGAGCACTCAATCCGGAGAAGATTTTCCCAAGTGGAGCGCGCTGCCCCGAGGTCGTGCCGGCATGAAGGCAACGCAAGAACGCGTGGCGCCCAAGGACGCGCAAGCGGTGAGCAGGCTCCTCGCCCGCTGCGATCGAGCAGGCGAAAAGGTCAGGATCGCCGGCGGCGAGACGCTGGCTGGTATGGGATTTCCTCCCGAACGCCTCGACGTTACGCTTGCCACCACGAACCTGACCGGCGTCGTCGCTAACGAATCCGCCGACTTGGTGATTGCGGCGCGGGCCGGAACTCCGCTGGCCGATATCGGGGCGCTGCTCGGCCGGCAGGGGCAGTTCATCCCGTTCGACGCTCCGCAGCCGCATTACGCGACGCTCGGAGGCACGCTTGCGGCCGGCTGGCTCGGCCCGCGGCGTCATCTCTACGGCCGGCTTCGCGAGTATCTGATCGGCTCGACGATCGTGCTTGCCGACGGGACGATCGCACGCGCCGGCGGCATGGTGGTAAAGAACGTCGCCGGTTACGACATGAGCCGGCTCTACGTCGGGTCCTTCGGAACGCTCGGCGTCCTGGCGCAAGCAAATCTCAAAACGATTCCGGCGCCGCCGCTCGCGCGTCTCTTTCTCGCGCCGCTTCCCGAACGGACGCGCGAGCGCGCTTGCTCCCACCTCGCCGCGCTTGGGATTCGCCCGTCGGCTGCTTTTTGGATTGACGGTTTTGACCACGCGATCGACGGCGACGAAGGTCCAGAGGGACGTATTCTCGTCTTGCTCGAGGGCAGCGACGCGCTGCTCGAACGGGCAACGCTCGAGTTACGCTCGGCAATCGGCCGAGCGGGCGTGCCGGAGACGCGGATCGTCGATGCAGGGGCTCGGGAGGCGTTCGAGCGCGTCATTGATGCTTACGTTGCGTGCCTGGGCGAACGATCGGTAACGTATCGTCTCTATCCCGTTCCCGACGAATCCGAGCGATGCGCGCTGAGTCTGAACGATCTCGCGGGACGCTTTAAGCTGCGCAGCGAGACGATCAGCGACGTGATCAACGGCGACGTCGTCCTGCGCGTAAGCGATCTCGACCCGCACGTCTTCGGCTCGAAGATCGAAGCCTTCGACGACGCTCTGCATGAGCTGGAACCGCGCGCCCAGGTCGTAGCCGGTAAACATTCGCATCGCCCGTATCTGCGCGTCTGGGGCACGGCGCCCGCAGCCGTCGAGCAGATGCGCGCGCTAAAAGCGCGCTTCGACCCAAACCGCACGCTGAACCCGGGCTGCTTTGTGGGCGGCATTTGAAGGTTCTGCTGCTCGGCGCTTCGGGGTTCGTCGGCCGGCATCTCGCCGCCGCACTGCGAGCCCGCGGTGACGACGTCGCCGGCGCGTCCGCGCGCGTTCCTGACACCGCTGCGGATGTTGCTGCCCAGTGCGACGCGATCGTCAATCTCGCCGGCGAACCGATCGCGCAACGCTGGAACGACCGCGTCAAGGAGCGCATCGAAGCGAGCCGCGTCGATGGCGCGCGCCGCTTTCTCGACGCTCTCGCCGAGCGCCCGCGCCGCTGCACCGCTTACGTCAGCGCATCCGCGGTCGGTTACTACGGCACGTCCGAAACGGAGACGTTCGTCGAGGACAGCCCGCCGGGAGATGACTTTTTAGCGCGGGTTTGCGTCGGTTGGGAACGCGAAGCGCGACGCGCGTCGACTCTCGGCATGCGGGTGACGCTGGTTCGAACCGGCGTCGCGCTCGGGACTGACGGCGGCGCCTTGCCAAAGATGCTCCCCGCCTTCCGCCTTGGGATCGGCGGCGTGATCGGCAACGGGCGGCAATGGCTCTCGTGGGTACACGTTGACGATTTGATCGGCATCTATCGCTTGGCGCTCGACGGCGCGCAAGGCCCGCTCAACGCCTGCGCTCCGAATCCGGTGAGAAACGCGAACTTTACGAAGGAGCTGGGCGCCGCGTTGCACCGTCCAACGATCTTACCCGTTCCCACGCTCGCGTTGCAGGCGATGCTCGGCGAAGGGGCCGAGATGCTCCTGCGCGGCCAGCGCGCGCTACCTCGCCGCACGCAAGAGCTCGGCTACCGGTTCGAGTTTCCGGAGCTCAAAGACGCGCTAGCGAATCTACTTTAAACTCCAGCGCCTCGAGATATTTTTCGGCATCCATCGCGGCGCGGCACCCGGCTCCGGCTGCAGTTATCGCCTGGCGGTAGCGATGGTCGTTGACGTCACCCGCGACGAATACGCCCTCGACGTTCGTTACGCTGCCGTCGGCTGAGACTATATAGCCACGCGCGTCGAGGTCGAGCTGGCCGGCGAAGACACCGGTATTCGGCTCGTGACCAATTGCAACGAAGAGCGCGTCGGTTTCGACGTCAAACGTGCTGCCGTCCGTCAGATTGCGCAGCCGCAAGCCGGTAACGTGCGTTTC
>JBAVSO010000203.1:0-3645 GCA_049695635.1 Candidatus Cybelea sp. | reverse complement strand
GGCACGCCGATCGCGTTTGACGAAACGCTGCCGCCGCCCCGAGCGGTGCTCGTCGCTGCCGAAGACATTGCCGCGGACGCGATGCGTTCGCTTGAGCGCGAGGCTAGGCGCGCTCAAAGTGAAGCCGCAGCATGAGCAGCGACGAGGTTCTCCGTATGCTCCACGACTCCGACTCGCGTTTGCGCGTGGGTATCGGAAAGGCCGTCACGGGGTCGAGCTTTAAACCCGAGTGGGGCGAGGCTACCCTTGGCCGGTCCTCGATAATGCGGCGCTGTACGGTCTCCCAGGCGAAATCGTTCGGACGATCGAGCGGCATTCGGAGGCCGATCGCGCGGCGCTTCTCGCACACGTTCTGGTAACGTTTGGGGCGTTCGTTGGCCCGGGGCCTTATTTCGAAGTCGAGGCTACGCCGCAGCCGACGCGGCTGTTCGCATTGATCGTCGGCGATACTGCGAACGCCCGGAAAGGGACGGCGCGGAATCGGATAGAGCACGTTTTCCGAATCGCCGATGAAAAAATACTCGAAGCGATTCGCACGTCCGGGCTCGCAGGTGGCGAGGGTCTCATCGAACACCTCAGCGATAAACAGAATGAAAGCGGCGAGCACGTTCCGACGGAGAAGCGCCGTTTGGTTCAAGATTCGGAATTCGCGCGGATTCTCGCAGTTGCAGGACGCGATGGTAACACCCTGAGCGCGGTCGTGCGCGATCTCTGGGACAAAGGCGAAGCCGGCAATATGACGCGGAAGAATCCGTTGAAAGTGCGAGGCGCTCACGTTTGCTTAACGGCTGATATTACGCTGGATGAATTCGCAGAAAAGATGCCAGGCCTAGAGATCGCAAACGGCCTCCTGAATCGCTTCATAATCGTTTGCTCGAAGCGATCGAAGCTGTTGCCATTTGGTGGCGACCTAAGCGACGCGGACCTCGCTCTCGTCGCCGGCAAGCTGCGCGACGCCATTGACGAGGCTCGAACGCGCAAGCGACTCTACATGCGTTTTGGGATTACTGCTTTGCGAGCGCGCAGAATTTATTCGGCTCACGCCTGGGCGACCCGGTTGCCGATCGGCTTTTGCGAGCGCTTCGCTGCGCCTGGCCGCAAGGCTTGGATGGTCGTCAGATCGACGAGCTTTTTAGCAAGTCGCTGCGCGCGGGCAAACTTAACGCGGTTCGCGACGACCTCGAACGGCGGAATCTTATCTACGACGAGAGCGAGCCTCCGGGCCCGAGCGGAGGCCGGCCGCGCGTCGTCTGGTATGCTAACCCTCTGCCGGAAAAACCGGACAAACCCGGACAAACCTCGGCGCAGGCCTCAAATAGGGAGGTTTTTCCGGTTAATCCGGTTTTTCCGGAAGCAACGAACGGCATCGCTCGGTCTGGCGCAGGCGACGTAATCGACGCATGGTGAGCGCCCGCGACGTGCTGGCCGAAGCCGAACGGCGAGGCGCACGGTTTCGAGTCGTCGGTGATCGTCTTGAAGCGACGCCGCGCATCGGCGATAGCTCCCTCCATACGGCGATCGGGGAATGGAAAAGCGAGATCGTCGCCTTGCTACGCGAACGCGAGCCGGGCGCGTGTGCAACCGACGTATCCCTTTTCGCAATCAGCAGCGGGCAATGATCCGCGACGCACCCCGCCGTCAACCGTGCGCGTAGCGAGGCGATCAGCAAAGCGCACCGCCGCAATCGCCGCTGGGCGCGCGAGCATCCGGGCTAGCGCGACGAAGCGTGGTTCAAGCGCGAGATCGCGCCGAGGCTCGATGCGTTCACCCTCAAGCAAATCGGCAAAGCCACGGGCTTATCGCTCGCGGCCTGCTCGCGCATCCGGGCGGGGGCGAAGGTGCCGCATCCTCGGCATTGGCGCGCCTTGCGCGCGCTGGTTGAAGCTGGGAACCGAAGCGACCGCGCCGAACGTCCTTAGCCGTCGATCCATTACGGGGATTGGGGAGCGCGAGCATGAAGAGGTTTGGTCTTGGGAGGTACGCCTTAAGTGGAGGCGTTGCCGTTACATTGCTCGCAGGGTGCGGCGACTTGCAGCCGCCGCACGCCGTGCCAGGTGCCATGCAGCAAAGTACACCCATCACTACGCATTACAAGAAACACTCGAAAATCTTCAAATACACTGGTAGTAAACAAACATTCGAAGTGCCGAGCGGCGTGAAATGGATCACCGTGATTGCTTTAGGTGCCGTGGGGGGCGGCGCCAATGGCGGCAAGGGCGGGCGCGTGCGTGCGATGATTCCGGTCAAGGCGCCAGAGAGATTGACAGTTTTCGTTGGCGGCCAGGGCTTGGAACGCAAAGGCGGCTTCAATGGCGGCGGCCACGGCGGCGCGAAGCACAAATCCGATGCGTGCGGCGGCGGAGGCGCGTCAGATCTGCGACAAGGCGGTGAGGATCTCGCAAATCGTATCCTCGTCGTTGGCGGGGGTGGTGGCGAAGGCGCTTCGTCAGGCGGAGGCGATGCGAACAGGTTGAGCTACTACGGTGGTTCAGGTGGTGAGGGAGGCGGAAGCGTCGGGGGTGAGGGCGACGGCGGCGCGCCCGGCTCTGGACGTGGCGGTGGTGGCGGCGGAGGCGGCACACAAACCGACGGCGGCGCGGGCGGAAGTGGTGGCGAAGGCAGCGACGGTTTCGGACTTTCGGGCACGGCGGGATCGTTAGGTTACGGCGGGGCCGGCGGCGCCGGTTGCACTTTCCCGAAATCTGGTCTCTGCAACAGCGGTGGTGGCGGAGGCGGAGGCTATGAGGGCGGCGGCGGTGCAAGTGCAGCGGACTACGGTTTTGGAGGCGGTGGCGGCGGAGGCGGCTCCTCCTATATTGAGTCGAACGCCAAGGACCTCCACAGTTGGCAAGGCTGGAAAGACGCGAACGGTAACGGTCTCGTAGTCTTGAGTTGGAAGTGAGCGCTGTAATCGGTAGCCGCGGTACGCTGTTTTGTGTCGCCGCAGCAGCACTGCTCGCGGGCTGCGGCGGATCGCAGCCGCCGATCGGCGCGCCGGGCGTAATGTCGCAGATGCGCTTGAGCGGGTCCACTCGAGCGACGGGGCTTCGCAATCTAACGTCGTCCTATCAAGTATTATTCAGGTTTGGTCGCCACCCCAACCCCGGTCACGATATCGGAGGAGCAGACCCCGAAGGCTTGATCGCCGTGGGTGGCGAGCTGTATGGCACAACAGCGGCGGGCGGCTACCACGATTTTGGAACCGTCTACAGCATGAGCACTGTCGGCGCGAAAAAAGTACTACACCGTTTCGATTCCGGGTCTTACGGGCCTAGCGACGGGGTTAACCCCGTAGGCAGCTTGATCGAGGTGAAGAGTCTGCTGTATGGCGTGACCGTTGTCGGCGGCAAATGCGGATCTGGGAGCGTGTACAGCATTAGCACGACCGGCACGGAGACTATCCTCCACAGTTTCTGCGGCTCTGACGGAATTCAACCGTTAACCGGATTGGTCAACGTGAGCGGAACGCTGTACGGCACCACCCAATACGGCGCCTCTGGTAGTAACTGGGGAACCGTCTATAGCGTTACCACATCGGGTACGTTCAAGACTCTGTACACGTTCACCGACTCGCCTGACGGAGCCGAGCCGGCTGCGCCGTTGCTCAACGTGAAAGGTACGCTGTATGGCACGACGGCTTACGGC
>JBAVSO010000202.1:0-2762 GCA_049695635.1 Candidatus Cybelea sp. | reverse complement strand
CACGTCTTTCGTTCGCGAGTTCCGCGGGCCCGATGCACTCATCGAGTGCACCATGGTTGATTCCGCCGAAACGAATGTATCGCGGTGCCTCATGATTGTCGCCCACGTCGATAAGCAAACGAATCGCCCGACGGACTGGCCGCCCAACCTCATTGCGCTGTTCTTTGAGTAAGCTCGGTTCCGAGTATACGTTTAGGCGCGCGGCGTTCAAGTGCCGTGGTAGACGGGTGCCTGACTCGAGCTTTTTGAATTTAATTTCCACACTCCCACAGTAATGTAGCCCCAGCGGGATTCGAACCACTACTCGGGGGTTCCGGGCAGTCCCGTCCGCTAACGAGTCGTGTTATTCTGCAAGGCTTTTTCGTCACCGGGATCCCGGCCGATCCCGTCCATTCCCGACCGTTTCCGACCGCTCCGTGAGAAAATGTTAGAAAACGGCCCCCCGCAGCAATACGGGCACACACCGCTATCCGCACGCGAAGATATTCCATGGAATTGCCGGCGTCTTATCATCGGGACCGGCATGTATGGCTCTTATAGAGCGATCGGTTTACCGTGAAAAGGCGGCCTACGGGCCGATGGCAACGGCGGAGGGCATATCTAGGCCGGTGTTGTCACCGCTGATCTCTCGCATGGGTGGAGCGTCGCCTCGCGCGTGGCGATGGTATGCGGTGACGCTATCGGTTCCAGAAAACGGATCGTTTGCGATGAAGATCGTTCCACGGCGATCGAGAGCGATTCCGGCGCCCATGAGCTGCGTCATCGGCCCCCTAATGGTCCTTACCGGTTTGACGTTGCCGCTTGCTCCCGCGGCAAGAACAAGAATCTCTGGATTGGGGGGTCTGTTAGCATAGTTCGTAACGTAAATCTCGCCGCGCGAGTTGACCGCAATGCCGTAAGGAGCGGTCAACTTCGTCGAAGGACCTGCAATGACTCGGATCGGCAAAACGCGGCCATTCGCGCCCGGACTAAAGACGAGGATGAAGCCTGGGTAGCTGCCAAAGTCGTGGCCGCTGTAGTTCGTATCAACGACGTACGTGTTGCCTGCGCCATCTAATGCGACGCCGTCTACGTAGCAAAGGCCAATAGACCCCGCGCTCGTGATCGTCCGAATCAACTTATAGGTTCTCGCGGCATACACGGTGATGTCGCATCCTTGAAAGTTCGCGACGTAAAGGTTGCCGGCGCGGTCAAGAGCGACGCCATCGGGGTAGTTCAGTCCATCATGGATCGTCGTGATCGGCTTCACGTTGCCGTCGGCTTTGGCGGCGAAGACGAACACGACGCCTTGCTGGCTGGGGCCGTCATCGGATTTGCCGCGCGAGCCGAAGAAATCTGAAACGTAGACCTTGCCGGTGTCGTCTACCACGATCCCTTCCGGCTGCACGAACCCCGTGTTCGAGCCGCTGATCGTCTGGACGGGTGCAACGTTCCCATCAGCGTGTTTGGTGTACGCGGTCACGCTTCCAGTCGGATACGAGGCGTTCGCTACATAGATCTTCCACGACAAGCCCGCGTAGACGCGGTCGGCGGTGGCCGACGCTTGCGGCATCGCGCCGGGCGCGCCAATAGGCGGCCACGATCCACCGCAGGCCGTGAGCAACACTGTTGCTGTTCCTGCAATAATGCCAAGGCGTGCATGCCCAGACGTCTTCATGCTGTTATGTCTCCCAGAAAGCTGAACGGATGATCGAGCCAATGACGTTCGGCGTCGCAGCCGTTATTTCAGCCCGGCGCTATGCCGCGAGGATGCTGGCTGCGGGTGTTGACGTCGCGAGGGTTGCGCGTATCCTCGGGTATGCAACGCCAACCACAAACGGCAAAGGGGGCAACTTTTCGCATAAATTATACGGCTGGCAGCATTTTGGAACGTCGGGATTGCTTTCCCCCTACGGTGGACTCAGGTGGTAAGGCATGTGTTCGATTCGGCGTGCGCCCAACAACGGCTTTCCCAAAGGCTCACGCGCTGGAAGTGGCAAGCCACTTTGTCGCATCCGCGGGACAAGCCGTGGAACTACGCGGCCGCAGTCAAGGACCTAGTGCACCGCGCTGGTCTCAAACGTATCAGCTTGCACGATCTCCGGGATACGCACGCCTCGTTATTAGCGCCCAACGGGGTGCCCTTGGAAGTCGTGAGCAAGCGTCTTGGCCATTCGAGCATTGGGGTGACAGCCGGGCGGTACTTACACGTCTACTCCGACCGGGACGCGGCTGCCGCAAGCGTGTTCGACACGCTCTGCGGTTAAGCGCGACTTTTCACGCGGTTAGACAAATGTTAGAAAAAGGGAGCCTGAAGAACTGATCTAGTTGTGGCGAAAAGCCTTGTAAAATAAAAACGATTGTGGTAGCCGCAGCGGGATTCGAACCCATGCTTCGGGGTCCCGGCCCGAACCGCTATGTACCGCAAAAGCTTATCCTGTCAGGGTTTTCGCGCGTTCAGTCAGGGTTAAGTCCCTTTGGATTTTATCGAATCCCGGTCCGTCCGTTAGATCGGCGTTAGACGCGTTCATCAGGCGAGGCGAGGGACTAGCCCGGACAGGGTGCAAGAGTAGCCTATCGTGGAAAGTTTGGATCGAGTGACCCAGCGACCCGAGGTCATGGGTGGCCGGGCCTGTATACGCGGCATGAGAGTCACGGTCGGTATGATCGTCGGCATGATCGGCGCCGGCCACAGCGTTGAAGACGTATTAGCCGCCTATCCTTACTTGGAGCGAGAGGACGTCATGCAAGCACTGCGATACGCCGCGTGGCTTGCCGAAGAA
>JBAVSO010000201.1:0-6771 GCA_049695635.1 Candidatus Cybelea sp. | reverse complement strand
ACGATGCGTATTCGAAACAGAAAAATGCGAGTAATGCGAACGCGACGCCCGGGACGTCGAAGCGCCCCGTCCATCGAGGACCCGGTGCCTCTAGCAGCGTGAAGACGACTACGCCCGCGAAGGCGGGGAGTAAGGCGTACAAGACGAATGCGTCGCGCCAATACGCATGGTCGATAAACCAGCCGCCGATGAACGGCCCGGCCGCCGCACCCGAGAGCGAGGTAACCGAAAAGAACGAAAATGCTACGCCGCGCAGCTTCGGGGGAAAGAGCGTCAACACGGTTGCCACGGCGCATACGAAAAACGTTCCTTGCGCCATCCCTTGAAAGCAGCGGCCGACGATGAAGCCGCTTAACGAAGCCGTCATTGCGAGGTACAACGTAAGAACGCCGAACGTCAGATGCCCGAAACCGAAGATCGGTTTTCGTCCGAAGCGGTCGATGAGCCATGGCGTGAGCAAAAGCGTGACGTAGTAGAACGTATTGAATCCGATCAACGTCCAGGGCAACTCATCGGCGGTCGCACCTAAGCTTCCGCCCGCATGCTGCTGGACAGATTGATACACGCCGTTGAATGATTGATCAATAAAAAGCGAGATTAAAGCGGCAAGCATCACGAACACCTTGCTGACGCTGATGCCTTCAGCAAGCTCGATTTGAAGGAACGGCTGGCTATGCGCCGCGATCATATTGCGCGGCGGCTTCGCCGCAGCGATGCATGAAGCCGCTAGCGTCGGTCCGTCATCCGGCCGCTGATTCCTGTGGAGGTGCCCTCAAAAACCTCTAAGGATTTTGACGACCGTTCTCGCGCAGAAGTGATGTGTAACGCTCGCAACGCGGAACGGCCTCGCGTTCGCGAAGCCGTTCTTCCATTGCGCTGACGCTAAGCGATTACAGACGTTACCGCGACCCGCATTCTCCATTGTGGAGACCACACCAGACCGCGATCTCTCCGAGGGGGCGGTTGCTTTTTTAGATTTTCAGTCTTAGAATCGGACCATAGTGCCCCGCGTCGATGCGCGGTCCTTGCTAAGGGAGAGTTGCAAAATGCTTTCTCGACAGGCAGCCTTGGACTCGCGAGGCGCAAAAGTTGCTTTAAGCGATTCCTATCATGAGCTAGCCGATCTGTTTTGCATGGAGAACGGACAATATGCGCTTATCACCAAACAGCGTCAACGGTGCTTTACTCGCGGCTTTGGCTGCGATGCTCGCCGCGTGCGGCGATGCTACGCAACCTTCCGTGGCTCCGCCGCTCGGTCCATCAAAGACGCTCGCGACCGGTCGGAGCGTGTCCCCTTCCGCGTCCGTCACCGAAACGGTGCTCTATAGCTTCGGAAGCCACCAACCTGACGGTATCTATCCAACGGCTGGGCTAACACGCGTCAAGGGCGAGCTGTATGGGGTGACGAGCGAAAGTACCGCAAGCAGAGAAGGTTCGATCTATAGCGTCACGACGTCGGGCGTCGAGACCGTCCTTCACAAACTCACCAAGAAACAGGGTACGCAAGACCTTAGGGACCTCACGTCGGTCGGCCGTGATTTGTATGGCACGGCTTTTCAAGGCGGGGCGTACGACTACGGGTCGGTTTTCAAGGTCGCACCGACCGGCAGGGTCATTGTTCTTCACAGCTTCCCAGAGGTGGGAGGAACGGATGGCGCGTTTCCATGGACGAGCTTGCTCTCCGTTAACGGTACTTTGTACGGTACGACATTTGCCGGCGGCACGAGCGATGCCGGGACGGTCTTTAGCATCACAGGGTCTGGCGCCGAGAGCGTCCTTTACAGCTTCGCCGGAGAGAACAGCGGCGATGGCTCACTGCCGGAGGCGGGCCTCGTCAAACTCGGCGGTAAGCTGTACGGCACGACGTCAGCAGGCGGCACAAGTGACCGCGGAACCGTCTTTTCGGTGAGCACCGCAGGAACGGAACGCGTGCTTCATAGTTTTCAGGGGACGCCGGATGGCGCCGACCCCATAGCTGACCTGATCGCCATAGACGGTACTCTCTACGGCACAACACTTACGGGCGGCACGGGTTGCCCGACTTTGGGTGGTTGCGGGACGGTTTTCAGCATCTCACCGTCGGGCACTTACACCGTTCTTTATCGGTTCACCGGCACGCCGGATGGTGAGAATCCGGCCACGAGCCTGCTCAATTTCGACGGCACGATGTATGGCACGACCTACGCTGGTGGCGCAAGTGGCTTTGGGACGGTCTTTAGCATCACGCCGTCTGGAAGCGAGACCGTTCTGTACAACTTTGCTGGCGGTCAGGACGGCGCAAAGCCAGACGGAGACCTGATTGAAGTCAAGGGCACGCTCTACGGTACGACGGAGATGGGCGGTGGTTCTGGGTACGGATATGGGACTGTTTTCTCCTTAACGCCCGCGAATCGAACCTCGAATCATAACTGCCTATCCAATTACGGCAAATGGGAACCTCGCGCCCAGAATTGCTATTCGTGGGACAAACACTTTCATTGATAATCCCTTGCCCCATCCGTTTAGAAACCCGTCGCTGTCAGCCGTCACTCTCATGCAGCCCGCGGTCTTAAGGCAGCGTGCGCGCGAAGCAGCGCACAAGCTGTTAACCCTTGTTCGGCGGATCGATCCCGAGCGGAACAGAAACGGTCTTACACCGTTTTGACTCGACTGACGGGGCGTATCCGGAGGGGTCTCTCGCCGCCATAAACGGTGCGTTATACGGCACCACCAGCAGTGGCGGTACCACCAGCGGCGGTGGGAATTGCACCGCTTACTATCAACGAACCTGCGGAGTGGTGTTCAGCATTTCCGCGAGAGGTCAGGGTGCGTACACGATACTGCACAACTTCCTTGGGCCTCCGTCCGACGGAGCCTCGCCAGTTGGTGGCCTTACCGGCCTCAACGGAGTGCTCTACGGAACCACGACAGCGGGTGGATCTGGTTATGAGTGGGGCCAAGCCGGAATCGTCTATAGCATCACCCCGAGCGAAACGTTAACGCTGTTGCACCTCTTTGCTAATGGTTACGGCGACGGCGCAAATCCCCAAGCCGGAGTCATCGTCAACAACGGAGTGGTCTACGGTACTACTTATTCCGGCGGAGGGCATAACGAAGGGACCGTGTTCAGCATCGATCAGAGAGGGACTGAGCTCATACTGCACAGCTTCGGGGGTCACGGTGACGGTGCGAATCCTTTTGGCGGACTCGTCATGTTGAACCACACACTGTACGGCGCCACTCAAAACGGCGGAGCAAACTCCGGGGGGATTCTGTTCAGCCTCACGGTCCACGGAGATGAAAACGTGCTGCACAATTTCGCGTATCCGGGCGGCCTAGGCGATGGTTCCCAACCCGTGGCGCTGACGAAGCTAAGGCGCTACGCAACGTTTGTTTGAGAGGTGCGAGCGGAGACATATGCCAACTAGCGTGCAGCGACCGAGTCCTCGGAGGCTTTGACGGCTGGTTTTCAGTCTTTGGCGGCGACCCGTATTTCCGCCGAAGAGGGCGCCTGTGGTCGCGCTTTTTGTACGAATTCAGTAACTGCTAGCTGCAAGAAAGGACCAGGCAATGCCGACTTCGACACTGACATATACGCTCTTTGCGACGATCGCTATCGCGTCGCTTACGAGTTGCGCGGGCGGATCCTCGACGGCGACAACGGCGCCCGCCGTTCCACAGACATCCCGGGCTGGCAAACATGCCACATCCCCGTGTCCCTGCCTCTACGTGACCAATCTAGATGGCGGCGGCAACTACTCCGTGACCGGCTACGCTGCGGGCGCCACGGGCAATGCGAAGCCGATTCAGACCATCGCCGGCAGTTACACCCAACTTGAGTATAACTGGGGCATCGCCCTGGACGACAGCGAAAATATCTATGCCGCCAACTCTCAGGATTCTGGGGCCATAACCGTCTATGCCGCGGGCTCGAACGGTAATGTCCCCCCGATCCAAGACATTACTGGCAGCAATACGGGCTTAAACAACCCGTGGGCAGTTGCGATTGATCCTGTGAATGGCGACATTTACGCGGCGAACGGGCCAGAGGAAGAAAGCAACGAATCCACCATAACCGCGTACAGCCCTGGCGCAAACGGCAACGTTGCGCCGATTGCGACCATCGGCGGCACAAACACAGGACTTTCAGATCCTCAAGGCCTCGCATTGGATGCAAGCGGCAACATTTACGTCGGGAACTCGACGCCGAGCATCACCGTTTACACGGCGGGTGCGAACGGCAATGTCGCGCCCATTCGCACGATCGCTGGCCGGAAGACTAAATTGTGTTCGGATGACCAGCTCGCTTTGGATTCTAGTTCCAACATATATGTGGTGAACGCTTGCGTGAATGCCGTCACCGTCTATGGGGCGGGTGCGAACGGCAATGTCGCGCCAATCCGGGAGCTTAAGGGTGGAAACACGAAGCTCAAGAGCCCTTACGGGATCGCTCTTGACGCGAGCAACAACGTCTACGTCTCAAACCTCGCGGGCGAGGGTGTCGGCGGTTACGTTACGGAGTACGCGGCCGGTGCGACCGGCGACGTCGCGCCAATCAACACGATAAAAGGCAAGAAGACCGGAATGAGCAACATGCGATCGATCGCGCTTCACTAGATTTTGTCGCTCGTGGTACGTCGCGCCGCCAGCGGATCGCACACGCACCCGTTGGCGGCGGGGCGCCCTCGCCGCTTATTGCTCGAGCTCGCGTCCGGCCACCCAGCGGCGTAGGCGCCAACACGGTACAACACCTGCTCCTCGCCGGCCGTGCTAATGCTGTTAAACGTCGTGCCGTACTGCGGGTCGTTCACGTTAAGCAGCTCGCCGCCTGCAATCCGCCGCATCCCGAAAGTACTGCAGGGGAGCCTTGCCGAATCAAGAATGCATTCACGGCCGAAACTACTGTGGCGTGAACGCGAAAACCGTTCCCCGGTTGATGGTCCCGCCACGGTATGTGGCGCCATAGAACATATCCTTGTCGAGAGTCAAGTCCGCAACGGGCTCCTCTCCGTCCGATGCGCCTCCGAAACTATGCAGCACGCGCTCCTTCCCGGCGGTACTTATGCTGAAGATGGTACCAGCGGTGTTAGCGCCTCCGTAGATTGTGGTTCCATAAAGCGTGCCGTTGCGGTCGATGAGGCCACCGATCGGGCCCTGCCCGTCAGGGCTGCCTTTGAAACTATAAAGCACGCGCTCCTGTCCGCCGGTCGTAATGCTGAATACCGTGCCGCAGCCGTCGCTGCTGGCGCAATGTGAACCGAAAAAGTAGGTCGTCCCGTAGAGCGTACCATTGAGAACCGTCAAGCCCGCATAGGGAACCGCGGCATCCCCTGCACCTTTGAAGCTGTAGAGTTGATGTTCTTTTGCCTCTGCGGTAATGCTAAAGACAGTGCCGCCGCCGTGAAGACCGCCCTCGGACGTCGTTCCATATAACGTACCATTCAAGTCGGTCAAAGCCGCCGTGGGATTCGCGCCGTCGGGGTTCCCCTTGAAACTGTACAGAACGCGTTCCTTTCCATTTGTAGTTACGCTAAATATCGTTCCATCGCCACTCATACCGCCAGACTGGGTCGTGCCGTAAATCGTGCCGTTCATCACGGTTAGTGACGCCTTGGGATCTGAACCGTCCGGCACGCCGCTGAAGCTATAAAGAACGTGCTCTTTTCCCGTCGTGGATAAGCTGAAGACCGTGCCGTAGCCGTTCGCCCCGCCAGCCGCAGTCGTGCCGTAGAGCGTGCCGTTGAAGAGCGTCAAGGCCGCCTGCGGATGTCTGCCATCGGTTCCGTTCTTGAATCGATAGAGAACGTGTTCTCGCCCGGATGAGCCACTGCTAAAGACGAGTCCGTTCCCACCACCCGCCCCCAAACTGCCATGCGCCGTGGTGCCGTAAAGCGTACCCTTAACGTTTGTTAAAGCCCCCAAGGGGAGCGCACCGTCGAGCTTACGATTCGCGAAACTGAACAGAACGCGGTAGCTTCCGCTAGCGGCAGGCGCCTGCCCAAGATGGCCGGCGCTTTGAATCCCTATCGCTGGGTTGAACGGTGATTGCGATCCGTTGCACCCTTGCAGCAATGCCGCCGCCACGCAAATGCATAGCACGTTGCGGCCAAAACCCAACCTTTTCATATGCTTTGCTCCTTGACCGATAAATGGATCAGCGCTTGAAAGCTTCGGCGCCGAGCGTCAGTTCCATCGTAACAGCCAAGCTGCGATCTCGAAAGCCACTTCGGCCCTCGCCTCTGCGGTCACTTCGCCGATAGGCGGCCTCTCGTCGCGGAAAGTGACTCCGTTCGAACCACGGGGCGTGCTCCATGCCGAGTTAGGTGCCCGGAGCCGGCTTCGATGGCACGCTGCTCCTTTCTAACATTTTCTAACGAAGCGGTCGGGAAAGGCCGGGAGAGGATGGTACCGGCCGGGATCCGGTGCGCCGAAAAGCCTTGCAGAATAACACTCATCGGTCGAGGACGGGACTCTCCGGGACCCCCGAGCGATGGTTCGAATCCCGCTGGGGCTACATTACTGTGGCAGTGTGTGGGAATTAAATGCAAAAGCTCGAGTCGGGCACGCGTCTACCACGGCACTCGAACGGCGCGCGCCTAGACGTATACTCGGAACCGGGCTTACTCAAAGAACAGCGCAACGAGGTCGGGCGGCCAGTCCGTCGCGCGATTCGTTTGCTTATCGACGTGGGCGACAATCATGAGGCACCGCGATACATTCGTTTCGGCGGAATCAACCATGGTGCACTCGATGAGTGCATCGGGCCCGCGGAACTCGCGAACGAAAGACGTG
>JBAVSO010000200.1:0-11651 GCA_049695635.1 Candidatus Cybelea sp. | reverse complement strand
GCTTCGCGCGGGACTCGAATCGCGCAGCTTTGAATCCGAGCTGGCCGCCTCGATCGACGTAACCTTTCCATCAATCCCGCCGCTTGCCGGTTCGATTCATCCCGTGCGGCGCGTGATCGAGGACAGCTGCGCGTATTTCAGGCGCCACGGCTTTGCCGTCGTCGTAGGCCCCGAGGCCGAGCCCGACTACTACAATTTCGACGCGCTCAATATCCCTAGCGATCATCCGGCGCGCGAGAACTTCGATTCATTTTGGCTCACCGACACCCTGTTGCTTCGCCCGCACACCTCGCCGATTCAGATCCGAACGATGCAACGGCATCGTCCGCCGGTCGCTATCGTCGCGCCCGGAAAATGCTATCGGCGCGATGCACTCGACGCACGTCACCTCTTTCAATTTCACCAAGTCGAGGGATTGCTCGTCGCGGAAGGCATTCACTTCGGCCACTTGAAGGGCATGCTCACCGGCCTATGTCGCGAGCTTTTCGGAGCCGAGCAAAGGGTTCGTTTCCGACCTTCCTACTTTCCATTCACCGAACCGAGCGCCGAGGTAGATACGACCTGTCCAAAGTGTAAGGGAACTGGGGAAGTCCCAGCGACTGCGCCGCAGGGGGATGGCAACGCGCGCGGCACGTTTCGAACTTGCGGTATGTGCGGCGGTTCGGGATGGATCGAGCTCGGTGGGGCCGGCATGGTGCATCCGAACGTGCTGCGCGAAGTTGGTTACGATCCCGACCGTTACTCAGGCTGGGCGTTTGGTTGGGGTGTCGAGCGACTCGCACTCGCGCGATACGATGTTGACGACATTCGTCGTTTCATTGACAGCGACCCAAATTTTCTACAGCAGTTAAGTTGATCGCGGAGCTATGCGCGTCCCGATAAGCTGGCTGCGCGAGTTCGTCGCAGTCCCCAACGATGCAGACGAGATCGCCGACCGGTTCGCAATGCTCGGCTTTCCCGTCGCCGCCGTCGAGAAGCGACCGGCAATCACCGGCGTGGTTACCGGCAGGATCTCGGCGCTGGAGAAACATCCTAACGCCGACCGGCTGCTGGTCGCGCGAGTCGACGTCGGCCGCGCCGAAGCGCTGACGATCGCGACGGCCGCGACCAACGTCGCGCCCGGGCAAACGATTGCGGTCGCGACTATCGGTGCAAAGCTCCCCGAGTTAACGATTGAGGCGCGTACGATGCGCGGTGTCGCATCGCAAGGGATGATGATCTCGGCCGACGAGCTTGCGCTGCCGGCAGAGTGGTTCGAAGACGGAATTTTGCAACTCGACTCAACGACCGCTCTCGGCAGCAACGTCGTCGAGTTCTTCGGTCTCGACGCAGACGTGCTCGACGTAGAGATTACCGCAAACCGCCCCGACTCCATGTCGATTCTCGGGTTGGCGCGCGAACTGGCGGCCTCGTACAACCTGCCGTTGCGGCTGCCGTCATTCGCCAATCCAGGCACCGAGGCGAAAACCTCCGGCTTGGAGCCAAGCGTCTCGATCGAATCCCCCGATTGCCATCGTTTCGTCGCGCAACGCTTCGACGGCGTGCGCGTCGCGCCGGCACCTGCCTGGATGCGCATTCGCCTGGCGCTCGCGGGACAGCGACCGATCAACAACCTCGTCGATGTTTCGAATTACGTCATGCTCGAGACGGCACAACCGCTGCATTTCTACGACGCCGGCGCGATCGCGCAGATGCACTTGATCGTGCGCAGTGCGAGCGACAATGAGAAGATCGTTACCCTCGACGGTGTCGAACGCACGCTCTCGCCGCAAGCGCTCGTCGTTGCCGACGACGAGCGAGCGCTCGGCCTGGCAGGGCTGATGGGGGGCGCCGCAAGCGAAGTCACCGCCATGACCACCGCAGTCGTGCTCGAGGCCGCGAACTTCAACGGTACGCGAGTTCGACGGATGAGCACCGCGTTGGGTCTGCGCAGCGAAGCCTCGGCGCGCCACGAAAAGTCGTTGGCGCCGGCCCTGACCGACGTCGGCGCGGCCCGCGCCGCACAGCTCTTGAGCGAACTCGGCGTAACGGTCCACCGCCCGCACATCTTCGGCGCAGGCCTGACGTTCGCTCCGCCCATTGCGTTGCCGGCGCGTGACGTCGAGCGATTGTTGGGTCTGGCAATTCCGGCGGAACGCAGCGCAGCGCATCTGACCGCTCTTGGCTGCGACGTCACGGTTACCGCAGATGATGCGCTCGCCGTTACGCCGCCGCCTTGGCGTCGCGACCTCACGATTGCCGCCGATCTCGTTGAAGAAATCGCGCGGATTGAGGGGTACGATCGCATTCCCGCGGTCGTTCCACCAGTCTGGGCACACGACATCTCGAGCGCGGCCTTTGAGCTCGAGAGCCGAATTGCTCACAAGCTCGCAGCGCTGGGCTATCGCGAGGTGATAACGCACTCACTGCGCGCAACCGCGACCTCCGAGGCCGTCGAGGTTCGTAACCCGATTTCCGAGGAGCACCGCTTCCTGCGCGAATCCCTCGCCCCGGGTCTGATCGCGTATCTCGCCACCCTGGGCGCGCCGGCGCGAGTCTTCGAAATTGGCGATATTTTTAGTGCGGCCGGCAAAGAGATTACCGAGCAGACGTCGGTAGGGTTTGCCTTCGCCGCCGAACACTCGGATGAACCGCCGTGGCGCGATTCGTCCTTCCTGCGCCTTAAAGGCGATTGCGAAGCGTTGGTACGTGAGGTAACCGGACGCACGACCTCCAGCCAACCGGCTATGCGGCCGGGCTTTCATCCCGGCAAGACGGCGCTCGTTGCGATCGACGGCGTCGAGATGGGCGTCATCGGTTGCGTCGACCCACGGCTGGCCAAAGCGCGCAATCTCAAAGAAACCGCCTATCTTTGTTTGCTCGACGTTCGCTCACTGCCTCCCTACGCAACACCGCGTTACACGCCGCCGTCGCGATTTCCATCTACCTATCGCGACCTCGCGCTCGTCGTCGAGATCGGCGTCGGCGCGCAAGAGATTGAGAGTGCAATCGCGACTGCGCTCGGTTCGCTCTGCACCGGCGTCGCAGTTTTCGACGAATACCGGGGACCGCAGGTGGGCGAGGGAAGCAAAAGCCTCGCGGTGCGCGTGACGTTGCAGCGCTTCGAGGCAACGATCACCGATGAAGAAGCCGATGCGGCGATAGCGCGCGTGCTCGACGCGTTGCGCGAGCGGTTTGGAGCAGTCATTCGAACGTGATCGCCGGCGTCGCGTGGCCGGACATCATTATCGTCATCGTGCTGGCACTCGCAATCCTAAAGGGCTACTCCCGCGGCTTCGTTTCGGAGCTCGGCGGTGCCGTCGCGGTAACGGCTGCGCTCGTGACGCCGTGGTTCTATAACGGGAGCTTCGATGCGCAGATCGAGAATCTCACGCACCTCGCTCCCGGATCGGCGCACGTCATCGGAATGTTTGCGACCGGCCTTGCGACCTACATCGTGATCTTAATCGTCGCGCGATTGCTCGGCACGATCGCGAAGCTTCCGTTGCTCGGCTTTGGGAATGCGCTCGGAGGCGCTGCGATCGGTTTTGCAAAGGGCGCGGTCCTGTTATGGCTGGTGCTCTTCGTTGCGCTCTTCTTTCCGCTCTCAAGCGATATCCGCGACGGTCTCCATCAATCGCGGCTGGCGCCGTATCTCGTTACCTACGACGCGCCGATCGACGATGCAATCCTTTCCACAATTCCGTGGTTCGCGCGCCCGTTTGCGATGCCGTACTTCAGGCGACACCACTTATGACGCGTACCTCGAGCTCGATCGCCTCGATGGCGCCGAGTAGATCTACGTCCCCCACGTCGCCCATCGTGCCGAAGCGAACGATCTTTCCGGCAAGCTCGCCTTGGCCGCCCGCAAGTACGACGCCGTGCGTCTCGCGCAATCGCTTCAGCAAGGCGCTGGCGTCGACGCCGGAAGGCGGATAGGCGGCAACGACCGTCGGGGAGTGCGCGCCCGGGCGAGAAACGAGCGTGAATCCAAGCCGCTGCAGCGCACTCCGAATGATCGCGGCAAAGCGAGCGTGACGCGCGAAGGCCTTCTCCATTCCCTCGGCATGATAGCGCTCTAAGGCGGTATCGAGCGCGTAGAGAATTGAGATTGGGGGAGTCCAGGGGGTCTCCCCGTTGCGCGCCAGCTCGCGCGCGTGCTGCAGGTCAAAGTAGAAGCGCGGAAGGCGTGCGCTTTCGATCCGTTTTTGAGCGCGCGCGCTCAGCGCGACCATCGCGACTCCCGGGGGCGCCGCAAGTCCTTTTTGCGACGCGCTAACGACCGCGTCGTAACCCCATTCATCCATCCGAAACTCCGACGCGGCTAGGCCGCTCACCGAATCAACGAGCGATATCGCGCCGTGCGCGCGCAGAATCGTCGCGAGCGCGGCCATGTCGCAGGCGACGCCGGTCGACGTTTCATTGTGCGTCAAAAGCACGCCGGCAATCTCTTTTTTCGAGTCGGCGGTGAGACGAGCACCGAGCGCGGCCGGGTCGAGGGCAGCGCCGAGAGGGGTTTCGAGCGTCTCGACGATGCAGCCGTAACGGGCGGCGATCGCGCCAAACCGTTTGCCGAAAGCACCGACCGCGCACGACAGCAATAACTCACCCGGCGAGAAGAGGTTCGAAACGACGCTCTCCATCGCGCCGGTACCGGAGCTGCCGAGCAAAAGCACCTCTTCGCTCGTGCCGAAGACCGGACGCAGCGCCGCGTCGAGGCGTTCGAGGAGCCGTGCGAACTCTTCGCCGCGATGGTTGATCATCGGACTGGCCGCGGCTTCGAGCACCGGCTGCGCTACCGTCACCGGTCCGGGCAGGAATAGTACTTGCCTTGGCATCGAAATACCCACTTCGATGGACGTCGCAGGCATCCGCTTGACCGAGCTTTCGAGTTGCGCCGGTTGCGCCGCAAAACTCGGCGCAGCCGAGTTGCAGCGCGTGATGGAGCGCGTCGCGCCCGCAACCAACGAGCGTGTGCTCGTCGGGTACGGCAGCAGCGATGACGCGGGCGTCTATCTGCTAAGTAATGATAGCGCGCTCGTCTCGACCGTTGATTTCTTTACGCCGATCGTCGACGATCCGTTCGACTTCGGCCGCATTGCCGCGACAAACGCGCTCTCTGACGTCTACGCGATGGGCGGGCGCCCGCTCTTCGCGCTCAACATCGTCGCTTTCCCCGAAGACCTCGACCTCGATATTTTGACGCAAATCTTGGACGGTGGTGCGAACGTGGCACGCGCCGCCGGCGTCGCCGTCATCGGCGGGCACACGATCAAAGACGCGGAGCCGAAGTACGGCATGGCGGTAACCGGCATCGTTGATCCCAAGCGCATCGTTACGAATGCGGGTGCGCGTCCCGGCGACGCGCTAGTGCTGACCAAGCCGCTTGGTACGGGGGTTCTCACTACCGCACTCAAGCGCGGCGCGATTTCGCCAAGCGATCTCGACGAAGCCGTGCGCGCGATGACCACGCTCAACGATACCGCGGCGCAAGCGATGCTCGCAGCGCAAGCGCACGCCGCGACCGACGTCACCGGTTTTGGTCTGCTCGGTCACGGCGGCGGCATGGCGCGCGCATCCGACGTGCGGTTCGTCATCCATGCGAACGCCGTGCCGTTTATGGACCGAGTGCTCGAACTCATCAACGCAGGCATCGTACCCGGCGGCACGCGCCACAACGCGCAGACCCACGCGACATTTACCCAGTTTGCAAACTCGGTGCCCGACGCCGTGCGCGTCGGCCTCTCCGATGCTCAAACCTCAGGCGGATTACTCGTAAGCATCGCCCGGGAGCGTCTGCCGATCCTCGTTCGCGAGCTTCAAGATCGCGGCGCCCTGGCGGCCGTCATTGGCGACGTCCGCGAAGGCGCCGGCGTCGAGGTGCACTAAAGCACCGAGGACCCGTTATCAGATAGGTTTGATGAGCATCCCATCGGCGTTGCCGATCTTTGCCGTTATCGATCGTTTTGAAGGCGAACTTCGTATCGGCGGAGCGCCCTCGCAGCCGCCAACGACGTCTGCGAGGGCGCTTGATTGAATTGCGCTACAGCGCAATAAGGGCGTTTAAGGCCTCACGGGGACGAGCACCATCAGCATTCCGTCGGTGTTGCCGTAGCTGTCGGTGTAGAAGCCGACCATGTCTCTTCTGTCGTTCAGTCCGTTGATCGTGGTGGTTCCAACACCGTTGGGATCGTCGAACGAGGACCAGCTGCTCGTCGCAGCGGTCATCAGAAAGCCATGGGTGGCACCATAGCTATCAACGTACGCCCCGGCGATATCGCCGTGGTTATTGATGCCGAACGGCATCGTGACCGTCGAACCGGGATAGCTAAGATTCGTGTAGCCGCTCCCGGCCTTGACGAACCCAATGGTTTCGCTGCCGCTCGTGTAGAAACCGACGACTTCGCCGGCGTTGTTGATCGAGGTTGCGGTAACGTTGGAGGCGCCGGGCGGCGCGATCGACGTGAACTGTTTGGTTACCCGATCCAGCTGGAAGCCGAAGTTCGTGCCGCTTAGCGTATAGAAGCCGACGGCTTGACCCGAGTTGTTGAGCCCGAGAATCTGAGTGACGCTACTGCCCGGCCAAGCATAGTCGGTAAACTGGCCGTTCCAGTGGATGAATCCGCGATTGACGCCCTTGCGGTCGACCCAGAAGCCCGCCGTGTCGTCGAGATTGTTGATCGCGGTGACCTGCGTCTGCCTGGAACCGGGGAAGTTTTCGGGCGTGAAGTTATGCCCTTTAAAAGGAGGCGATATCCGGTAGCCCTTGTTCGGGTGGCCCGGAGCGCCGCTGCCGTAATAGCCGACGATCTGTTTGGCACGGCTGATGCCCAGCAGCTGATTGAAGGTTAGATCGGCGACGTTGTTTATCGTTCTGAATTTGTACACCGTTTTGGCGGCCGGGCTGCCGAGGGACGACGGTCCGATCCCGTTGGGCGCCGTTGCCGGCGTCGTTGAGCCGCCGCTGCATGCCACGACGACGCTCGTCAGCAGCGCGAGCGCGATTCCACGCGTGAGAAATCGAAAAGTCCCTTGACGCAAAGTCATCATGGGAAGCTCCTTCTAGAACCTTAAGTTTTTGCGGTCTTACTCGGCGGCGGGACGGTTTGAGTGAGGCTGTGCGCCGAGGGACTCTCCAAACGTACCACCGCCCTGCTAGCAGGTCAAGGGAAAATGCAGGGAGGACGTACCTGCCTCGAGTGAAGTTGACCGCCGAGGGAACCGACGGCGTCATAGCGGCATGGAGGCAAGTTCGCTCTCGATCGCCTCAGCGAAAAGGCGCGTCGCCGACGCGTCGACCCCGAGATAGAGGCCGGGTTCGATCAGCTCGACCTCGCTGACGCAGACGTTGTGGGAATCGTCGCGTAGGAGGTCGACGCGTGCATAGAGCGGCCGCCCCGGCACGAAGCGCAGAGCTTGCCTTGCCGTCGCGATTTCGCAATCATCCGCTTCAACGCGCGACGACCGTGCATCGCCAACGGCGAGCACCGTATCGAACGGCTTCTTAACGACCGCGTGCGAGTACCGCCCGGCAAAGAATACCAAAGCCCGCTCACCGTAGCCAACGACAGCATCGAGGTAGGGCTGCACCAGCACGTCATGTACCCGCGTCATGCGATCGAGGTGAGCTTGGCCTGCTGCGTGGCCCGCAGCGACTCCGCGGATCAGGCGCACTTCGTGCGACGCAGCGCCGTATGCCGGCTTCAGTACGAGATCGGACCAGCCGTTGCCGCGCGCGAGCTCCACCAGGTTCCGCTTCGAGCCGCGGCCTATCCACGTCGTCGGTACGACTCGGACGCCGCGTCGCTCGAGCTCGCGCAAATACGATTTATGGGAGTTCCACCTGATGAGATTCGGCTCGTTTTTCACGTTCGTGACCATTTCGGCGCGATCGAGCCATGCAAAAAACTCGGAGTATCGGTAATGATAGTCCCAGGTAGAACGCAGCACGCAGAGCCGGCTCGCGCTCCACTGCGCCGATGGATCGCTCCAGATGGCGATCGAGACGCTCAACCCGCGACTGCGAAGCTCGTCGAGCAGTAAGCGGTCGTCGGGGTCGAGCGCCGGCACCGCCTCGCAAGTCACGAGCGTGCAGTCAATCATGGCGGGGAACTCGCAAGCTGCAATGAAAATCGCCTTCGTGATGTTTCATGCCCTCGATCGCGTCGATTGCTCGATTCTTCGCGAGCTGCAACGAAGCGGACGCGAATCGTTCGCGGAGATCGGCAAGCGCGTCGGCCTCTCGGCAACCAGCGTCGCGGAGCGAATTCGTCGCCTCGAAACTGCCGGCATCATCGAAGGCTATCAGGCCCGGCTCTCGGCAGCGAAGCTGGGATATCCGGTAACGGCGTTCATCTTGGCGCGCCCCAACGGTCCGGATGCGCGCTTCGTCAACATCGTCGGCAAGCGACCGGAAGTTCTCGCCTGCTACCGCGTGACGGGCGATTTCTCGTTCATCGCCCAGGCGGTCGTGCGCGACGTGCAGCATCTCGAAGAACTGCTGAACTATCTAGAGCCCGCATCGGTCCACATCGTCACGCTCGTCGTGCTCTCCACTTCGTTCGAAGGCATTCCGGTCAGCGTCGGCGACGGTCAATGACCGCCGGCGGTCGCTCTGGCTCACAATAACACGCGAAGCAGACGTCGCTAAAGCGGCGCGCCTGCCGATTGCCGCGCGTGCGCTTGACAAACCAAGGAAATCAGGTTGCCCGCCCGGGGGTTCCCAGGCCGCGGCGAGGCTATCGCTTGACCGGGCGTTTGCGCTCGGCGCGCCGCTTCACCGCGCCGTTGCGACGCTTCACTTGAGCCGTGCGCAGGCGCAAGGGCACGACATTGTTCGTCTTGGCGTGATCGCCGAGCGGAACCGGCGATATCATTCGCTTTCCCAGAGCGTGATAGAAGACCTCGGAAAGCTCGTCGACGGGAACGAACGTCATGCTGTCGCGCACTTCCTTCGGAATGTCGTCGAGGTCCATCTCGTTGCGGCGCGGGAAGAGAATCTTGCTGATTCCGGCGCGCTTCGCGCCCAGCACCTTCTCTTTGAGCCCGCCGATCGGCAGAACTTGCCCGGTGAGCGTGATCTCACCCGTCATCGCAAGATTCGGGTCGACCTTTATGCCGGAGAGCATTGACACGATCGAGGTTGCCAGTGCGATGCCGGCGGACGGGCCATCTTTCGGCGTCGCACCGGCCGGCACGTGGATGTGAATGTCGTGCTTCGAGAAGTAATCCGCCGGCAACCCGAGCTCATTCGAGCGCGAGCGCAGGAACGAAACGGCAGCCTGCGCGCTTTCCTTCATCACATCGCCAAGCTGCCCGGTCAGCACGAGCTTGCCGGTTCCCGGCATTCCCTGGGTTTCGATGAAGAGAATGTCGCCGCCGACCGGCGTATATGCCATGCCGGTCGCGACACCGACCGATGCCACGCGCTTACGCACCTCGTTGAAGAACCGAGGTTTGCTCAAATACTCGGCGAGATTCGTGGGCTTCACCCGTCCCTTGAATCGCGGGTACTCGGCGATTTTCCGGGCGATCTTGCGGAAGACCGTTCCGATCTCGCGCTCCAAGTTTCGCACGCCGGCTTCGCGCGTGTAATCGTTGATGATCCCACGAATCGCCTGGTCGCTGATCTGTGCCTGGGATTCGCGCAAGCCGTTATGCTCGCGCTGCTTCTTTAAGAGATAACGCTTGGCGATCTGAAGCTTTTCAAGCTCGGTATACCCGTGGAGCGTGATGATCTCCATCCGGTCGCGCAGCGGCGGCGAGATCGTGTCGAGCGTGTTCGCGGTGCAGATGAAGAGTACGGCCGACAGATCGAACGGCAAATCGAGGTAGTGGTCGCGAAAATGCACGTTCTGCTCGGGATCGAGCACCTCGAGCAGCGCCGATTGCGGGTCGCCGCGAAAATCCGAACCGACCTTATCGATCTCGTCAATCATCATCACCGGATTGCGTGTACCAGCGTCGCGCATCGCTCGGACGATCGTCCCCGGCATCGCTCCGATGTAGGTGCGCCGATGGCCTCGGATCTCGGCTTCGTCGTGTACGCCGCCGACGGAGAGACGCACGAACTTGCGCCCCATCGCGCGGGCGATCGATTGACCGAGCGACGTTTTGCCGACGCCGGGCGGTCCGACAAAGCAGAGAATTGGCCCCGTTAGCTTCTTCTTGAGCTTTCCGACGGCAAGGTACTCGATGATGCGATCTTTGATCTTGTCGAGGTCGTAGTGGTCTTCGTCGAGAATTGTCCGAGCCGCTTTGATGTCAATGTGGTCGGCCGTCTCGGTATTCCAAGGCAAGGTGACGAGCCAATCGAGGTATGTCCGGATGACGCCGTACTCGGGACTCGCTTGTGGAACGCGCGCCAGGCGCTCGAGCTCGCGGTCGGCGGCCTTCTTCACATCTTCGGGCATCGCGGCAGCGTCGATCTTCGTGCGCAGTTCGTTCGTCTCGGCCTGCTGCGGATCGACTTCACCCAACTCCTCTTGAATCGCGCGCAGCTGCTGCCGCAAATAGAACTCGCGCTGATTCTTCTCCATCTCACGCTGAATGTCGCTTTGGATCTTATGACCGAGCTCGACGACTTCGAGCTCCTTCGTCAGCAGCAGCGTGAGCTTGCGCATGCGCTTTGCGGTGTCCCGCTCTTCGAGCAGCGCCTGGCGGTCGGCGGTTTCGAGGCGCATCGTAGACGCGACGAAATACGTGAGCACCACCGGATCGGTGATGTTCGCGACCTCCATCTCCATCTCGCGCGGCGCCTGCGGCAGATACGACAGCAGCTTTTGAAAGAGCCCGGCAAGATTGCGCTGCATCGCGACGAGCTCTTCGTTCTCTACCGTCGCATCGGGCAGCTCGGCGTATGCTGCGACCATGTAGGGCGAAACCTGAGTGAACTGCTCGATCCTAAAGACTTGCTGTCCCGCGATGATGCAGCGGAGCGTTCCGTCGGGAACCTTGAGCATCTTCTGAATAACGCCGATCGTGCCGACACGCTGCACGTCCTCGGGGCCGGGGTCTTCGATCTCGCGATCTTTCAGCACGACCAGCCCGATCGGCTTTCCTTCACGCAACGCTTCCTCGACCAGCTGTATGCCGGGCTTCTTTACGACGGCCAGCGGGATGACGGTATGCGGAAAGAGCACCGCTTCCTGAAGCGGCAAGATGCCGATCTGGTTGGCGGGTACGATGTTCTCGGCAGATTTTTCGGCCATTGCCTACGAGTGGGTCCTCTTCACCATGACGTGGAGCTCGGTCCGCGCGGTCGGCATATAGGCGGTCGCCGCGATCGGCGCTACGACGATCAAAAGACCGTCGTCATAGCTTGCCGCAACGCCCTCGTATTCAATCGCCACCGGCAAATGAATGCGCTTCACGAACTCGCCGTGCACGATCTCCTTCTGAACAAAGGAGCCGCACCGCAAACGCACTGCCTCGGCGCGCCGCCCGGCGACGACCAGGCAGCGCTCGTCGAAACCGATGCGCAGGCTCTCGGGGTCCGCGCCCGCCACCTCGACAACGACCACCACCCGGCTATCTTCCTCGTCGATGAAAACGTCGGCGTTGGGTTGAAAAGTCCCCAGGCGCGCTCGCACTACGAACTCCATCGCTCTTTAGACCCCCTCACCTAGCAGTCGGATGCGCTGGTTGCCAGCCCCCCATCACGAGCGTCGTGC
>JBAVSO010000199.1:0-10071 GCA_049695635.1 Candidatus Cybelea sp. | reverse complement strand
AAGCTCTTTGCTCACTGGAACGCTTTTCGGACGAGCCGGATGGTAGGAGCCGTATGAGGTGAGAATCTCACGTACGGTTTTGGGAGAGCCCGGGGGTGCGATTCCCCCGGGCCACTCGACAAATCGGCTTTCCCACACCCGGTCTTGCGCCGGAAACCCTTGCAAAATAACTAGTTTTGAATTAGCCCCAGCGGGATTCGAAATTTCTGATAGCGGTCCTGGCCGATCCTGGCCATTACTAAAGAGTTCGATGCCGTCAGGGTTTTCGGGCAAACGCGATGCTGACCGATACCACCTATAAACGAACCGTTTCGATCCGCTCTGTTGCACCGCTGTTGCACTGGCGTAAGCCAGAACGAGTAAACTGGGCCTACTCCACCTGACGCAGCTTGGGGGTGACTGCCGGCGATTCGAATGGCTTCGTTGGCAAGCCGAAATGACGTCTTACCTGTCCTGCTCCCAACGAGGTTACATCATCACCGCTGCCAGCGAGGAAACGGTACCTGCGGCGGAACGTTGCTCGCTAGCGCGTGTGATTCCGGGCACCCCGGCACACCACACTTTAGCGGGGAAGTGCCCGAAGCAGGCGCGAAACGGGTTGCGGCGAGAGTGCCCCCTCTCACGCGCTCGGGCGCGCGCAAAACACAACGCGAAAGGACGATGGATATGTACACCCGCACTTTTACCCGCTTCGCGGTTTCGCTTTCGTCAATTCTTCGTACTGGCCTCGTGCGGAGCCGGCGCCGGAACGTTAGCACCTCTTCCGTTACCAGCTAATGAACACGCGTCGCCACAGCAACAGTCGTTCAAATACACGGGCGGTGAACAGTCCTTCAAAGTACCGGCGGGTGTGACGTCCATCAACATCGATGCGCGCGGGGCGGCGGGCGCTGCTCGCGAGCGCTTCTACGTGCCATCCCGGCCGTGGCGGCCACGTAACGGCTACGATTCCCGTTCAACCGGGTGAGACGTTGGCCGTCTTTGTCGGCGGCAAAGGATCCGGCATAACCGGCGGATTCAATGGTGGCGGGAGCAGCGCATTTGCTTCCGGTTGCACTCGGGGCGGGGGCGGTGGTGGCGCGTCCGATGTACGAGAGGGCGGCGATACGCTAGCGGACCGCATTCTCGTGGCCGGCGGCGGCGGCGGCGAAGGCGGCTACTGGGGCGGAGGCGGCAACGACGGCGGTAACGGCGGTGGCAAGAAAGGCGGCAACGGAAAAGGGGGGCCGTCAGGGAGCCTGTCCGGGAATGGCGGCGGCGGCCAGGGAGGAACACAAAGCAACGGGGGTGCCGGCGGCTACGGTGGCGGCGGCAGTGGAGCTCCTGGGAGCTCAGGAGCATTCGGTGCGGGCGGAAACGGCGGTGTGTGCCTGGCTACGAGCTACGTCGGCGGAAGCGGTGGCGGTGGAGGCGGCGGCTACTACGGAGAGGGCGGGGGCGGAGGCTCAGACCCAACAAACGCAGGTGGCGGCGGCGGTGGTGGCTCAGGTTACGTCGAGCCGGGCGCAACCCACGTTCACTTCCAGCAAGCCTCGAAGAAGAGGGGAACGGCGCGATCGTCTTTAGTTGGTAATGAGAGATGCAACGAGCCGCGCCTAAAAGCAACGTCGCAGGCACCGAGAGCATTCTCTAATCGAGTTTTCGTCGTGGTTTTATCTGCGCGTCGGGCAGACGGCCAATGCTGGCGTTCCGGTTCAAGTCATCCAGCGACTGCTCGGGCACTCATCGATGACGACCACGCTGAAGCATTATGTGAGAATCCTCGACGACGCGAAGATTCGAGCGGCGAAGCGCTTCGGCGAGTCGCTCGAGGCCGCTCGTCGTCGGCGGTCATTCTAAACAACGTTTGCACCTGATTTTGCACCAGCTCGAGCTCAACAATAAAAAATGCCCACAAAATAAGGCGAGTGTTGGTAGCCCCAGCGGGATTCGAAGTTTCTGACGGCGGTCCTGGCCGATCCTGCGTATTACTAAAGAGTTCGATGCCGCCTGGGTTTTCAGGCGCTCATGATACTGACCGATACTGTCCAAAACGAACCGTTTCGATCCACTCTGTTGCACGGCCGTTGCACTGGCGTAAGCCAGATAGAGTAAAGTGGGCCTACGGCGGGTGGGACTACGGTCGGTCGCCTGGCTCCGCCGGCATGCCCAATGACCGTCAATACTGCCCGAACGGTGGGGTCAGCCCAAATGCTAGAGATCTGCGAGCTAAGAGCGACAAGCCCGAGGGCGATGCGCTGTTCTCGCGGCGAAGCGATAAGGATGGTCCCGATCGTGCGCGATTATACTGTGATCCTGACGCCTGAGCGCGAAGCGGGTGGGTATTCCGTGTTGGTGCCGGCCCTCCCGGAAGTGGCGACCCAAGGCGAAACCGTCGAAGAGGCGCTGGCGATGGCACGGGAAGCAATAGAACTAAGCCTCGAGGTGCGTCGTGATGAAGGCGAACCGATACCGGCCGACGTGACCCCGCTGGAACAGCGGGTGCACGTCGAGATCGAAGCGGCCTAGAGCCTGAGCGAGCGATTGCCGACCGTCACCGCCAAGGCGATGACGCTCCGCACGGTGGTGATAGCCTGGACTTCGTACTTTAGCCGTAACGAATCGATATGGGGGTCCTAGCGAGCACGCCGATCGTGGGAAGCGCCCGGCCGTCGTCGAACGCCATGGCCATCTTGAGAATGATCAATTATTTAGCGTTACCGTCAGCATCGCTCTACCCGTCATGAACTCGGCAGAACTTCGCGCAGTTCAGGCACCCCTCAAAGCGCGGTACAAGGAAGAACCGCAGGTGGCCACCACCACGCTCAAAGCCGAAGGCCGCCTCGGCGAGGGCGTGACTTGCAGTGTGCAGACTGGCAAGGCGATTATCAACGCCGGGCTGCATCCGATGACCGGCGGCGACGGCGCAAGCGCGTGTTCCGGCGACATGTTGCTGGAGGCGCTCGCCGCGTGCGCTGGCGTCACGCTTAGCGCGGTTGCCACTGCGACGGGCGTCGACGTGCGCGCAGGCGCCGTAAAGGTTGAAGGCGACCTCGACTTCCGCCGGTACACTCTGCGTAGCTAAAGATGCCCCAGTCGGGTTCTCGCACATACGCGTTCGCTTCGAGCTCGAACAGACGCGGCGCAAGACCAGCTCGATACACTCCTACGCTTGACCGAACGCTATTGCGTGGTCTATCAGACGCTAGTAGGCTCTCCGCAGATGTCGGTGGAAAGGGCGTAGGTTTGCCGATGGATATGGACATCCATGAGGCGTCGGGCGCCACGCGGATGATGTTGCGGCCGCCCACCTCGACCGTGCACCGCAAGCTCACGGCCTCATCGCGCAAAAAATCGTCGAGGTTGTCGAAAAAAGTGCTCGGGAACGCCGACTTTGCACGCTTGCAAATCCGTACTCAATTCGGGACGGAGCCGCGGTCAGCACGAAATAACCGCAACGAAGAAATCAGCAGTGTCATCCTGAGCGGAGTCGAAGGGGCCAACTACTTCGCGAAACTGATCTTATAGACGGTTCCTTGACCCTGCGAGCCGCCGTAAAGCGTCGTGCCGTAGAGCGTATGCTTGACATCGGCCAGGTTTCCGGCCGGGAATTGGCCGTCGGCGCCGCCCGTGAAGTTGTGGAGTACCCTTTCGTGGCCCGACGTCGTGACGCGGAAGACCGTACCGTCATTGGACGTGCCTCCGGACTCCGTCGCGCCGTAAAGTACGCCGTTGACGTTAACGAGTCCGAGGGGATAATATCCATCGCGCCGGCCGCCGAAAGAATGCAGAATCTGCACGCTCCCGGAGGGAGTCGCGCTATATACCGTTCCCGCGTCGAACTGTCCGCCGTACTCAGTCGTGCCGTATAACGTGCCGTTGACCGCGATCGGGCTGGAAGGCTGATTTTCGTACGGTGCGAAACTGTGCAGCACGGTCTCGACGCCGGACGTCGTGACAGAGAATAGCGTTCCGTTATCATATGCGCCGCCCGCTTCGGTCGTGCCGAAGAGCGTGCCGTTGACGTTCAGCAGCCCTGCCTCGGGAAAGGCCCCGTCAGGTGATCCGTTAAACCGGTAAATCGGCGTCTCATCTCCCGCCGGTGTGATGCTGTACACCGTTCCGCATCCGGCTTGGCAATATTCCGTTTCGCCGCCGCCCAATGCCGTCGTGCCGTAAAACGTTCCGTTTACCAGCGTAAGAGTTCCGATTGGCTCCGCGCCGTCGCTGCCGCCCGAAAACTCATGAAGGACGGTCGTCTTTCCCAAGCGACCAATTTCAAACACGGTACCGAGACCGTTTTTGGTAAACGCTCCCGGCACGTAAAACGCGGTGCCGCCTCCCGGCGGCTTCGGTCCCAGCGCAAGCCCTTGACCTAACTGTTGCGCCTCTGTATCCTTTAGGAACCGCAACACCGATTCGTTGCCCAATGTCGTCACCGAATAGATCGTAGCGTCACGATTTTTGTAGTGGCTCAGATTGTTCGACGTGGTTCCGCCATACAACACGCCGCGAAATTCGGTGAGATCGGTGTCGGGCCGCAAGCCGTCCGGGCTCTTCGTTCCAAAGCTGTAAACGACCGACTCGGTAACCGTGCCGGGTGGAACTTCCCGTGAAGACGCGCGAAGCGAAGAGTGGTCTTGCGAAACCTGGAGCGGAATGCCCGGAGCACCGGTGCTCGAGCCGACGCAAGCCGTAAGCAGCGTTACGGCAATCGCCGCTAATGCGTAACGAATCATTTCAACCTCCTTGCAGTCGTGGCCGCTAATTCGCGAGGCCGATCGCGTACAAGACTCCGGCGCCCTGCGATCCGCCGTAAGACGTCGTGCCGTAGAGCGTGCGCTTGATGTTGACAAGGTCAGAGGATGGGTATAAACCGTCCGCGCCGCCCGTGAAGCTGTAGAGGGCGCGTTCGTGGTCCGACGTCGTGACGCGGTAGACTGTCCCTTGGCCGTGCGTGCCTCCGAATTCGGTTGCGCCGTAGAGTACGCCGTTGACGTTGAGAAGGCCGAGCGGCGTGCCGCCATCGTATCCGCCGCCGAAAGAATGAAGAACCTGCACGCTTCCGGAGGGAGTCACGCTATACACCACTCCGCCGCCGAACCTTCCGCCGGCCTTCGTCGTTCCGTACAGCGTGCCGTTGAGCTCGATCAAGCCGCTCTCGGGAAACTCTCCGTCTTCCGATCCGAAACTGTGAAGCACGGTCTCGACACCAGAAGTCGTCACCGAGAAGATCGTTCCGTCATCGTATGCGCCGCCCGATTGCGTCGTCCCGAACAGGGTCCCGTTGACATTGAGCAGTCCCGCCGCGGGAGACTCCCCGTCACCGTGTCCGGTAAAGCGGTAGATCGGCGTTTCGGTTCCCGCCGTCGTGATGCTGTAAACCGTTCCGCACCCGCGTTTGCGGCGGCAGCCGGGCGTGTCGCCGCCTTCGGCCGTCGTTCCGTAAAACGTTCCGTTTACCAGCGTAAGCGTTCCGACCGGTTCTTGGCCGTCGCTGCCGCCCGCGAACGCGTGAAGCACCGTGATCTTTCCCGACAGCGTAATCTCGAGCACGCTGCCGAGATGTCCGCGATTCAGTTCGCCGGGTGCATAAAATGCCATTCCGCCGCCTGACGCCTTCGGCCCCAGTGCGAGACCGCCACCCAACTCGCGCGCCCACTTTTTTTTGAGAATCTGCACCACCGCTTCGCTCCCCGACGTGGTGACCGAATAGATCGCGCCGCGAAAGCCATGCACGTTGTCCTCGTACGTTCCACCGTACAGGACGCCATGAAAGAGCGTTAGATCGGTATCAGGGTCTAAGCCGTCTGGACGTTTGGTTCCGAAGTTGTAAACGATCGACTCGGTAACCGCGCCGCGCGGCGCTTCCCTCAAAGCCGTGCCGGGCAGCGCACGGTTGAGTGAGGATCCGGGCGGAAGACCCGAAGCGCCGTTGCTAACGCCGGCGCAGGCAGCGAGCAGCGCGATCAAGCTCGCCGACGCCAAGTAACGAATCATATCGACCTCTTTGCAATCGTTGGGGTCATTTCATCAGACCAATCGCGTACAAGACTCCTGAAGCCTGCGATCCGCCGTAAAACGTCGCACCGTAAAGCGTGCGCCTGATGTCGACCGGAGTTGACGATGGGTATTCGCCATCGGCGCCGCCCGTGAAGCTGTAGAGCACCCGTTCGTGGCCCGACGTCGTGACACGGTAGACCGTCCATGCACCGTACGTGCCTCCGAGCTCGGTTGCGCCGTAGAGTACGCCGTTGATATTGAGAAGGCCGAGCGGAGTCGTACCATCGTATCCGCCGCCGAAAGAATGAAGAACCTGCACGCTTCCGGATGGAGTCAAGCTATATACCACTCCGCCGCCGGAACCTTCCGCCGCCCCTCGTCGTGCCATACAGCGAGCCGTTGAGCTCGATCAAGGCGCTGACGGGAAACTCTCCGTCTGCCGATCCGAAACTGTGCAGCACGGTCTCGACACCGGACGTCGTCACCGAGAATATCGTTCCGTCATCGTACGCGCCGCCCGATTCGGTCGTGCCGAACAGGGTCCCGTTGACGTCGAGCAGTCCCGCCGCAGGATACTCCCCGTCACCCCTGCCGGTAAACCGGTAGATCGGCGTTTCGTCTCCCGCCGTCGTGATGCTGTAGACCGTTCCACACCCGCGTTTGCGGCAGTGGGTCGTTCCGCCGCCTTCGGCCGTCGTTCCATAAAATGTTCCGTTTACCGGCGCGAGCGCTCCGACCGGTTCTTCGCCGTCGCTGCCGCCCGCAAAGGCGTGAAGCACCGTGATTTTTCCCGAAGGCGTAATCTCGAGCACGGTGCCGAGATTTCCGCTATTGAAGTCGCCGGGTGCGTAAAACGCCAATCCGCCTCCCGACCGCTTCGGCCCCAGCGCGAGCGCTCCACCCAACACGCGCGCCTCTTTGGCCTTGAGGATCTGCACGACCGCTTCGGTCCCCGATGTCGTCACCGAATAGATCGCGCCGCGAGGGCCATCCACGTTGTCTGCGTACGTCCCGCCGTACAGTACGCCATGAAAGAGCGTTAGATCAGTGTCGGGCTCTAAGCCGTCCGGACGTTTGGTTCCAAGGTTGCAAATCACCGACTCGGTAACCGCGCCGCGTGGCGCTTCCCTCAAAGCCGCTCGGAGCGGCGCGCGGATTGTCGGAGCCTGGGGCGGAATGCCGGAAGCGCCGTTGCTACCGCTGGCGCAGGCAGTGAGCAACGCGATGCCGATTGCCGCCGCCGCATAGCGAATCATTTCGGTCCCGCCGTCTTAAGGAAGTATCGCGCGTCGCAGCTGCGGCGCGCGAGATCGCTTCAACGCCCGACCGCGGCGCGTCCTGGTGGCGCCGGCGGCAAAGTCGTCGTCGCTGCTCTTCGTTTCCGACCCGGGGACCTTCGACGTCAACGTGATTCACCCGGCGACCCGACGAAAATTCCCACGAATTTATCTCGAGCATGATGGATCGACGTGTGGAAGGCGCGATCAGCGGTGACTGGCTGAAGTACTTTTTGATGATTCTCGACTATCCACGCACGCAAGCCTGGTTTGACGACCCCTAACGGGCGCGGCGGTTGGACCAAGCCCCCGCCGCGCTGGCGGTCCGGCATCAGGCAGGCCCGTTTTATCCAGATCCTCCCGTTTCATCCGTTCACAGCGCCCATTGTGCTCGTCACAGCTACAATCCAAGATGGCTATTTCAAGATGTCGTGCGCGGAGCTCCGCCAGTCAAAACTCATCACATTTCGTCAACTGGGAGTACCTCGCATTGTTAATAACAAAACCCGCGACTTACGCGCTCACCACCTTCACCACCATCGTATTGCTCGCTGCCTACGGCTCACGCGGATCGCACCCGCCAACAACCCGCTCCGGTGTTGTCGGCCCGAGCTACCGCCACGGCCACAAGCCAACCCCGACCTCAAGTCCGCACAAGCCAACTCCGACACCAAGTCCGAGCAAACCAACTCCGAGCCCAAGTCCTAGCAAACCTCCCGCGGTTAGGGAGTAGCATCGCGATCACCGCAACTCGCTCTGCTCCGATTTGCGGCTACGGTTTGTGCTTGGAGCGTCGCACTCCACCCGCACATCTACCGCAGCCGAGACGCTGAGGCGGCAGGCGCCTTCGGCAACTAGTCGGATAGATGCAAACGAAGAGAGGTTCCGTGTTTGTCGCATTTTTGATGCACCGAGCTTCGAGTGTCGCGAAAACTCTTGTGAAATAAGGACGAAATAAATAGCCCCAGCGAGATTCGAAATGTCGTACGGCGGTCCTGGCCAAACCTGCCCACTACTGAAACGTCCGATGCTATCAGGGTTTCCCGAGCCCCGAAGGCCTGCCCGTTCCGGTCCAATTGTGCCCTTTTCGGACCTCTCCGTTGCACGGCCGCTGCACGGCGAGGTCTCGAAAATCACCAGCTTGGGGCGTCGGCCGAGGCGAACGAGCGTATTGCTTCGACGAAGTCGGCGCCCTAGCGCTCTAGATTTGCCGGGCTCGGCGTCAGTCAACTCTTTCTCGCCAGAGTGCAAAGTGGCGCCGACTTGGCGTCCGAAGACAGTCTTGGAATTACCGTATGACGATGGGCACGAGCCGCTCGTCAGTGTCGCCGCGCGTGTTGCGGGCGATGACGTGAAGAACGTACGTACGACGGTACTGCGGAATGATGTCCAGGATGGTCTGGGAGAAATCGAAGATCCCAAAGCGGCGACGATCGGCCACGAACGAGAACGATTCCGTGCGTACTTCGACGCTCGCGACGTTCGTGGAGGTTACGATCCGGCCGGTCCATTTTCGAGCGCCGGGTTGAATCGTCGTTTCGTTCATCCATAACTCAAGAATGCGGGGTGGCGCATCGGGCGGAAGCACCTGTGGCGTCGGCCACTGGGATGGCGCCACGACCACGCGTCTTGCGTCAACGCTGCGTCCGCTCGTCTGCGAACATGCACCCGCAATTAGGAGAACAATGACTGCTGCAACGAGGCGCGCTACGTTCACGGGGATTCGCCTCATGTATCGCTGAACGGTCTCGACATGGCCTCGCGTCCTGCTGCGAACACGGCGTACGATTGGATGATGGCGATTGCCTCGCTCTGGCTCTCCGGCGGTATCATGATCGATGCGTGGTACCATTTTCATTCGACGGTCGAGACCTTCTTCGAGCCCGCGCACGCTCTGCTCTACGCGGGGTTGCTTGCGAGCTACGTTTTTACCGCCGTCGCGATGGTCACAGGTCGCCGGCGGGGCTATCCATGGCGTTCTGCGTTGCCAATCGGGTACGAGGTCACGGAAGCCGGACTGGTCGTTTGCCTAGCCGGAGGTGTGAGCGACTTGGTAAAGCACTCGTTGTGGGGATTCGAGGAGGGATTCAATGCTCTTCTGAGCCCGACGCATCTGCTGATCGGTGTCGGCATGTTCCTGATCATCGCTGGCCCGATCCGGTCTGCGCTCCGACGGCCCAACCCACCGAGAACGTTCCTCGCGCAAGTTCCACTGCTGTTGTGTGCAGCCTCGATGATGGAGCTCATGCACTGGGGTACCCAATTCATTTTTTTGAGCGAAGCCGAAGCGATGAACGCGCCTATTTCTCCCGCCAGTATGCCGCACTCGACCCTCACGCTGCTCACGCTGCAATATGATAAGCAGGGAATTGGTTTGCTCGCAGTCATCGTGCAAAGTCTGCTCGTCTCCGGGTTCTTTCTGTATCTGGCGCGTCGCGTGCGACTTGCGCCGGGCGCTTTGGCCGCGCTGCTGGTTGTGGGGAATGCCTTTATTGCCGCGGCTCACTCGAATTATTCAGGCCAGTTCGTAGCCGTGATCGTTGCCTCAGCAGTCGCCGGAGTTGTCGTGGAACCCTTTCGATTGGATCCCGCCGACCAGCTAGCGCCTCGTTGGAGCGTCGCTGCCTTTACCGTTCCCGCAGTGTATTGGGCGGTGCTCTTGGCAATGCTCGCTGTCACGATGGATGGGATTTGGTGGACGCCGGATGTGACCTCGGGTTCGGTTCTGTTCGCTGGTCTCGCGGGTCTATTCTTGAACGCGTTGACCGGACCGTTCAATCAGCAGCCGGCGAAGGTCGATGTGAGAGAGCGT
>JBAVSO010000198.1:0-1852 GCA_049695635.1 Candidatus Cybelea sp. | reverse complement strand
TGACCACGGAACTGCCGGTCCAGGCGATTGACGGGAACGCGTAACCTTTGTTTTCCGAGCTCCAGGCTGACACGGTCTGCATGGGCCAGACGTTCGCGCCAAGCTGGTCCTCCCAGAAGTAGTAAAGACCGGTGTCTGGGCTTGGCCCTCCTGCTGACGGCACAGCAGCGGCTATGACCACCGAACTGCCGGTCCACGCGATCGAAGGCCACGCTAAGTTGGCCCCATAATTCGAGCTCGCCACGGTCTGCGCGTGCCAAGTGTCAGAGCCGGCCTCTTGCCACCAATAGTAGAGGTTTCCGTTGACGTCCGTGGCGATGATGACCATGGAACTGCCCGTCCACGCTATTGCGTAGTCAGAAAAGTTCCCGGTGGCCACGGTCTGCGGGTTCCAGTTGCTAGAACCGGCCGGCTGCCACCAGTACTCGAGTGGGCCGAAGGAGCCCACGATACCCACGGAACCGCCAGTCCATACAATTGTGCCGCTCGACACTCCCAACATCACTGCGCCTCCATTGGCAGAGTTCTCCATCCCCCGTGCTCCTTTGTGGCGCACAGGTTACTACTTTGCGGGGCTGACCACGCGCCGTTTGACGGTCAAGGTTTCCGGTGATCGTCTTCGTAGGCGATCCTCCGCCCGGATAATCATAGAGTTTGATGTTCTTAGTCTTCAGATCCGGATCGATGACCGTGTTGCCAAGAAGTTTTTTCCCGTGCGCTGCCGGTGACATCCACGAGCTCGATGCATCCAAAAGGAATGCGCTAGCCAGCGCTCCGATCGCGCAGCCCGAGAGCTTGAACGGTTTCACGTCAATGGCTCCTTCCGTGGCTCGGCTGCCAAGCGTTCCAGGTATCGAAAAGCTAGGGGCGGCCGCGTTCCTGCCGAAAACTCGCACTGTTACACACACGCGCCCCGCGCGGGCTCGCGGTCGCCTTAGCGTTACTGTAGCGAGCGCGGCGCCGCCGGGGCAGTATCTTTTGGTACACCCTGGAGGCGCGCATGGATCTCGAGTTGCGGGACATTAGGGCTTCTGACTTCGACCGTCTCGTGCCGCTCGTTTCACCCTTCCTCTGCGATCCGTCGCAACACGAAGCGTTGCGCGCCATGTGGACCGAAATCATCCGATCGAAGTGCGGCGTTACCAACGTGGCAGCCGATGTCGAGCAGTCCTCCATCATTCATTTTTTCTTTGCCGTCTTCGTCAGTGACGGTCGTGCCGACGAGTACCATCAGTGTCGCCATCCGTCGATTGCGCGGCGTTTGCTGGCAGAGTGGGTTGCGGGAGAACGTCCCTTTTTGCACGCAGACGAGATTGCTCGCGCCAATGCCGGCTCGGGGTTGAACCTCGTCCTGATGCAATACGGCGGCCGGCGCGGCGACCCGCGAGCTCACATCGCCAACTATGAAGGGTCGCGGCGGGCGATTCGCGGCTGGGACCTACGCACGTTTACGGTTGAAAAGTTTACCGAGCCGCATCACGACGATCGCGGCTGGGGGAGGTCGTTGGGGTACCGGGTGCTCGAATATCCGCCCGACGAACTTCGCGCCGCCGGCTTTGCGAAGGATCGTGCGCCCTTTTTGTGGGCTGCGACGCGTCGCGACGCGGAATTCAATCCCGGCTACGCCACCGCGCTGCTCTTCAAGACCTACGCGGCGCCGCGCTTTGCCTTCACACCAGGCGAACAACGCGTGTTGGGTCTTGCGCTCGACGGCGCTACCGATTCGTCCGTCGCACGCGCCGTCGGCATCTCCGAATCTGCGGTTAAGAAGCACTTTCGAACGGTCTACGAAAAGGTTCACGCCGTCGGCATCTTCGATCCATTGGTTGACGGTGCAGAGCCGGCTCAATTC
>JBAVSO010000197.1:0-6312 GCA_049695635.1 Candidatus Cybelea sp. | reverse complement strand
GTTGTCCGTAGTTCGTCGACGAACGACTCGATCGCAATCGTGCGCTTCTCGTCGACGCCGCGCTGATTGACGTTCACCGTACCGTCTAAAACCTCTTGTTTACCCGTTACTAAAATGTACGGCACTTTCTGGGTCTTCCAGTGCCGGATCTTGTATCCGAGCTTCTCGTTACTTTCGTCAAGCTCGACCCGAAAGCCCGCCCCTTCAAGCCGATCGGCCACCGAACGGGCGTAACTCAGCTGATCCTCAGAAATGGGGGCTAGCACGACCTGAATCGGGGCTAGCCAAGCGGGGAATGCGCCACCATAATGCTCGAGCAACACGCCGAAGAAACGTTCGAGCGAGCCGGCAAGTGCCCGATGGATCATTACGGGGCTGTGGTCCTGGCCGTCGGCACCTCGGTATTTCAAGCCGAAGCGAGCAGGCAAAACAAAGTCAACCTGCACGGTGCCGAGCTGCCAGCTCCGGCCGATTGCGTCACGCACGTTGACGTCGAGTTTAGGACCGTAGAAGGCGCCGCCGCCCTCGTCGATTTCGAAGGGAAGCTGGTAGCGTTCCAACGCTTGACGAATTGCGTCTTCGGCGACGGCATCCGTATCGCCGCGGTCTTCCGCGGTTCGACTGGAGAGCACGTAAGTGATCTCACCAAAGCCGAAGGCTTGCATCAGGTGGCGCGCCTCCTCCAGCGTTTGATCGAACTCACCGCGCAGCTGCTCGGGAGTGCAGAACAGGTGCGCGTCGTCAACGGTAAAACCACGGACGCGCTCGAGCCCGTGCAGCACGCCCGACCGCTCGAAGCGATAGACGGTCCCGAACTCCGAAAGACGCAACGGCAACTCGCGGTAGCTGCGAAGCCGGCTTCGGTAAATGAGGATATGCCCCGGACAGTTCATCGGTTTGAGGCGGAAGCGCTGACCCTCGACGTCTATCGGACCAAACATGTTCTGTCCATAATTCTCAAGATGACCTGAGATTTCGTATAGACGCTCGTTGACCACGTGCGGCGTGACGACCGCCTGGTAGCCACGTTGACGCAAGCCTCTCTCAATGAAATCTTGGATGATGCCGCGGACGACCGCGCCCTTCGGGTGCCAAAAGGCGAGGCCTCCGCCGGCTTCGGGTTCGATCGAAAAGAGGTCGAGCTCTACCCCCAGCTTGCGATGGTCGCGGCGCAGCGCCTCTTCGACGCCTTTGAGATACTCGTCGAGTTGCGCGCGATCGTACCATGCGGTGCCGTAGATCCGTTGCAGCATGCGATTGCGCTCGTCGCCGCGCCAGTAGGCGCCGGCCACGCTGGTCAGCTTGAAGGCGCCGATCGCTCCGGTCGAATCGGCGTGACCGCCGCGGCAAAGATCGGTGAAATCGCCGATAGTGTAGAGCGTGATCGGCTCTCCTTCGGGAATTTCGCGAGCGATCTCGATCTTGTACGGATTTCCCGTAAAGGCGTCGACCGCTTCGGCCCGCTTCACCGCTCGTCCGGTCATGGGGTAGTCGGCGGTCACGATCTCGCCCATACGCTTCTCGAGGCGCTCGAGGTCCGCGGGTGTGAACGGCTCGGTGCGGTCGAAGTCGTAGTAGAAACCATTCTCGATCGCCGGTCCGATGGTCGGCTTGGCATCGGGGAAGAGGTCCTGGACGGCGTAAGCAAGCACGTGAGCGGCGGTATGGCGCAGCTCGGAAAGCGAAGGCTGGGGATCGTCGATCATCGGGCCGCGCCTTCGTCTATTCGCCCTTCGACTCCGCTCAGGGTGGCACGGTGGGGGCGCTCAGGGTGGCACGGCGGGAGCACTCAGGTGACACGGTGGTCTTAACGTGGGGTTAATCGGGCTAGCTTAAAACTAGAGCGTACCCATGCTGATGAGGAGTATTTTTTTGTGAGAGGATCGTTCGTTCGCTCGTTCACGGCGGCCGCGGTTGCGGTCGGGCTGGCGCTCCCCGCGGCTGCGGCGACGCAGCTCACCGGAGCCGGATCGAGCTTTGACTACCCGTTCTTTTCGAAAGCCTTCTACATTTATAGTCAGAAGAACCCCGACGTCACGGTCAACTATCAGTCGATCGGGAGCGGCGGTGGGATTCAGCAGTTCACGGCCAAGAACGTCGATTTCGGAGCGACCGACGTGCCGATGAACTCCGAAGAGCTGTCGCGGGCCGCCCAACCGGTGCTTCAGATACCGGTAACCCTGGGCGGAGCGGCGATCGCGTACAACTTGCCGGGGGTGACCACGCCAGTCCGGCTCACGCGCGAGGTCATAGCCGACATCTATCTTGGAACGATCCTCAAATGGAACGATCCGCAAATCACCAAGCTAAACAAGGGTGTCAATCTTCCCGACATGCCGATCGTGGTCGTGCACCGCTCGGACGGCTCGGGCACGAGCTACATCTTCACTGATTTCTTGAGCCATGTTTCGCCGGAATGGAAGAGCAAGGTGGGAACCGGAAAGAGCGTGTCGTGGCCCGCGCCGAGCGCCGTCGGTGCCAAGGGTAACGAGGGAGTCGCCGGTCAGGTTCGCAGCACTCCGGGCGCAATTGGCTACGTCGAGTTGGCCTACGTGGTCGAGAATCATATGTCGGCCGCGCTCATACAGAACCGAGCCGGCAAGTGGGTATCGACCTCGGAGGCAACGGTCGCGGCAGCCGCGGCGTCGAAGCCGGAAGTGAGCGCAACAAACTTCTCGATTGTTGACGCATCCGGCGCTAACTCGTATCCCATTTCGGGATACTCGTGGGTCGTCGTCTACAAGAAGCCGGGAGATCGCGCAAAAGAACTCTACAACGTTCTTTCGTGGCTGGTCGGACCGCAAGGTCAGGCGAACGCGAAGTCGGTAGACTACGTGCCGCTTCCGGCGAACGTGCAGAGCGCGGCCTCGGCGACATTGAAACAGATGGAACACTGAGCCTCCGTCCTTCGATTTCGCGCAGAGGATGACAGAAGAACCGCGCTTTCGGCGCGTAGCGCGTTTCGTTAGTTTCGCCGACCGCGGCTTTGCCGCGGTCGTCTACGGCGGTAGCATACTGTTTGCGTTGCTGATCGTCGGGCTCTTCGTCGAGCTCGTGGTCGGCTCGTGGCCGTCAATCCATGCGTTCGGTCCTTCGTTCATTTGGAAGAGTTCCTGGGATCCGGTCGCGAGCAAGTTCGGCGCGTTGCCGATGATCTACGGCACGGTCGTGACGTCGCTCATTGGAATCGCCTTGGCTGCATTCGTCGGTATTATGGCGGCCGTCTTTCTCGCGGATTTTGCGCCACGCTGGCTGTCGGCGCCGCTCTCGTTTCTCATCGAGCTGCTGGCGGCGGTACCGAGCGTGGTCTACGGCCTTTGGGGTCTTTTCGTGCTCGCGCCGTTCGTACGTACCGATATCGGGCCGGCATTCCAGAAAGTGCTGGGCTGGACGCCGCTCTTTGCCGGCCCGATCTACGGCGTCGGTTTACTGACGGCTGGAATCATCCTGGCATTGATGATCGTCCCGACGGTTACCGCAATCTCGCGCGACGTTATCGCGGCCATTCCGCGCGATCTTCGCGAGGCGTCGATGGCTCTGGGCACGACGAAGTGGGAGATGGCGGTGCGGGTCGTGCTGCCGGCGGCGCGTGTCGGCATCTTCGGCGCCTGCGTGCTCGCGCTCGGACGCGCTCTAGGTGAGACGATCGCGGTGACGATGGTGATCGGCAACCGGCCGCAGATTTCTGCATCGCTCTTTGCGCCGTCATATACTCTTGCAAGCGTCATCGCCAACGAGTTCACTGAAGCGACGACCAGCATTTACATCAGCGCGCTGATACAACTGGGCTTGATCCTTTTTGTGGTTAGTATCGTCGTCAATGCGCTCGCGCGGTTGATGATTTGGAGCGTACGCGGATCCACGTGATGGCCGCATCTCGGCATTTAGGTAAGCGCCGCGTCTACGGTTCGCTCGGCGTCACGCTCGCGTTGGGCTGTGCGACGCTCGCGGCCGGCGCGCTGCTGGTGATTCTCGGTTACGTCGTCGTTCAGGGTGCCGGTGCGATCAACTGGGCCTTTCTCACGCAGCTCCCGCACCCGGTCGGCGTGCCGGGCGGCGGGGTCGGAAACGGCATCCTGGGATCGGTCATCGTCATCGGGATCGCCACCGCGATGGCGGTGCCGATGGGACTCTTAACGGGGATCTATCTGGCGCTCTTCGGCCGCGGCGCGATTGCCGAAGGGTTGCGATTTCTCTCCGACGTGCTTTCCGGAGTGCCGAGCATCGCGATCGGGCTCTTCGCTTACGCGGTCTTGGTTGCGCCACTGAAGCATTTTTCGGGCTTCTCGGCTTCGTTTGCGTTCATGATGTTGATGCTGCCGTTGCTCGTGAGGACCTCGGAGCAAGCGATACGCTCGGTGCCGCAGACGGTGCGCGAAGGCGCGCTGGCGCTCGGCATGTCGAACTTCCGCGCGACAATGCAGATCGTGCTGCCGACGGCTCGGCCGGCGATCATCACGGCGCTC
This sequence comes from Candidatus Cybelea sp., assembly GCA_049695635.1. GTDB lineage: Bacteria > Vulcanimicrobiota > Vulcanimicrobiia > Vulcanimicrobiales > Vulcanimicrobiaceae > Cybelea. Next base: position 1,846 of record JBAVSO010000197.1, on the reverse strand, counting down.
TTGCTGGCGATCGCGCGCGTGACGGGAGAGACGGCGCCGCTGCTCTTCACGGCGTTCGGCAGCCAGTTCTGGCAGACGAACCCGAACCAGCCGATGGCGGTGCTGGCGCTGCAGGTTTTCAACTACGCGATTTCGCCGTATCCGAACTGGCAGGCGCAGGCGTGGGGGGGAGCGTTGTTGCTGGTTTTGGCCGTTTTCGCGTTAAGTCTTGGCGCCCGATTCATGCTCAGCCGAACGATGCGAGGGCTCGAGAGTTGAGCGCGGTCGTGGTCGAGACCCGTGCGGACGTACTGGCTGCCGACGATTTGAGCGCCTACTACGGCGAGCGCAAAGCCGTCGGGAACGTAACAATCGGGTTTGCGCGCAAGGCGGTCACCGCGTTGATCGGGCCATCGGGTTGCGGGAAGACCACGCTTCTGCGCTGTTTCAATCGAATCCACGAGGTCGGTTTCGACGCGCGCGTCGAGGGCAGCGTACTCCTCGACGGTCAGGATATCTACGCAGCCGACGTCGACCCGATGTCAATCCGGCGGCGCGTCGGAATGGTCTTCCAGCGCCCGAATCCGTTCCCGACGCTTTCGATTCTCGACAATACGCTGGCGTGCGCCGGCAGAGGGCTCAATCGGCGTCAGAAGGTTGAAGCCGCCGAACGCGCATTGCGAGCGGCTGCGCTTTGGGATGAAGTGAAGGATAAGCTGCGCACCAGCCCGCTGCGGCTTTCGGGTGGACAGCAACAGCGGCTTTGCATCGCGCGCGCGGTCGCGGCCGAGCCGGAGGTTCTGCTGATGGACGAACCAACCGCGTCGCTCGATCCGATTGCGACGGCCGTGATCGAGGAACTAATGGCGAAGCTTACGGACGAGTTCACGATTGTCGCGGTAACCCACAACATGCAGCAGGCTGCTCGCGTCTCGAACTTCACCGCATTCATGCTTGCCGACGAAGACGGCGTCGGACGGCTAATCGAAATAGACGAAACCGCGAAGCTCTTTACAAAGCCGAGCGATCGCCGGACCGAGGATTATATTACCGGACGATTCGGTTAACGCCGGCTAGCGGCTTCACGGGCAGGCGGGCTCCTGGTTTACGCCGTAGTGGCGGCGGCTCTCACACAGTTTATCGTACTCTTTTCCTTACAGCTTGCTTCCGATATCTGTCTCCCGCGTGCGAAGCGTCGCCTTTTGGGGAACAGGTACGGAACAGCCACCATTGAAAAGAGGCGTACACGGTGGCTACTCGTTTTGACTGCGCCGCGCTTGGCGCACTTTTGCTTGCTACGCTTCTGCAAGGGTGCGGACTTGCGCCCGGCGGTAACGAGCCCTCGGGTTCCCTTCCGCTGGCGCGTGCACTTTCGATTCCGCGGACGCTGGTGCCGAGCGAAAAGTCCGACGTGAGATCGCTCGGCGTTTGGATATATACCGCGCAGCTCTACGGTGAAGATTTGGCCATCTATAAGCGAAGGGGTCTCACGTTAACCTTTTACGGCAGCTTCGGCAACGACGTATCCGCACCGCAGGGTACGGACGCAACCGTTAACGGCTGGTGGTACGTGGCCAACGGCGGCGACTCAAACGTACTGGTTTATAAATCGACGAATCACGGTCCAAGAGGGCCAGTCGCGAAGCTTAACGACTCGTCAGAGTTTCCCGTCAACGTCAACGTGATCCCGAGCCGCCGGCTGGTAGCGGTCTCGAACTACGAGACGGTCGGCGGAGGGCCGGGCAGTGTCAGCGTCTATTTGGACCGGCACAGAGAGCCTGCGCGAACGTTGAAATACGGCAACGACCCGATCGAAGGAGCAGGCGTCGCGATCGATCACAATCGGAATTGCTACTGGAGTTTCAAC
>JBAVSO010000196.1:0-2719 GCA_049695635.1 Candidatus Cybelea sp. | reverse complement strand
AAATCCGATCAAGCTCAGCCGAAATGCCGCTAAAACGCCGGCGACCGTAGTGTCGCAGCGGATACTCCACAATAATCATCTTTAACCTCATTCAAATTATACAACGCCAACGTCCTTCGAGATCGCTTAATCTCACACGTAAGTCCTGCACAACGTACCGCGTTTCGGTGACCTTCTTGCGACCTACGGGTGGTCGGGGTAAAGGCCGAGAGGCCCATTGTAAAGCTGATTGGTAAGATTACCAAGCGGCCCGGCAGCGCCAACGGTCCCGCTGTCAACCTTATGCTGCCAGATCGCTTCTGCTTGATTGTAATAGCTTGCACCGACGCGCCCCGACTCAATCTCGTACGTCCCCGCCTCCGTTGAGATCTCGGACATCCATGTCTTGCTGTCGGATCCAGAGAGCTTTCCGAAATCAAACCTGCTGCCTCCGGCGGATAGCGAACCGGTTACGTATTTTCCTCCGGAAATCGTAAAGTGCGCGATTGTCTCGGCATTCTTGCCGGGCCGCGTATCCCCAAAGCCAACTTCCCATGAGCCGTGGCCCGGCTGCAAGTCCTGGTGGAGCGTTTCGAGTTGGGCGCGCTGCGTCGGATCGGTTGTTTTGTCCAGCAGCGCTACTACCTTCTCATCTAGGCGCTTTGTGCTCTCAGCAAACGCATTCTGCTCTTCGGGGGTCCCGTTGTAAAATGTGTAATACCCGCTCGGATCGCTCCACTCAACGGGGTTATTGCTGTTCCACATGAACGGCTTTTGCGACATAAGGTCTCTTTCATCGTATTGCGCGGGAGTCGAATCTAGTCGCTGAAGCTGGACAAAACCCAACTGTTGGGTTATAGTAATGCATGCCCTCGATAGCGGCGCGAGGTTGGCGCCTGGCCGTGATTCCAGGCGACCATGAGCCGCGACACGTTCACGCCCGGCATGGAACTGCCGACGCGCCGGAAGCCGTATTTCGGCTTAATGCGGACCGGTCGTTAACCCTTCGCGAAGCCGATCGACAACTCACGCGCGCTCAAATTCGCGAAGCTGAGCAGCTCGTAAGCGAACACTTCACCGAGCTCGAGGAACTTTGGGAGACATATTGCTGATGAGGACAACTAAGACTCGCCAAGCCGTAACGAACGCGGAGATCGACGCCGCCTTTCGGCGTCGCGAGCGACGACTCTCTAGGGAACCCCTTGCAACCTTGGTTCGTTACGTTCCGACGCACGACAGCATTATGGTAGAGATGAACAACGGGGCTTCCCTGATTATCCCAAGGCGGTTACTCCAGGGGTTGGGCGATGCCTCGGTGTCTAAACTCCGGAACGCCTGCGTTTCCGGTCGTGGGACGTCCGTTAGCTGGCCGGATCTGGACGCAGATTTTACGATCGTTTCGCTTCTGCACGGGGTCTATGGCGGGAAGAAGTGGATGTCAGAGCTTGCCCGTCATGCCGGCAAGGCGACGTCGGAGGCTAAAGCAGAAGCTGCGCGCATTAACGGTGCCAAAGGCGGCCGCCCTCGCAATTCGGCTGCGCGTACCCGAGCCCGGCGGTAGACTTACGACAATCTTACGACAATCGCGCTGAAACCAAGCGGAAGACGCGAAGGCTAGTCGGACGAACACTGGGCCGTAATAAGGCCGTCGCGTCCGAGCGAAACTCCCTCGGAGCTGCGCTCACGGCATTTGCACGACAACCCGAAGCCCTCACTGAAGAGCTGAGCGTTCTGCATCAAAGGCACGAGCTCCGATTACAGCGCCGGCATCAGCCCCGCGGGTAAAGTCGTTTGGATTCTGCAAATACGAATGCGACGTAAGAGACCTTATGTCGCAGAAGCCCTTCATGTGGAACGATAACAACCCGATCGAATACGAGGACCCGGCCGGCTTCGAGGGCTACAGCCCGCTAGGCGGAACTCTAGGTGTGCCCCCCGCACCACCGCCCCCGCCCGATCCAAACTCATACCATCAACTTGAACTCACCTTTGGTCTTGGTGCAGTTTCATTAACTGGCGTCAGTAACACCGTTGTGTTCTCGATTGGATTCGGAGTCGGAGCTTCGCCGCAGTCTGGCAATCTGCAGCTAAACGGCTTCGGCGCCGCGCTCTTCAGCGGCGACGTTCACCCTAACTCGGGCAAAACCCCGCTCGACGTCGTTACTGGTGAAAGTGAAGGTGAGTCGGGAGGATACTTTTTCGGCGTTCAAGACTTTGGGAACAAAAATGGATGGGTTGGCGGCTCGGGCTTAACGACTCCAGGAGCCAACATCTCCGATACGACCGGCTTCTCCTGGGCTCAAATAAAGGACGCGTGGAGCAAGGTCAATTGGTCGGACCTGTTTCCTGCATCAAACCAAGCGCCGTCTGACGGTCCGCGAAAACAAAACCAAAAGACTCAATGAGCGCTCCGTCGTATTCTCGCTTTAATCGCTTAGGGAAATGGAGGTTGAATCAAATACCGTGGTCCATCTCGAAACGCAACGCCCGGTGCTACGCACGCTAATCTCGCGTGGGCGACGGTTTAAGGAACGTTGTTCGGCAATAGGTACAAAAGCGAAGCGCTTAACTGAAATACCGACTCGCGCTCTAACCAGACGCGTGCTTGCGGCCTTAACCATGTTAGTGTTTTGGGGTCAGCCGTGCCAGTCGCAGAGCTTAGACACAATGAGTTCGCTCCGCTTCTTGATCGGCGGGTGGCGCTGCGATTTGATCGGTGTTGGCACGAGTGGGGTAGCGT
>JBAVSO010000195.1:0-3457 GCA_049695635.1 Candidatus Cybelea sp. | reverse complement strand
GCTCACTGCCGCCCGCACAGCGCGCGGGAGTGCCGAATCCGAGTCCGACCAACGCGGCCGCCGTGGCTCGCACCCCCGGCAAGGCGCCAAGCCCCGGTCCGAGCGGCGGCCCGTCGCCGGGTCCTCGGCGGGGGGTATCGCCCAAGAGCCTCTCAGCGCCGGAACGTCCGGTAGAAATTCGGCCGACGCCGGTACCGCCTGCGCGTGCAACGCCGGCCCCGAAGGCCAAGAGCGCGCCGAACATTAACGCGAAGCTGCGGTCGCTTCTTCCGAACAATCCGGTTAACCCGACGACCAAATCCTATACGCCTAATCTCTCCCTTCACGGTCGACTCGAGCCGACGCCGCCTCCAGACGTGCTCGCGAAGACGAAATACATGTACGAAGTCCGTGGCACGGGCGGCGAGGGCCGCGTGAAGATGTGGGTGACGGCCGCGCGCAAGGATGGACCGACCACGATCTGCAGCGGATGGCTGGTTCGCTACCCTGAGGCGGTCCGCGGCGGCTACGCCGACGCTCCCGGCCCTTCGAACGTTCAGGACAGCGGCCACGCTGGGCCAGCGAACGGCACGCAGATCGCGATTGGTGGAGGCGGCCGCGCGGCTGCGCCGCTGAGTCCTTTCGACGCGGGTATCGCCCCGATCGTCGATGGCATGGTCTCTCAACCGTGCGACGGCCGGCTCCTCGTGCCGTACGCACCGTCGCCTGTTTCGTCGCCGTGAGCGCGAACGTTTCCCGCTTGCATTTCGACCTTAGTCGCACTAGAATTTTTAGGTGCCGGTAAAGGCACACTTCGTCAACACGAAGGAGGGCGGTTGGAACCGCAAGATCCGCCGGGCCATCGGGCCCGCGAAATACGCGCCGAATAGCGGGCGCCTAAAGCGCGCCCACGCCAGCCGGACGATTTCCGGAGGCGCGCCGAAATCGCAACAGAGGTGAACAGAGCGAGGGGTCGCGCCCACGTAGGGCCGCGGCCCGTCGCATTGTTAGAATGAGTACGGTTCCCGAGTCGCGAAGCGACTCGGCGAGCGTGGGTCTTTCCCGCGCTTCGCTGCTTCAGAGAGCAGACAACGTAAGGATGAAAAGCGGATCGAGGGCCGGGGCGACGATTACGGGCGCGTTTGAACGCGAACTCGACGCGATCGCACACGACGCCGCTTTCAGCGGGCTCGAGATCGTGTCACATCGGGCCTATCCGAGGCGAGGATCGACCGCGCTATCGGTGACGATCGATCGTCCCGGCGGCGCAGATTTGGCGCTCTGCGAGCGCGTTGCGGCGAGGCTCAACACCAATCTCGCGGGCTACGACGACGCCTATTCGCTCGAGGTGGAGTCGGCGGGGCTCGATCGGCCCCTGGTCCGGGACGCTGACTACGAGCGGTTCGCCGGCCAACTGGCGCGGATCGTTACGTCGCTGACGGTGAACGGCGGCAAGACGCACCGCGGCGTTCTGCGCGGACGCAGGGGCGAAGCGGCTGTCTTAGAGACGCAAACGGGCGAACTGCTCCTTCCATTCGCCGCGATCAAAGCGGCAAACTTAGAATTCGATCCGCGAGCGGATCTAAAACGCGACAAAATCCAACGGAAACAAAGGCATGGCAACGACAGAAAACACGGCAACTGAAGAGAGGCTCATCGACGTCCTTCACTCGATCGCGAAGGACCGCAACATCTCGTTCGAGATGTTGCTCGAAGCCCTCGAAGCGGCGCTGCTTACGGCTTACAAGCGGCATTTTGGAAGCGAGTCGAACGCGATCGTGATCGTCGACCGGCAGAGCGGCGCTTATCGGGTCTACCACCGGCGAAACGTCGTGGAAGAGGTCCAAGATCCGAAGTTGGAGATTTCGGTCAAGGAGTCCGGCGAGCCGTACCAGATCGGCGACTACTTCGATCAAGAAGTCACGCCGAAAGATTTTGGCCGCATCGCCGCGCAGACCGCCAAGCAAGTCATCGTTCAGCGAATTCGCGAAGCAGAGCGCGACACGGTTTATAACAAGTACGTGCGCAAGCTCAACGACTTGGTTACGGGGACCGTGCAGCGATACGAGCAGCGCAACATGTTCATCACGCTCGAAGGCCGAGACGAAGCCGTCATGTATCTGGACGAACAGGTGCCCGGCGAGGCGTACCGCATCAACGATTTCATTCGCGCGTACGTGCTCGACGTCAAGAAGTCACCGAAGGGTCCGCAGGTGATCCTCTCGCGCGCGGCAGAAGGCCTCGTTCAACGGTTGCTCGAGCTCGAGGTGCCCGAGATCGCGGACGGCACGGTCGAGATTATGGCGATCGCGCGCGACCCCGGCAGCCGCTCGAAGGTTGCGGTGAAGAGCAATCGACCCGAAGTCGATCCGATCGGTGCGTGCCTCGGACCGAAGTCGAGCCGGATAGCGAACGTCACCGATAACTTGCGCGGCGAAAAAGTCGATATCATTCGTTACGATCCGGCACCGGCGACGTTCATCTCGAACGCGCTCGCGCCGGCCAAAGTGATCGGCGTCGAACTCTTCGAAGACGACGGCGTCGCGCTCGTTATCGTTCCCGACTATCAGCTCTCGCTGGCTATCGGCCGCGACGGCCAGAACGTTCGCCTGGCCGCACGGCTTACGGGATGGCGTCTCGACATCGCGACCGAGAGCGAATCGGCGCAAACGCGCGAGCGCTACTTCGTAGAGCGAGAGGAGCAGGTCGAGAGCGACCAGCCGCCGGTCGAAGCTGCCGACGCAGCGACTCCTCCAGCCGGCGAAGAGATCGACGCCGACCTCATTGCCAAGCTCGAAGAGTTTCGACGCGAGCGGCTGGGGAAGGAAGGCCCGTAAATCCGGTACGCAGCTGCGTGGGTTGCCGGCAGCGATTCGCGCAGCGGGAGCTCGTGCGCTTTGTCAAGACCGCCGCAGGTTGGCTTGCCGACGGTTCCCGGCGAAAGCAGCCCGGCCGCGGCGCTTACCTCTGCTCTCGGGCGTGCGCGGAGCGCGCCCGCAAGAACAGACGGTACCCGGGGCTTGGCGCGGCGGCGGCAGAATATGGTTTAATAGAGAGCCGTGCAAAGAAGTAGACGCAATGAATTTTCGTGACGACCGTTCCCTCTGATGAGGGCAACCCTTTGATTACCTAGCGGAGCCAAGCCGTCGGTTGGGGCTCCGCGCACTCCAACTGATGGGACTCGGGCGCCTTGCGCTCGAGAGTGAACTTGGCCGCAAAAGTAAGAATATTCGAGCTCGCCAAAGAGGTCGGGCTCACCTCGAAAGAGCTGACGAGCCTCTTCAACGAACGCCTGGGTGGCGTTTTCGAGGCGAAGAACCAGCTCAGCGTCGTGCCGGATCAGATCGCCGATCTGGTTCGCAGCGTGCTTTTAAAACCCGGCGACAAGCCAGCGCCGAAGCCGAAAGCAGCGCCCGCCGGGACAGCTTTACCCACGCCAGCACCCCCGAAACGCCAGCCTAAAGCCCCGGCCCCGGAG
>JBAVSO010000194.1:0-4168 GCA_049695635.1 Candidatus Cybelea sp. | reverse complement strand
AGCGAGAGCGTCGTCTATCGTTTCAAAGGTGGAGAGGATGGAGCGCTGCCGGTCTCGCGTTTGATCGCGCTCGACGGCACCCTCTACGGCACCACGGAATTCGGCGGCGAGAGCACGCCGTTCTGTGCGAAAGGCTGCGGAACGCTCTTCCGGGTGAGCACGCTCGGTTCGGAAAAGATCGTCCACAGTTTTAAGTACGGCCCGGACTCAAACGATGGCGCGTTCCCGATGGCCGGACCGACCGCCATGGGCGGCGAGCTTTACGGCACGACTTTTGGCGGCGGTAACATGGGTGATGGAACCGTCTTTAAAGCGAATGCGTCCTCGGGTGCCGAGACGGTACTTCACAACTTTAGCTGCTGCCATACTGAGCGTGACGGCACGTTCCCGGTCGCGCGCCTGACGCGCGTGGGCGGATTGCTTTACGGCACGACGCGTAACGGCGGAACTAGCGGCGCCGGCACCATTTTTAAGATTGCGTCTTCAGGTTCGGAGAACGTTCTGCACAGCTTCGCGGGTCGCCCCGATGGCGCCCAACCCCACGGCAGCCTCTTTCTCATGAACGGGACGCTCTACGGCACGACGGCGTCCGGCGGCTCGACCTCCGAGGGCACGATCTTCGCACAGACGCCGTAAGCGAGCTTGCGGTCGGGGCGTGCGATTGCCTCATAGATCGCGCCGAGCCCGACGATCAGCACCATGACCAGGAGCGTCACCCAGCCGTAGTTGAAGACCGCGCGGCCGCTCGAGAGCGGGCTGGGCCAGACGATATTCGCCAGCATGAGCGCAAGATAGATCGCACCGCCCACCGTCACCGGTATCCCCCACCCGCCTAGTGTGAAGAGACCGTTGGGTCTCCATCCGCGTGCACGCGCGACGAGCGCGCCCACCACCGTGAGCAAGAACGCTAAGTAGATACCCGACGTCGCGAACGAGACAAGCGCGTAGAGTGCCGTTACGTGCGCCGGATAATCGAACCAGAGCAGGTGAACCGGTTTGCTTGGATTTACGAGCACCAGCAGCAGGAAGAGGAACGGAACGATCGTTCCCACGAGTATCGCGTTGACCGGCGTGCGATAGCGTTGCGAGACGACTTGTATCTTGTCGCTAAACGGCAGTGCACCGTCTCGAGCGAGCGCAAACGCGACCCGTGCGCCGGCGCCCTGAACCGCGGTCCCGCAGCTGAAAAACGCGACGATGACCATGATCAAGAAGAAGTCCTGAAGCCAACCGGGCAGGACGGTAAGAAGGCCCGCGATGCCGCCGTTCACGACTGCGCCGATGCCCGCCGCGGGCGTGGCGAGCAGCAAGCCCAAAACCAGCACGAACGACGCGATCCCGCCGTAAAGGAGCGCGCTGCGCATCGCCTTGGGAACTTGGCGCTGGGCCTCGATCGTCTCTTCCGAGATATCTCCGGCCGATTCGAAACCGTAGAAGATATAAACGTTTGCGAGAACGGCCACGAGGGCGGCGCCCGTCCACCAGTTCCCTGCGAAGTCGAGGCCGAGTGGGTTGCTCTTGAGATGCTCGACGTTCTGAGACGTAAAAACGAACCCAAAGCCGTGATGGAAGCCGAACGCAGCCAGCGCGAGGAAGACCCCAAACGTTCCGATCGTCTCAACGTAGACGCCGAAGCGCGCGACGCGCCCCATGATCTTCGCACCGATCCAGTTCGCGATTGCGGAGAGCACGATAATCGCGCCGGTTATGATGAAAATGATCGGGTGGCTTGCCGAATCCAGATGCGTGTGAAACCAAATATTCGAAAGCGATGTGACGTAGCCGACGGCGCCGGAATCGACTGAGGCAACCGTCGCCAGCAGCGCAAAACCGTAAATCCATCCGATGAACCATCCGTAGCGCGGTCCGACGCTGTACTTTCCGTATTGATAGAGCGCACCTGAGAGCGGATATTCGCTGGCGAGCTCGCCAAAGACCAAGGCGACGAGCATCATGAGTCCGACCACGATCGGTATCGTCCAGATATAACGCGGTCCGCCCGTACCGAGGCCCAGGGTGTAGAGCGAGTAAATGCCCACCATCGGGCTTAGGTAGCTGAAAGCGACGGAAAAGTTATCGAAGAGGGAAAGTACCCGCGAAAGCTCTTGGCGATAGCCTAGCGCGGCGAGGCGGTCGTCCTCGTTTAATGCCTCGACCACGCCCAGCCCGTGATCCGCCAACCCGCCGCGAACTTAAGCAGCGCGACGGTGAAGATCGAATCACGCTCGGTTACCGTTTTCCCTCGTTCTTTATACGTGTACGTCGCCGGAACGACGACGTATGCGCGGTCTCCGTTGACGCTGAGGTGCCAAGGCTTACCGAGCGTAACGATCCCGTCGGTGATTCCCACTCGCTTGGCGTTCGCGGCGTAATCCGCCGCCCATTGCTCGCAGGCCGTTGGCCCCATCCACTCGTGCGGGGGAAACTCGTCGATAATCGAGGCTTGTGTGGCGCAAGCCGCGAGCGCCGACTTCGCATCGCCTTTATTAAATCCGTCAACGAACTGATTCAGGGTCGCCATAACGGCGGCCGCTTGCGATCCGCTCATCTCGTCAGCCGCGATAGGTGCCGGCGCGAGCGCCGGCAGCAGCGCTAGGACGAGCGCGAGTCCAATACGGCTATAGGATCTCATGCTTTCAGGCTGTTCAAGCGTGCGATGCGTCGGGCCTTCGAGGCATTTTGCGTTCGAACCACCCGCTGGAGGTAGGGGCCCCGGATAGAGTTAAGTCTCTTCGCCCAGACCTACGCCCGTGAGAAGTAAGGAGTGTTTGTGAACGGATCCACTAAACTGCTGGCGCCGCTCGTTGCAGCGCTCGCACTCGCCGCTTGCAACGCAGGCGGATCTTCAATCGTGCCGGGTGCCTCCGGCCAAAGCGCTTCGCTGCTGCGCCTTCACTCGGCAACGCCTCGTTGGATGGCAAACCGCCTCGCGAAACCGGCCTGTCCGATGGTCACCGGCGTTCCGACCTGTTTGGCGCTGATTGAATCAAAGGGTGGCCTCAGACCGGACGTCGCCGGCTGGGCGCCGATCGACTTCCAAACGCGTTATAATCTGCCGTCGTCGACCAACGGATCCGGACAGATCGTCGCCATCGTGGACGCTTACGACAACCCCAACGTTTCGGGCGATCTTTCGACGTATCGCACTCAGTTCGGATTAGGGACCGCGAACTTCACGAAATACAATCAAGATGGAAAAACGAGCAACTATCCTCGCGGCAGCACCGGTTGGGGCGTCGAAATCGATCTTGACGTCCAGATGGTCTCGGCGGCCTGCCCACTCTGTACGATCTATCTCATCGAAGCGAACAGTTCGAACAACCCCGACCTTGAGGCAGCCGAACTTACGGCCGTAAAACTCGGCGCGCACATCGTGAGCAACAGCTGGATCTGCTATTCATCGAACAGCTGCGTCAAGAAAGCCGACTTCAGCAAGCCCGGAGTCGTTTACACGGCCGGCTCGGGCGATCAAGGTTACAACTACAACGGCAATCCAGAGTCGTTGGCCTCGGTCGTTTCGGTCGGCGGCACGGAGCTCTTGAAGAGCGGCTCGAACTATAGCGAGAGCGTTTGGGACGGAGCCGGCGGCGGCTGTTCGAACAACGGAAGCGGGGCCGGCCTGCCGAAGCCCGCATGGCAAAAAGATCCCGACTGCGCCTATCGCACCGACGCGGACATTGCCGCGGTTGCTGACGGCGTGGCTGAGTATGACAGCTATGGCGGAGGCGGCTGGTTTACGGTCGGCGGCACGAGCGTTGCGACGCCGATGATCGCGGCGATTTTCGCGCTCGCCGGCAATGCAAGCACTCAGGATGCCGGCAAGCGATTCTGGAGCCTGAAGGAGCACCGGCGCAATCGGCACATCCACTACATCAGCACCGGTAACGATGGTTCGTGCGGCGGCGAGTATCTCTGCCAAGCGGGCACCAAGCAGTTCCATACGTACTCGGGCCCGGCCGGCTGGGGAACGCCGAATGGCATTGCGGCCTTCTAGCTTGAAAAATCCCAAAGGCTATGCTATATTGTCGGTCAATATGTTCGTAGTTACTGCCAACGCGTATTATTATTACGGCCGCTCCGAGAGCCGGCAAGGTACGCTATTGCTTTAACGAACGTCGTCCAAATGCAAAGCCGCCTCGCCGACGCGAGGCGGCTTTTTTTATCTGAG
>JBAVSO010000193.1:0-34425 GCA_049695635.1 Candidatus Cybelea sp. | reverse complement strand
GTTTCTGGTAGCGCCAACGGGAATCGAAAGCGTTCTTGCCTGTAGCTGGAGCGAGCCCGAGATCGCGAAAAGGTCGTTTTACAAGGCGATTTTTGAATTCGAGATAGCCGGAAGTAGCAGAAAGTTGCTCACGCGTAGACCGGAATTAACCCGGCGACGCAGATACAGGACGCGGCTCTCTCTTAAGCCTCGCTCTGGCTCGGTGGATCTGGCTCGCTATTCGCTTCAGCGATGATGGACTCAACCTGCGAAATGATAGCAGCGAGCGACGTTTGGTCATCACTGAGTCTGAACTCAAGGATGCTTTCGGGCTCTAGTCCCGGGTAACGCAGTCGGCCGTTCCACGTAATGTGCCCAAGCTTGTCAACCTCGCCTTCGAGACGAAGGTCACCTTCCGTCGCTAGAGCGAAGCTACGCTGCCAGCGAGCTCCAGTGGTTCGTCGGAAACAGGATCGGCGCTACGCAGTTATTTCGGTCCTTGCTGGCTTTTCTTGCGCATTTCCGATCTTAAGATTTACCGAATGGCGATTCCCTCAGGAACCTGCAGCCCGGTGTTCGGGCCGCTGATGATGTTGATAGGCGTGGCGTGGCCTCGCGCACCGGCGGCGTAGACGGTAACGGTGTCCGCGTACGCGTTCGCTACGTAGATGTTGCCGCTCGCATCTAGCGCGATCCCCGAGGGGTAGTGCAGTTGCGTCTTATGACCCTCAATGGTTCGGATTGGCGCGACATTCCCATTTGCGCGGGGAGCATAGACAGTAACGCTGAAGTAGTTCGCGACGTATATCTTCGCAGTGGAATCCAGAGCAACTTGCGCGGGGTAGTCCAATCCGGTGTAGGAGCCGCTAATGGTCTGAACTGGCGGGACCCCACGGGTCGCACCCGCCCGGTAAACCGTCACGGAGTTATCGCCAACGTTCGGAACGTAGATTTTGCCGCTTCCACCCAAGAAGAGTCCGTCGGGCTGATCAAGTCCCGTGCGCTTGCCTTTGATGATGCCGATTGGCGGGATGTTGCCGCTCGAACCTGGTGTGTAGATTGTCACCCTGCTGCCGTTGCTTCCGTTGCTTGAGTTGGCGACGTAGATGTTGCCGTTCAAGGGATTCAAGGCGATCCCGGTCGGGTAGTGCAGCCGAGTCATTGAGCCGCGAATCGTCTGGATGGGTGCGACGTTGCCGGTTGCACCCGCCGAATAAACCGTCACTGAGCTGCTACCTTCGTTCGCGACGTAGATGTCACGGCTGGCGTCCACGGCGACATCGGTTGGATCGGACAATCCGGTGTAGGAACCGCTGATGGTCTGAATCGGGGTCGCATCGCCGGTTGCGCCCTCCGCGTATACTGTTACCGACGCGTTGTAGTAATCGGCGACGTAGAGGCAAGGGCACGAGGACGTAGCGCGCTTTCCTGTGCGGGATTGATTCTGTTGGGACGCGAGTGGTGTTGTCGATGATCCGCCCGTGCAACTCGTGAGCAGCGCGATAGTTGCCAGCGGAGCGACGAGATATTTGGTCTGTGAAACCAGCACAATAACGATCCTTTCTTGCGAGTTATGACTGCAAGCATAAGAAATGCGACTCAGGGAATCCGCGGCCTGAGAGTACGCGCACGGGGAACCTCCTAGGCATAGCTCGTTATTTGAAGGCAGGTTAAGTTCCCGAAAAGGCACGGAAGATTCCCGCAAAACTCCGCAGTGGGCCTGGGGCACGCTTGGCTCACGGGTGCGGCGGACTCCTTCGTCGACAGGGCGCCGAACGAACGGCTCCGAGCGGCGAACCCGGTTTAAACAAACGATGGTGGGACGGGTGGGAGTCGAAAACCCCTGCCTTCGTATTGGCTGGTATCTGGTGGGTTCCGCTCGTATCCACTCGTGCTAAACGCATACCATCCAAAGCGCCGGCGGAACCGCCTTGGCAGAGAGCTGAAAGAATAGTCCGTCACCTAGATCGCAAAAACGAGGCTCGCCGAAACGCCGCCGCAAAGCTGCCGCCGGGTGAACGACCAAGGCTTCCCGATCAGCCTCCCGCCGCTTATGAAGAGGACTAAAGTGGCGATTCAGAAAGCACCGCCCGGTTTTCAAGACAAGGCGCATGAAGACGAAGTGCTGGACGTAGCCCAAGATAGCTGAAACTTGCTCACGCGTAGACCGGAATTAACCCGAAAGCAGCGCCAATCACGAGAAAAGCCTTTAAAATAAGGGCCTTGTTGGTAGCGCCAACGGGAATCGAACCCGTGTATCGGGGTCCCGGCCGCTCCCGTCGAGTACCCGAGACTCCTGTCCTGTACGGGTTTTCGCGTTTCCGAGTCCCGGTTGGTCCCTTCGAATCCCGACGAGTTTTGCGTAATCCGTTAGACCACCGTTAGAGGAGCAGGCGCTCTTTTCTCCGCTGGGTTCCGGCTTGAGGCCCCAAGTTTTGCCATCTTCCATACATCATCCCTTCGCGTTGAACGCGATGCGGCCTCGCGGGCGCGGCGGTAGTCGCAATGGTTGTAGAAAGTGCGTCTCTTAGTTGAGCGATGCTTTTGCGCGCTCAGCCATGATTTCAAGAGCGACGCGTTCGCGCATCCCTGGTGGCAGCCACACGCTAGGTGGTAGGCCAAGAAGCACCTCAGCGTAGGCGTTGCGCTTTCCTGACCCCAAACCCCCGTGGAACTTGCGCAAGGCCGGATGTCCGACGAAACAACGCAGCGAGCGCGGATCGAGACTACCCATGTCGGTCAGCACAAGCTCCTCAAGCGCTGGAGCTTCGGCGATCGGACTTAAATCTCTCAGGCCTTTCATTGTTTGTACAGAAACGCGACGAAGGCGCTTTAGCTGCGCGAAGGATGGCAGTTGCGTTACATTCTTGAGTGCCTGCAGAAAAAGTGACTCAAGCGATGTCATATCGCCGATGACAGACAAATCCGCGAGACCTCTGATCAGCCAAAGCTCAAGATATTCTAGTTTCACTAGGTTAGGCAGCGCTTTGAGGTTTGTAGTCCCGCCGAGCTTTATATCCAGATGACTCAGGATGGGCAGTTGCACCAATAAATCGAGTTCCGGAAGCGTGATCGAGCGCAGTGTAAGCCACTCTAGGTGTTTCAGTTGAGAGATGACGTCGATATCCTTGTGATGCCCTTCAACGTATAAGTTTTGCAGGTCGGGAAAGCGGGCTAAAAAGTCGAGCGAATGTTTCTTTGTCTTGGTCCAGCCAAACGCAAACTCATCCAGCGTGTTAACAGCCTGTAGTCCCGTCAGATCTGTTAAAAACCACAAGTCTATCCCTAGTTTGCGAACGTGCGAAAAGTGTTTCAGGAAATCTAAGTCCTTGAGATTATATCCATATACTCTTAGGCTGACCTCGGGACGGCCTCGCAGCGTTTCCGCAAGAGTTGCGTAATCGGATTCTGTGAGAGCTGGCTCAAACTGCACCTGTTTGATTGCAGGTGATATCGTAAAACTACCCGGCAAGTGAGGGTGTATGGTCCGAATCTGCGGAGCCCAGTCCTCAAAGTTATATTCGGTCATGTCGGTCTATGACCAAGAAACTTATCAATCCCACAAGAGGCGCAAGACCGCGTCACGCCCAGCGCGCCGATCGGCGGCTGCGATCCGTCGCAGCTCGCTAGGTCGGGAATGTCCGCGCCGACGCTTATGGCGCTAACGGTAAATGGGGATTTCGTAGTTCTAACCGTCAGCGTCATCGGGAGTGCTAAGTTCCCAAGACCAAATCATTTCATCTTCACCTTTATCTAGCAGGGCCTCTACGGCTCCAGTCAGCTTACCGCGGGGTACATTGAAAACGTGATAGTCGGGGCCGTATGTTTCGTATCCCGTGGAAATGTGTCGCATCACTTCGAACATGTCATGAAGCGTCTTCCCAGTGTCGTCTGAGCGATTTTCGGCGAGGGTGATCCGAACCGTTTGGTTTCCGGAGAACGTGAGCGTCTGCTCAAAGTGCGGGCGCGGGCCGCCTTCGACGGTTCGGGCTAAGAACTCATCGCCAAGGTTGATCCCATAAGCAAAGTGAGGGATGTTGTTCAGGCGATATTGTCTTTCCCCTAGTGGGTCAGCCCAAAGGGCTTCCGCGACGGCGGGTCCCTCCTCTAAAGGAAACACGACCTTTACTTGGTCGTGCGAGTGAGGAGTCAGCGTTTCTCGTTCACTCATATGTCAAGGCAGCGCAGGCATCGCGCCGGGCGCGCCGATCGGCGGCTGCGATCCGCCGCAGCTATCAGCACCCACGTAGAATCTCGAAACCGGCCTCGCGAGGGCCGGTTATCGTGAGACTCTTGGCTTGACCCGTGAGCTCTTTCCAATCCGACCGCAACCTCCGATAAATCTCATCTTGTCGCCGTTCGGACAGTCGCGACCACGCTGATAGCTCAACGATAACGCGAGCGTTGCTCTCGCCTACGCCCACCGCCCTTAGGACGCCTTGGCCTAGCTGCTCATTGATACGACCAATCGCCGCGTTCATGGCTCTGTACCGCCTCCCCCACTCTCTCATGTTGGACAACTCTTTCTTGCCAGCCGGGCCAAGGACGCTTTCGATCCCAGGATAACGTTGCTCGACCGTTTTGGGGTCGCCGGCAAGCGGCTCGATCATCTGGATCGCAAAGCAGTTTTGCACCGACGATGTTCCTTCCAGAAGCATCTTGTCGACGAATTCATAAGCCCGTCTTGCGAACTGAAGCCGTTCTCGCTCCTGACCGGCTCGTGGTGCTGCAACGTAGTCGAACAAAGGGCCAATCAATATGTAAAGCATCGGATCGTCTGGCCAGTCCGCGATGTGTTCTCTAATCGCATCCCCGAACTCAGGGAGCGCCTCCCCTAGCATAGAGATCACTTCGCTTTGCTCGATGGTCATGAGGGATAAAACCTCACGGGTCTGGCGCGTCGACCGGCGGCTGCGATCCGCCGCAAGCTGCGAGAACACTCACTAGTGCTCCGCTCGCCAAGTGCGATAATAATTGCCCTGGTGTATTCGCTCGAATACATCGATGAGACGTCCACCATCCAAATCGCTCACGTCAACGCCGTACACCTCATGGATGCGGGCGTTCGCGTGTTCGAGCGAGAGACCAGATGCCTCGCACCAATCCCTCAATGTTGATGTATCTGAAATGAAGACAGCGTGGCCGAGACCGATGATCCTGAAGAAGTCACTCGACACGTCGCCGTACTTGGCGACTTCGTCGTTTGAAGCAAACTCTATTCTGTGCTTGCCAGTTTTAGCGACGAGATTGCGAATCAGGGCTCGCGGGTCGTAGACGCCGTAGAGGTCGTCGGCCATGCTTCGAGCTTCTGTCCTCAAGGGTTCAGCAGCCCAGCACGTATCTCCAAAAAGGAAGGTTACATCGATGCCGGCGAGTTTACAACCACGCGCCGCAAGGGAGCCATGCTCATGCGGATCTTGAAGGATGGCATCAGAGTCCGCGATCCACGCATCGTGGGCGACATACTTGCCACAATCGTCGCTTAATACCAGAAACATCGTATCGCCGCCAACGAGCGCCGTAGCGGAGACATCAGGCTCCAGTGCCAGCAAATCCATCAACCGATTCAATTCGGCGAGAAAGTCAGCCATTAGCGATAACGCGGCGTTGCGGCATCGCGCCCGGTGCGCCGATCGGCGGCTGCGATTCGCCGCACGCGGCCAAGAGCGCAAGGACAGGAAAAACGCCTAAGACTCTCACTGTTTGTAACCTTCTACTCGCGAACGCGAGGGTTCAATGAGGCGCGAGACCGTTACACTCAACAGCTGCTCCGTTTTGCTCTTATTAATTATTTTAATGACTTTATACGCTCTGCCATGGGATGGATATAACCAGAAGCCTAGATCGCGGTCGAAGTGGCGGAGCCCGGAAAAGTGGGGACTGATTGCGGTCTTTCCTTGTATCCACTCAGAAGCATATTGTTTGTCCCAGAGTCCGGTAAGTCGAGATTCCCCTACTACGGTCGCGGTCGAACCAGAAACCTGAAGTTGGTAAATAGTGATGCCGTCCTTAATGGTTATGTACGACCCATCCCATCGTATGACACCTGCAGAATTCAAGGTTTCGTCGAGCGAAATATCAATGAACTGCTTGCCACCTTTGGCGAGTTCCGCCAATACTGCCCCATTTTGCCCGGAACCCGTTCCGTCAACGAAGAGGTCCCCTCGTGCGTCATAATCGGAATAGTATAGATTGTTTATGTTTGGGACCGAGTAGTTAGTCGGAGAACTCGACGCTGTTTTATAAATCGCGACCCAGGCATGCGGCTGACGACCGCCAGTAGCCCAATCTACCGCAATGTTGTCAGTAGTCGGGTCCACGGCGCAACTCGAGGTATTGACTCCTGATGACGGTTCGCTAATCGTTGCGATTGGATTGGTGCCGCCGTGTGGGTAGATAAAGACCCCGTTAGTGAAAGCTTCCAGAACGTTTCCGTTCGTTGTGTCAGTCGTTAGATACTTGTATCCGCCGAAGCCAGGGTTAAGCGTACCGACCTTTTTGTATCCAGGGTATGTCAAAATATATGTTTTGGATGAGGTGGCGACGTAAAGGAGAGTGCGAGAGCCATCCCGGCTGGTTAGGACCCCTGACGCAATTTGCGGCGCTGCGCCCGGCGCGCCGATCGGTGGCTGCGATCCGCCGCATGCTGCGAGGAATGCGGCTGAGCTGATGGTCAGCGCATAGCGGTTAAGAGTTGAAGGTTTCATTCGGTCCTCGGTCACGCTACAGCGTGAAACGATCATTGCTGCGTCCCCGGATCGTCGGATCCGGCGGGGCGCAAATCCTGGAATCCCGGGCTCTCTATCGGGTTTCATTCTTAAGGCTGAGCGCTTCTGCAACTGGGACAAGATATGTGGAAGTGGCAATAGTCCTGACTGGCGCGCCGCCCTTGGGAAATCGCCAGAACCCGATCCCACTTACCGAGCTAGAAGAGAATGGGCCGATTACAGTGTGGTCGTATACCAAAAATTGGGCAGAGGCTCGCGAATTCGCTAGAGTTGTTGTGCTCACCCTGTGTCCTGAGGTTCCGTTTACCGCAAACCGGTAGATCACAGCCGGACCTGAGCCTGACTTGCCCCAGTCCTCGACTGCTAGATACTTGCCAAGCCACTGCAAAGAACCGGGATTGTGGATGACGTGATTCAAGTTGATCGTGGTAAATGTCGAACTACCTTTGGGCAACTCCGCAAGCATGAATGACCTGTTGTAGTCCTCCCCATCGACGAAAAGATTGCCTTGAGGATCGTAGACGCTGAACGCGCTTAAATCCATGTCCGGGTCGCGGTATGCGTGGGCTAACCTCCAACCACGCTTGGCGTTATACGGCCAGATGACTACCGTAACTGAAAAGCCAGCGGCGACAGCTATGCTTTCGCTAGTCGGGTCAACTGCACAGCCGCCCGAGTTGTACGGGTTGTACATGTTGGCGATGGGTTTACTGCTCCCATGCGGATAGACCCAGACTTGGCTCACGCCAGCCGCGCCAGCCACAACGACATTTCCGAATTTATCCGAACATAGATTGCCCCCGACTCCAAGCGACCCAAGTAGCTTGCCGCGAGGAAACGTATAAACATTGGTCGACGAAGAGGTGAGATATAAAAGACTGCGCGCATATGTTCGCACCGAGGGCCGCCCACTTGCATTGCGGTGGTTGATCGCGTTCGCTGGCGCAGGTCCAGGCGGCCTGAAAAACGATTGCGATCCGCCACAGCCAGCAAGCGATGCTGCCGCAGCGCCGATCGTAAGCGCGTAGCGAGCCAAGGTCCTCATGTGCAGTGCCTCCAGAAGCGAAACGGATTACGGCTGCGAAGGTTCACCGTGAACCGGCTCCAGTCCCAGCGGAGCAAGCATTTTACGCGCCGACGAACGCCAATGCGTTGCGATCGGCGCCGTGATCCCCAGCGTGGAGGCTTCTAGGCTGCTACAACGCATCCCGGCGCGAAGTGGCCTCGCGGGCGCGGCGGCGGGGGCGACGAATGGTGATCTATTACTCCGTTAGACAGCGGTTAGACGAAGTGTTCCATCTGCTGGCTGCTCGGATCGTGCGGTTGAAACTCAATGCTTCAATGGTTCCTTGAGGTCGCCCGCGCATTGCTCGAAGAGGGGCGCTGATCGATTGCCAAGCTCGATCAGCGCCCCGGCTTTTTCAGTGTTTGTGAGTCCGCTTTAGTGAACCCTAGAAGGCTCCGATGCCGTTGGGCGTTCCCCACCCGGCGGGCCCGGAGTAGGTCCCGAACTGGTTCGTTCCGGCCTGGCAAAGATACTCGCCGCCGCACGTGCCGTCGTTTCCGGTGCTGATGTAGTGCAGTTCCTTGCTGCGCTTTTTTGCTGACAGCGTCCAGAAGTTCTTCGCAGCATTTTTGCTGCTGGCATCGCCGGCGAGCCCAAAGACGCCCGCAATCAGCGCGGCCGAACCCGTCGTGCCTCCGCCAGTCGACCAGCCAGCATAGCCGTACGAATCGTAGATCGCTAGGTCCGAAGCGACCGCCGATACGTCGGTGTCCGTACGGAACGCACAATCCGGATCGTGCTGCCACGAAGGCTTGGTAATCCCTGGGCTGCTGCCGCCGTTATTCGAACAGCCGGCGGTAGTATAGTGCCAGGCGATTTCGCTGTAGCCCGAAGAGGTCTTCGAGAGCATCGTCCCGCCCACTGAAACAACGCTCCCGAACGCTTCCGGAGCGCCATTTTCATTATAACCGGACGTACCAGATGACACGACATTGATCACGCCGCGCGTGTCGTAGTAGGAGCGATGGACACAGGTAAGCGATTTCGGGCATGACCAACCGTTCATCACGATGTGTGCGCCGAGCTTCGCCGCTTCTGCTTCAGCTTTTTCAAGATTGCGGGCGCTGTTGCTTTTCGCCTCGATGAGATAGATGGTGCAGAGCGGGCAGACCGCCGAAACCATCTCGACCTCGGTGGATTTGTTACCTCCCCAACCGACGTTTCCCGATGGATAGTTTGACGTCTGACCTTCCTGATTGTACTTTGTGAAGTTAGCAGTTCCGAGGCCGAACTCGCTGCGATAGACGGCAAGGTCCGAAGCGATATTGGGGTCATCGTAGGGGTCGACGATCGCGACAATCTGCCCCGAGCCCTTAGTTGACGAAGGCAGATTGTAGGCCGTCTGAAGATCGCTCGGCGCCCATCCGGCGACGGCGGGACTGATGCCGCTCCGGGATTCGATGAACGCCGAGCACGTCGGAGTGCCGGGCGCCTCGGGACAAGCCGCGCGAGCGAGGCCGTTTTGTTCGGCGGTTTGCAACAGCGGCGGCGCGGCGGACCCAACGGGCGACTGACCGCCGCCGCATGCTGCCAGCATTAAGCAAGACATGAAGAGCCCGATGGATAGACTAGGCTGATTTTTCATAACTGTTACCTCCTGCCGCTGCGGCAGTGGCCGGCGGCCGTTTTCATCGAGTTGATGCGCTGAGAATCGACCGCACTTTGCTCTTACGAGAGCGCTGATGCGGCCATGCCAATCATGCTGCCAAACCGGACTCCCCGTAACGAACAATCACACAACCGAGCCACACACTTGACCCGCTAGCCGGCTGAGGATGCCCCCGATGCCTTCGCGAAGCTTACCGGTGCAATGGAGGACCGGGGGCAAGCCCCTCACTTTGGGATGCTCCTTCGGCGCTATCGACTCGCCGCGGGCCTATC
Source organism: Candidatus Cybelea sp. (assembly GCA_049695635.1). Taxonomy (GTDB): domain Bacteria; phylum Vulcanimicrobiota; class Vulcanimicrobiia; order Vulcanimicrobiales; family Vulcanimicrobiaceae; genus Cybelea. The sequence continues at coordinate 24,771 of JBAVSO010000193.1, read as the reverse complement.
GCAAGAGGCCCTCGCCGAGCGCGCCCGGATGAGCATCAACGGTATCAGTGCGCTCGAGCGTGGCTATCGGCGCACGCCACAACACGAAACACTCGCGCTTTTAGAAGGTGCGCTTGCGCTCGACCAAGAGCAACGCCGAGAATTCGAGGCGGCCGCCGCGCGTTCGGGGTTGCCGCGTCGACTCGGCGGCGCCTCCGTCACCGTCGGCCCATGGGACGCTGCGACAATCCCCAATCTGCCGCTCGCACTGACCAGTTTCGTCGGGCGCGACGCGGAGCTGGATGAGATCGCGACGCTGATCCGCGATCATCGAATGGTCACCCTTACGGGTGCGGGTGGCGTCGGCAAGACGCAGACCGCGTTGCACGTAGCGACCGCGCTGGGCGCTGACCGAGCCGTCCGCTTCATCGGACTTGCGCCGATCGCGGACCCCTCGTTGGTGCTTGCCGCGGTCGCATCGACGCTCGGCGTGCAACAAGTGCCTAGCCGCCCGCTGCTCGAGACCGTGGTCGCCTATCTCAAGAGCAAAGCGCTGCTGCTGATCGTCGACAACTGCGAGCACGTTATTACGCAAGCTGCGATTGTCGCTAATGCGCTATTGGCCGGCTGCCCGCGCGTTCGAATCCTGGCTACGAGCCGCGAACCGATGCGGGCCGCCAGCGAATATGCCTACCGGCTACCGTCGCTGAGTGTCCCATCGGCTGAAATCGCTCCTGACCTTCGCGCAGCGGATGCCGCTACCTACGGAGTGATAGTCCTCTTCACGGATCGCGCATCTGCCGCCAATCACCGTTTCACACTTTCTGATGAGAACGCGCCGATCGTGGCGGAGATCTGCCGGCGCCTAGACGGAATTCCGCTGGCAATCGAGCTCGCCGCGGCACGCGTTAACGTGTTATCGCTCAAAACGATCGCCGAGAAGCTCGACGATCGATTTCGGCTCCTCACCGGGGGCGCGCGCACGGCCCTTCCGAGACAACAGACGATGCGCGCGACGATCGATTGGAGTTACGACTTGCTCGCGGCATCGGAGCAGCGAATCTTCGAACGCCTCTCGGTCTTCGCGGGCGGATGCACGCTGGCTGCCGCGTCCGCGGTTTGCGTGAGCAATGAAATCGCCGAGAAAGACGTACTTGACCTACTCTCGTCCCTCGTAGACAAATCGCTTGTCGTTGCCGATTTCGAGGGAAGCCAGCCGCGCTATCGACTTTTAGAATCGTTTCGAGAGTATGCGCGCGAGCAGCTTCTGAAGGGCGGCGATCGCGAGGTCTTCGCACACCGGCACGCGCTTGCGTATCTCGAGCTGGCCGAAACGATGGACCGCGTATTCCACTACGAGCCCGACGACGTCTTGCAAGCGCAGGCCCGTGAGGAACTGGACAACTGGCGGGCGGCGCTCGAGTGGACGCTGACCGGCCGTGGGGAGGTCGTTCTGGGACAGCGACTCGTCGGAGAGTTGTGTGCGGTGTGGCAACAGCTCGCGCCGGTTGAAGGACGGCGTTGGTTGGTCTCCATCCCAGAGTTGGTCGACGAGCGAACGCCAATCAGCATTCTCGCGAGGCTCAGTTACACGGAGGCGACCATCGCTCTGACGCTAGGAGAGCCCGAAGTAGCACTCGCCGCCAGCCGGACGGCAATCGCGCGCTACCGAGTCCTCGGTGACGCGCTCGGAATCGCTCTGGCAGAGGGTCGCGAGGCTACGGCGCTACTAGGCCTTGATCGAGACGCAGAAGCGAAGGCTGTGTTGGAAGAAGCGCTCGGGCTCGCTCGCAGCGTAACTAACGGCTGGGTCGCCGCGTGGATACTGCGCCTCTTCGGAATCGTCGCCTCCGACGACGGTGACTTTGTCGGCGCGCGTCGTTACGTCGAGGAGGCACTACGGTACCACGAGTCCGTGGGCGGCAAGATCGACATCGCCTGGGCGAAGAAGCAACTTAGCGACATCGAGTCTGACGCCGGCAATATGGAGTTGGCGCTCCAATACGCGTCGGGCGCGCTCGCGGCCTTTCGCACTTTGAACCATAGTCGCGGCACTGCCGACGCTCTCCAACGAGTAGCGTTCTGCCTTCTCGCGCTTACCCGATACGGAGAGGCCGAGGCTATCGGGCGAGAAGCGCTCGACGTTGCACGCGAACACCACTTGGATAACGTCGTCGACGCAGCACTTGAATGCCTCGCGATAATTCCTGTATTGCAACCGCATGGAGCGGAACACAACCGAGCGGCATACACGCAAGCCGTGAGAGTCTTGGGCTTCGTCGACGCGCGCAGCCGGGCGAGGGGAGCGCGACTGGAGGACGAGCAGACACTTCGAAGCCTCGGCGCGTTGCGCGAAGCGCTCGGCACCGACGCGGTCGCGAAGCTCATGTCCGAGGGCGCAGCGCTCACCGAAGAACAGGCGCTCGACGAGGCGTCGGTTTAACGCGGAGTAACATCCCAATCCTAGCTGTGGCCGCACCGCACATCTGCCGGCAGTCCTTAGGTGCTCTGCGCGATGCGCTGGGCGCCGATGCAGTTGCGAAGCCCATTGCCGAGGGGCTCGACCTAAATATCCCACTGCCAGGCGTTCCACCAACCGATTGGACTCACGCTGTAGTTGCGCAAATCGGAAGAGCGCACAACGATAATACGCCCACCGAACAACGGAATGTACGGCACCTCAGACCAGATGAGACGGCCTGCCGTCCGATAGATGGCGGCCCTTCGCGAAGGATCGTCGGTCTGCAGCCCGGCGCGTTCGAGCGCATCGAGCCGTGGATCACAAAACCGGTCGAAGTTCTCTCCCTTTGGATACCAGCGATCGCATGCCAAGAGGTTATACAGATCGGGATCCTCGTCGAGATTATTCGCGTAGAGCGCAAGGTCGAACGAACCCCCGAGGATTGGCCCGTTTGCGGTCAATATCGTCCGAGCTGGATAAGTCTTCATCGCGAGCTCGACGCCAACCGTTCTGAAAGAGGATTGCAACAGTAATCCTATCCGTTCGCCACTCGTACTGCCGGCGACCGTTACTAGCGTAAAGGCCAGACGCACGCCGTTACGCGCCCGAACTCCATCGGCGTCACGCCGCCATCCCGCCCGCTCCAGGAGGTTGCGCGCGGCGGCGGGTTCGTAGGTCCGCCGTGGCAGTAGTTCGTAACCGAATGCGGCCGCTGGCAACACGTTTCGGGCCTCGATGGGAAGATTGTGCTCGATGTCGTGCAAAATGGCCTGGTATGGCACCGCCAGGGCGAGCGCACGCCGCACGGTGACGTCGTGCAAGCCGGGCTTGCTCGCGTTGATTTGGAGGGACGAGAGGCGGTTCGCCGGCGCGAGTTCGATAATGACGCCGCCGATTGAACGGTATTCGTCGATCAGGGAGGCTTGCGCCGTCTGGATTAGGTCAATTTGATGCTCCTGCAGCTCGACGGCAATCGTCTGCATATCTGGGATGAAACGCATTTCGACGCGTGCGAGATTCGGGCGCCCCTTGAAGTATCGGTCGAACCGCTCCAGGACGATACGGTCAGCCCGCGCCCACGAGACAAAGCGAAAGGGTCCGGTCCCAATTGGGTGCGTGGACAACTCTGCGCTATTGAAAACACTCCGCCCAAGAATGTGCGCGGGCAGCACGGGTTTTCCACCTTCTTGCGAAAAGAACTGCGACACAAACGGTGGATAGCGCTGGCGAAGGTGCACTACGACGGTCCGTGGGCCCGCCGCCTTGATCGATGCGACGCGATCGTATCCTTGGCGGTCGAACGTGTTATTGTGCGGATTCATGACGGCGTGCCACGAGGCAACCACGTCGCGCACCGCAAACGGCACGCCATCCTGCCAGATAATGTTACGGCGCAAATGGTACACGTAGGTGCGCCCGTCGCGCGAGATCCCGCCGTTGGCTAGAGACGGTACACTGCTGGCAAGATCGCCGATCAGCCGCCCTCGATTATCGGTGATGACGAGGTAGGAATAGACGAGGAAAGCGAGATCGGACGTAACGTCGAGCTCCGAGAGGTACGGATTGAGATCGTCCGGTTCGGAAATTTCGGCAATCCGGAGAACGTGAGGGATCGTCCACGGGTGGCGTTCCTCGGCCGAGGACGATGGTGCCGCTCTCGTACATCCCACGAGGACGGCGTAAGCGAATGTGACCAAAACGGCATGGCGCATCGTTTGCCAAACCTTCCTGCCCGCACGCTGGAGCGAGCTCAGACTGTTATTCGAGGAAGAATTGGTAAATCGCTCGCCTATTACGGGGGACCATGTTCCAATCCGTTAGGCGGTGAACCAGTGATTGCGCCAAAACCTTTATAAAATGGGGCGTTTTTCTAGCGCCAACGGGAATCGAACCCGTTTGTGAGTCCCGCCGTAATAACGACTCCAGTAGGTGACATGGGGTCAGAGACGCCAGTCAATGCCCTTAGCGTCAGCCGTTTCGATCGCGATCTCGTAACCGGCGTCAGCGTGGCGAACGACGCCGAGTCCAGGATCGGTCGTGAGCACGCAGCCGAGGCGGTCGCGCGCATCGTCGCTCCCGTCGGCGACCACGACCATACCGGCGTGCAGGCTGTATCCGATTCCGACGCCGCCGCCGTGATGGAAGCTCACCCAGTGGGCACCGGCGGCCGTGTTGAGCAGCGCGTTGAGAATCGGCCAGTCCGCTATTGCGTCGCTGCCGTCGCGCATCGCCTCCGTCTCGCGATATGGTGACGCGACGCTGCCAGTGTCGAGATGGTCGCGGCCGATGACGATCGGCGCTTTGATTTCTCCGGTGCGCACCAGCTCGTTGAAGGCAAGACCGGCCTTCGCGCGGTCACCGTAGCCGAGCCAGCAGATGCGCGCGGGAAGTCCCTGAAAAGCGATGCGTTCGCGAGCGAGGCGGATCCAGCGCGCCAGTGAGGCGTCACCGGGGAAGAGCTCGAGCAGTTTTTGGTCGCACCGTTCGATGTCGCCCTCGTCGCCCGAGAGCGCAGCAAAACGGAACGGACCGGAGCCGCGGCAGAATAGCGGCCGAATGAACGCCGGCACGAAGCCCGGAAAAGCAAAAGCGCGCGCCAAGCCGGCGCGCTCCGCCTGCGCGCGAATGTTGTTGCCGTAGTCGAAGACGATCGCACCCGCATCGAGATAACAGACCATCGCCGCCACGTGGCGGCCGCAGCTTTCCAAAGCACGGCGTTCGTACTCGTTGGGATCGCGCTTTCGAAGCTCGGCTGCCGCTTCGAGCGAGAGACCGGCCGGGATGTAACCGTTGAGCAAATCGTGCGCGGAAGTCTGATCGGTGACCGCGTCGGGACGTAGACCGAGCTCATAGAGCGCCGGAAACTCTTGTGCCGCATTCCCTTCGTAGCCGATCGAAACGGCCTCGCGGGCGCGGCGCGCGCGCTCGACCTCACGCAGAGCATCATCACGCGAATCGGCGACTAGGTCGAGGTAGCGCAGCTCTCGTCGCCGCTCCAAACGAGCACGATCCACGTCAACGACCAGGCAGATTCCACCGTTCATGGCGATTGCGAGCGGCTGCGCACCGCCCATCCCGCCGACGCCCGCGGTCAAGGTAACTCGCCCCTCGAGCGAACCGCCGAAGTGCCGGCGCGCGAGCTCGGCAAAGGTCTCGTACGTCCCTTGAACGATCCCTTGCGTGCCGATGTAAATCCACGAGCCCGCCGTCATCTGACCGTACATCGTCAGACCTTGCGCTTCGAGTTCGCGAAAGGCCGCCCAATCGGCCCATTTCGGAACCAGGTTTGCGTTTGCGATCAGGACCCGCGGCGCTCGCGCGTGGGTCTTGAAGACCGCGATCGGTTTGCCGCTCTGCACGACCAGGCTTTCGTCACCTTTCAAGCGCCGCAGCGTTCGGACGATCGCATCGAAGGCTTCCCACGAACGCGCGGCGCGGCCGTTTCCGCCGTAAACGACGAGGTCGTCGGGACGCTCCGCCACGGCTGGGTCGAGGTTGTTCATCAACATGCGCAACGCCGCTTCTTGCGGCCAACCCAGGCAGGAGATCTCTGTACCGCGTGGCGCCCGAACGGCGCGCGGCCCGGCAAGCACGTTCATGCGCGTCGTTCTTCGTTCTTCAAGTTATATTATCCTCAAGCGGTGGAATGACACCATAACTCGCGTCGAGAATCTTTACGGATGCTGCACTCGGTGAAGTCATCAATCCTGCTTTTCGCGCTCGCGGTAGCGTTTAGTGCCGGAACGATTTGCACGCGCGCCGGAACGACCGGCTCGATTACGGGGCAAGTCTCCACTACGGCGAAGGCGCCGATTGCCGGAGCGCGCGTCGTCGCTGTGAGCCCCTCGCAAACCGCAACCGTGACGACCGACGCTTCGGGACGGTTCGCGCTGCTCTCGCTCGCGCCGGATACGTACACGATAACGGTCTCGAAGGACGGCTTCGAGACGTCGTCGCTCACCGGCGTCTCGGTCTTCGCCGACCAGTTGCAGACGATTCGCGTCGCGCTCGCTCCGTCGCTGCGCACGATCGCGCACGTGACGGCCCGTTCGTCGATGGACCTCGTGAAATCGGGCACGACGAGCGATGTTTATTCGGTCAATTCCACCATTGCGCAGGCCGCAGCAGGCCTTGGTGGGGGTGGTAATCTCAACAACGCCTATTCGGCCATCGCCTCGGTTCCCGGCGCCTTTGTCCCGGCGAATCAGCAGGGCTGGGATCAGGTCGTTTATATCCGCGGCGGCAATTTCGATCAGGTCGGTTACGAGTTCGACGGCGTACCGGTCAATCGCTCGTTTGACAACTATCCGGGTAGCACGGCCGGATCGCTGGGCCAGCAAGAGCTGCAAGTTTACGCCGGCGGCGGCACCGCCGGTGAGAGCGCCAGCGGGCTCGCGGGATTCATCAATCAAGTCATCAAGACCGGAACGTTCCCGGGCTACGCAACCGCCAGCGGCGGCATCGGCTCGACGACGTTCTATCACAACTTGCAGATAGAAGTCGGCGGCGCGACGCCGGATCGGATGTTCTCGTATTACGTCGGCTTCAGCGGGTATAACCAAAATTTCCGTTATCTCGACCAGTTCAACGGCTCGAATCTCGGCCAGGTCTGGGGTTACCCAGCGATCGCATTCAACACCACGAATCAATTTTTCGGCGGCGTCTACCCGACGTGCGCGTACAGTTTTCCCAACGATCCGGGCTTCTACAATGGGCCGAATCCCTCGCCGGTCTACAATCCATTCGGCTACAACCACGTGCCCGGCCCGATGCAGCTTCCGACCAACACGCTCAACAAGAACGGTCTCGGCAACAACCCCGGTTGCTATCAGACGATCACCCCCGCCTACAACGCGTTCGGCGTTTCGAACCTTGCCGACCGCGAGAGCGTGGTCAACTTGCACATTGGCGTTCCTCACCGGCACGACGCCGGGCGGGACGATATTCAAGTGCTCTTCAACGTCGTGGCGCTCCAGACGGGCTTCTACAGCTCGCTCAACGACCTCGGCCCCAACGTGATCACGCAGCTCAGCCAAGTGATCTATGGCCAGACGGTGCCGGAAGTTTGGCCCGATTTCGTTACCTGGCCGGGCGGAACGCGTTTTGGCCAGAGCGCTTCGAACTTATCGCCGATTCCGTATTTCGCCCCCGGCTCGCCGGGAGGGCGTTGCGCGAACATCAACCCGTACGGCGGAGACCTCGGCATCGTCGGCGAGTGCCCGGCGGGAACCTTTTCGACCGTGCCGCCGGATAATCGCGACTCCTACTGGAACAACGCTTCAATCTTCAAGCTTCAGTACCAGCACAACATCGGGACGAACGCCTACTTTAGGATTTACGGATATACGTTCTATTCGGACTGGCTTCAGACCAGCGCGCTGAGCTACGGTACGCCGTTCTTTGGTTTCGGTGCCCTGAGCTACGACTACGAGCTCGAATCGCACACGCGCGGACTAGCGGCCACGTTCGCGGACCAAGTCAGCTCCCAGCACCTGCTCACCCTAGATGCAAATTACGTCACAGCGTCTACAAACCGCTACAACAATACAAACTTCAACAACTTTCCCGCCGAGAGCGCGACCAACTTGACGAACGGCAAGGAATGTTTCGCGATGTACACGGGAAGCGTTTATCCCGGTGGGCAGGTATACCAAGCTGGACAGCCGGCTCCGTGCAACAGCAACTTGGGTTCCGGCGCTTACAGCGCGCTCACGAGCGGCGCGTTTATCGATCCGGAGGATGCCGCCTTCTGCCAGAACTACGGATATCAATGCCTGACGAAGCTGCCACCCGGAGCCTCCTGGCAGGTCACGTACACCGGCAATTCAGGCTTCCTCAACACGGTCGAGCCGAACTTTACCGCGGTTGCTCTTCAAGATCAATGGAATCCCAGCGACAAACTTAACGTCCAGATTGGCCTGCGCAGTGAATCCTACGAATACAACCTTGCGAACACGTCAAATAATGGACAGAACTTCTGGTTTTTAGCCGGCCAGCGCGAGTTCTGCTATAACCCAGTCACGCTTGCGCCGTATTTCATTCCCACGCCGCCCGCCAGCGGGCAACCGCCGTTGCCGTTCATCGGCTTCAACTGTCCAGTCGACCGTTCGATTCCCGCACATCCTGTGCAGACCGTCCATCCCAACGGCAAAGACGGAAATCTGCTCCTCAGCAACGTCTACGACCCCAGCCTAACCGATTACGCGTTCACGCCTCAAGTCGGCGCGACATACACGCTCAACCCCGATACGGTGCTGCGTCTCTCGGCCGGCCGATACGCACAGGAGCCCGAAACGTATCAAGTGCAGTACAACGCCAAGGATAACAACCTCGCCTACGATCTATTCCAGGCGTTTTGGCAGTACGGCTACACCACACCCCGCCACGATCCGCTCGTTCAATACTCAGACAATTACGATTTTTCGTACGAGCGCCGCTTCAAAGGCACCGATATGTCCATCAAGGTGACTCCGTACTATCGGTATGCGACCAACCAGGTCTACAGCATCGGCCTGCCGTTCGGCCTGGGCGGCGGCCTAAATTCCGGCATCGAACGCGTCGCGGGCCTCGAGACCGAGTTCACCAAGGGCGACTTCAACAAGAACGGTCTCTCGTTCGTGATCTCGTACACGTATACGAACGCCGCCGAGCGCTGGGCGAACTATCCGGGCACGTCGATTAACCCGATCGATCCTTACAACCAAGACATCGCGAACTTCAACGGTCTCACGCGGGCCGGTGGCGGCTCGCAATGCTACGAGAATAATAGCGTCGGAGACGTCCTTCCCGATCCGAAGTGCGTTCATACCCCGCACTATAATCCGCCGATCTGGAACCCATACTACGCGATGGCGCCGCAGTCGCTTCTCAATCGCAACGGCTGGTATCCCGTTGGCCTCGACTTTTCCTATCTTTCGCCGAACGTTGCCACCGCTATCGTGAACTACAAGCACAATCGATTCTGGGTAACGCCGGCGCTGCAGTTCAACGAAGGCTCGACGTACGGGAACCCGGCCGATGTCTACGGTAACGATCCCCGCGTCTGCACGAATAACTCTGCCGGCTTCATTAACTCGCCGATTCACACGAAGAATCCGCTGCAGGCCGACTATACGACCTGTTTCTCGGCCGCAACTCAGAGCGGAACCTCACCGGGCTCGTTGTTCATTCCCAATCCCGAGACGGGCACGTTCGATAACTTCGGCGCCTTCCGGGAGCCGAGTCAACTCAACCTCAGCCTGCAGCTGGGCTATCAACTCTCGCCGCGCGTGAAAGTGAACGCGCTGCTCGCTAACCTCGTTAACGCCTGCTTCGGCGGCTCGTCGGAACCGTGGACGAAGCAGTTTCCGCCGAATAGCTTTACCTGCGGTTATCAGGCGAACTATTACTACGTCTCGAACTTTTATAACGGCGTTTCGCCGAACGACCGCGGGGCCAACGGCGTGCCGCTCAATCCGGCCTTCAAACAACCGTTCATACCTGCCTACGCCGACACGAACGCGTTCGTATTGCCGAATCCGTTCAACGCGTACTTCCAGTTCAGCGTCACGCTTTGATGCGGGCCACCCTTCGACAGGCTCAGGGTGACACCGTGACAGGGGACTATATGAGCTGACGGTCGATGGCTGATTCGGCGGCCGCGACGATCCGCTGCGAGCGAATCAACTCGCGTGCGGCCGCGATGTCGGGCGCCGGCGGACGATCGCCGGTCCACGACGCGATCGATTCGCGCGCGGCATTGTAGGCGGCTTGAGTTCCACGGCCGGATTTGAGCGGCCGCCGCAACTCGCCCGCGGCAAGCGCGCCGAGCAGCTCGCAGGCGAGCGCCCCTTCGACGTTGTCGAGAACGCGCGCCAGATTATTCGCCGAGGTCATCCCCATACTGACATGGTCCTCTTGGCCGGCCGAGGTGGGAATCGAATCGACGCTCGACGGCCAGGCCAAGCCTTTGTTGTCGTTGACGAGGGCCGCGGCTGTATACTGCACGATCATCAGGCCGGACTCCAACCCCAGCCGGCGCGCTAGGAAGAGCGGCAGGCCACGATCCTCGGCGTTGAGCAAGAGGTAGAGCCGGCGCTCCGCGATCGAGGCGAGCTCCGAGACGGCGATCTTGAGAAAGTCGAGCGCAAGCGCGATCGGCTCGCCGTGAAAGTTGCCGCCCGAGATAAACTCGCCGTCCTCGGGAAAAACAAGCGGGTTGTCGGTGACTGAGTTTGCCTCGACCTCCGTCACCCGCCGCACGTGCCAGATCGAATCGCGGACGGCGCCGTGTACGACCGGAATGCAGCGGAACGAGTACGGATCTTGGACGCGATCGCACTCTGCGTGCGACTGCACGATTTCGGAGCCGGCAAGCAGCGCGCGCAGATTAGCAGCGACGCGCTCCTGCCCTGGATGCGGCCGCAGATCGTTGAGGCGGCGATCGAAGACGCGCTCGGTACCCAGATAGGCCTCCAGCGACATGGCACCGATGACGTCCGCCGCGGCCGCGAGGCGCAACGCGCGCAGCACGCCGAGCGCAGCGATGCCCGTCATGACCTGCGTTCCGTTGACGAGCGCTAGCCCTTCCTTCGCTCCCAGCGAGATCGGCCGAAGTCCGGCGCGCTCGAGCGCGACGGCGCTCGGAAGACGCTCGCCCTGATAGAACGCCTCGCCTTCGCCGATTAGCGTAAGCGTCATGTGAGCGAGCGGCGCCAGATCCCCGCTCGCTCCAACCGAACCCTGACATGGGACCACCGGCGTGACGCCACGCTCGAGCATCGCGACAATGAGATCGAGCGTCTGCGGACTCACGCCGGAGTGTCCGGCCGAAAGAGAGTTCGCCCGCAGCACGCCCGCGGCGCGCACGAGCTGAACCCCGAGCGGGTCGCCGGTGCCGGCAGCGTGGCTGCGCACCAGGTTGAGCTGCAGCGCAACGGCGTCCGCCGGGTCAACGGAGATGCTGGCCAAACGGCCGAAGCCCGTCGTCACGCCGTAGATCGTTTCGCCGCTTGCGAAGCGGCTATCAACGAACTCACGAGCTCGCGCGACGCGCTCGCGCGCGGCCGGCGTGATACGTACCGGCGCACCATCTGCGACCGCCTCGATATCCTCGAGGCTCAAGTGGCTGCCGTCAAGCTCGATTTGATTCAAAACTTCGACCAGTCGGGCTGCACCGGCTTTGCGAGGGGCGACCCGTTCTGAATCACGATCGTCTGATGATCGTGCAATACGATGGCGCGCGGGTTGCTGCCATGCCAAGGCTTGCCGTTAACCCAAATCGAGAGACGCCGCCCGTGCGGCGCGCTCATGCTTGCGGCCTTTGTCCAGCTCAGTTCGGGACCCCAGATATCGAAGAACTCTCCAAGGTCGAACGTGCGCTTCACCGGCGACTCGATGTGGATAAACCCGTCAGCGCTATGCGTGTGCACCCAATAGAGACAATCGCTCCCCTGCGGAATGCCGATTCCGGCGGGGACCTGCACGGCTTTGCCTCGGTCGAAGAGCTGCAGGCTGACGTGAACGTGCTCGACTGCGCCTTCCACCCGATCGCAGCGTATGCCGTCAATCGGCAACGTACCGAAGAAGCTCTGTGCCACGAGCAGCACGGTCAGCAAGTGCATGTCATCTTTTTTCGCTGCACTCCGCGCAGCTACCCGTCATGAGTAGAGGATGCCGCCGTATGTGCATAACGAAAAATAATTGTGGACAGTTTGTGAATTGCCCAAGCGAACGCTTGTCGACGCATCTGCGCGCGTGATACGATGCACGGGCTTCGAAACTTCGGAGTGCGACGAACGTATCGTTCGCGGCCAATGCAATCGGAAACGTTGCGATGAGTGACGCTCCGTGGCAACGGTCAAACCGCCAGATCGGCGTCAGTGGGGTCTCCGCAAGGAAACCAAACAGGCGAGGTAGGTGAGTGAATACGTCGGAACCCGTTGCGGCTACGCCTCGACGGGTTTCGTTATTCCGGAGCGGAGGTAGAAAGACCCGACGCCCGGGAACAGACCCTTACCTATAATGAAGCGCAGGACAGGCAGCCGGTTCTGGGGCGCGGTAGCTTTTGCGCTGCTTTTTCTTGCCGGACTGGTGATCTGGCAACGGGAAGCGTTGGCCCGATGGGCGATCGTCACAACGGTCGAGCGCCTGGTCAACGTGCGCATCTCGTTGGGTCCGATGACGCTAAGAACCGATCGAGCGGTCTTCGAAGACGTGCGCGTCACGTCGCTTCGCGACGAGCCGATCGCGACGATCGCGCGCCTCTCAATCGCTTACGATCTGCGCGATCTGTTTCCCGGCGGGCAGCGGCGGTTTGGCCTGAAAGGCATCGAAGCAGCTACGCCGCACCTGACGATCATCCGCCGTCCCGACGGCAGCTATAACGTTCCGCTTCCGCGGCCGCCGGCTACTCAAGCCAAGAACCAAAGGCCGTGGATCCTTAGCGCGCGCGTGACCGACGGCTCGATCGATGTCGTCGACCGAAGTCGCGAGGCGGACGCCGACCACCGGTATCTCTACGTCGAGCACCTCGAAGCCTCGGCCGAGATCTCGACCGCGGGCCGCTCGCACTACGGCGTCAAGCTGCAGTACGGTGAACGGCGCGAACTCCTCTTTCCGGTTCACGGCCGCGGCGATATCAATCCGCAGCAGGAAACGATCAGCCACCGCTGGACCGCCGCCGAGCTCCCGATTACCGCCGCGGTGAACTTCGCGATCAACTCCCGGGCTCTTCGTCTCCGCTCCGGAACGCTGCGCGACGTTGATGCGCGCTACGTCGCGCTTGCGGACTCAAAGGGCGCCCTGCAACCGCATCTCGGCGCGAGCGCCGTTCTCACCGGCGGGCGGATCGCGATCGGCGGTCTGGCCAAACCGGTCGCCGGCGTACGCGGACGCGTAGACGCCTACGACGACGGCTTGTTGGCGCAACGCCTCGATGCAAGCCTGGCAGGCGTTCCGGTCGTGGTGAGCGGCGGCCTCTACGGTTTGCGCGATCCGCGCTTGCGCATCGCCGTGCGCGGAAATGGCGAGCTTTCGCGGCTTCGCACGGCCTTCGCGCAAGCCGCGCATCTTCCGGTGCAAGGCCTGCTGACCTTCGCGCTGCTGGTCGAGGGGGCGGCGACGAAACCGCTGGTCTGGATCGATCTGCGCTCGCCCAAGATCGCGTACGCCACCGCAACGCTCGATCGCGTTAACGGCCTACTGGCATACGACGGGCGCGACGCGGCAGTGCTCGGCTTGCGTGGATCGTACGGCCGCATCGGCGTGACCGCTCGCGGCCGCGTAGCGCTAGAGAAAGAGCCGGGCGCTATAGATATGATTGCCAGCGTGCGCGCTCCGGCCGATGCCCTTCCCTACGCGGCCACGCTCTTGCCGGGAATGCCGTTGAGCGGCCTCGCCCTGGCAACGGCTAACGATCCGAGAGCAATCGCAACGCGCGGCGTGCTCTACGGGGCCGGCGCAACGCAAGAGTTGGATGCGATCTTCAACGTTGACAGCCGTGGGTTCGGGTCGATCGGTCCGCTCAACGTGCGGAGCAGTCGCGGCTCAGTCTATGGCCGCGTCGCGCTCGACCGCCCGCACGGCTCGAGCCTCGGTCTCTTCCAGGCGCGCAACTTTGCGGTTGTGCCGGCGCGAGCATCGCTTAACGCCACGTTCTTCGGCGGAGACGCAAAGCCCGGAATCACTCTCGGCGGAAACGCCGCTCTCACCGGTTCGTGGGGCGACGCGCGGGCGCGCGCTTCCGTCGCGCTGCGCAACGGCACCCTCGCCGGCGGTATTTCGGGCGACGCCGGCAGTGCGGCGAGCTTCGGGGCGACGCTGGCGGGCACGCCGCAATCACCGGAGCTGGGAGCGGCTTTCGTCGCCGCCGGCACGCGCTATCGTAATTTCGAGATCAACGGCAACGGCCGAGCCGCTTTCGCCGGCGGAACGGTTCGCGTTAACGACGCGGTCGCAGCCGTCGGCCCACTCTTTCTCGCCGTTGCCGGAACCGTCACGAACCTGTTGCCGCAGGGAGGCTTTGCACCGCGTTACGACCTCACCGCGCAGCTCCATTCCTCCGACGTCAACGCGCTGCTTGCCACTATCCAGCCGAAAGCCGCGGCTCTCGTACAGGGCAGCGTTGACGCCGACGTTCGCGTGCACGGGACGGGCCTTACGCCTTCCTTCGCCGGCTCGATGAACGCACCGGAAGCTTCGATCAACGGTCTGGCCATTCGCGATCTGCGCGGTTGGGTGCAAGGCGATGCGCGCTCAATCGGGCTGACCGGCGGCCAGGTTCTCGTGGGCTCGACCGCGCTGCGGCTTCACGGTTTCGCGAGCTTGGCGCAAACGCGTGGCGCCGTTAGCGCGCCGCAGGCCGATCTCTCCGATTTCAACGACTTCTTCGATACGGGCGACACGCTGGCCGGAACGGGATACCTAGCGGCCGCGGCGGCGCTGAACGGAACGCGCGTTGCCTCGACGGCGGGTGCCGCGAGCCTCTCCGGCGCGCGCTTCCGACGGCTCGAGTTCGGCAATCTCACGGCGCGCTGGGCAATGCATCGGCAGGCGGTCGTGAGCGCACTGCATTTCGGCGGACAGAGCGGCGAGGTTCTCGTCGCCGGCCGGCTATTTCCTCAAACGCTGAGCGTTGATCTGAACGGCTCGGCACGAGCGATGGATCTCGGCACGTGGTTGCCGATGCTCGACCTACATCTCCCGATCAGTGGACGCCTCGACGCCCAGACCAAAATCGCCGGGCACTATCCCGATATTACGATGAGGCTGCACGCCGCATTAAGTGCGGGGACGGCCGGACCCTTACCGATCGAGCGCTTCGAGGTACGCGCCTCGGCGTCGCACGGGCGGGGAATGATTCAATCGGCGGAGCTGGAGGTGCCTTCCCTGCGCACCGACGCGTCGGGTGCGTTCGGATTTTCGCCGAACGATCCGCTCGCGCTGACCGTGCACGCTACCAGTCCCAACGTCGGCGCGTTCGTCCAAGCAGCTACCGAAAGAAATTTTCACACTAGCGGAACGCTCGACGCAATGCTGCACGTAAACGGCACCTTAGCGCAGCCGCAGGTTCGCGCCGCCGTCGTCCTGCAGTCGCTCGCGCACGAACGCTTTACGATACCGCGCATCACCGGCGAGGTGGACGCCAGCCGCCACTGGGTAGGCGTCCGAAATGGTGAGATCGATTTCGAGCATGGCCGGGCGCTCGCCAGCGCGGAGTTCCCGATTCATATCGCCTCATCGGGAGTGCGCCCCGGCGACGGTGCGATGTCGGCGTCGCTAACCGCGCAGGCGATTGAGCTCTCGAACTTCCTGGCATTGCTACCCAAAGGAACGCAGCTGGCCGGTCATATTGACGGAACCGTCGTCGCGAGCGGCACCGTTGCCGTTCCCGCCCTGCACGGATCGCTCGCCCTGCGTAACGGCGCCTTCGGCGGCCCGTTGCTCGAGAAGACGCCCGTCACCGCGATCGGCGCCGAGCTAACCTTTGCCGGAACGCAGACAACCCTGCAATCGCAGGCCACCGCCGGCGGCGGTACGCTCGCGCTGCAAGGTCAAGCATCGCTTGCGGATCTGCACCGAATCCCCGACTCGAGGTTCAGTTTACAAGGACGGTCGGAGAACGTGCTCTTCGACCTGCCCGGATTCTTCCGCGGAAAGCTCGACGCGGCGCTTTCGGTCGCCCGCGACTACGCGGCGATTCCACAAGCCAGCGGCGACGTATCCATCTCGAACGCGCGCATTCCGCCCAACGCCTTTATGACGCAGCAGAGCGGCACCGAGTCGCGGCCGCCTCTGCCGAACGTAGCGTTTCGCGGCCTGCGGATCGCCGCCGGGAACAACGTGCGCGTGCAGAGCTCAAACGTGGACATCGGCGGCACCGGCGACGTCGCGATCGACGGGACGCTGCGGGCGCCCGCGCTGCGCGGAACCTTTACCTCGACCGGCGGAACGCTCAGCTTCTACCGCACCTTCAACTTAGAGAAGGGCGAGGTGAGCTTTGCGCCCTCAAGCGGCGTGATTCCCGACATCAATGCCTCGGCAACAACGTTCGTCGCCAACCCGGCAACGGCCATCCGGCTGCGCGTCACCGGTCCCGCGAACAGCATCAATTTGAAGATGGAGTCGCAGCCACCGTACAGTCAGGAGCAGATTCTGGGCCTCCTCGTGGGAGCGCAGAACTTCGGCGCGGTACAAGGCGTTCAGTCTACCGGCCAGAGCTTCAACGCCAGCCAAATGGCGGGAAACCTCGCGCTCGGACAGCTCAATACACTCTTTACGCGCAACGTGCTGCAGCCGTTTTCCTCGTCGCTCGGCGGCGCGCTCGGCTTTACCGAAGTGCAGCTCACCACCGACATCCAAGCCGGCCTAGGCATTAGCGCGACCAAGGCGTTTGGCGCAGTCAACGCGATCTTCTCGCAGACGTTCGGCTTTCCGCGTACGACGAGCTTCGGGTTGGAAGCCAACCCAGGCGCCTGTTCGGGTCTGCGCTTGATCTGGTTCAACACCGACGGACCGACGCTTTTAGCGGTGCAGCAACCGCAGCCGCTCGCACTCAACGTGCTCACGCTTACACCGGTAACGACCTACGTGCCGAACGTTGGGCAGAGCGGCGTCGCCTTCTCCTACATCCGCAAGCTTCCGTGCGTCCGAGGCTTCTTCTGATGCGTTGCGCGTCGCGCTCGTTGCTGACGCTGACGTTCGCCGTTGCTCTGGTTGGGGCAACCCCGACTGCTGCGCCGACCGGCTTCGTCGATCTCCCCAAAGCGCTGGCCGCCCACCCCCTGCAAGCGGTGCTCGCTGGATACGATCGCGGGATCGCAGCCTTGCGTAGCACCAGCGGCCTGCCCGGATTGACCGAGCCTGCGGGCCGAGCAAAGAATGAAACCGCAGCTCTGCAGCGCGACGCCAACGCCGCGCGATCGCGCGTCGCGCAGATTGCGGCGCTCGATGCCGGTCAGGGCCAAACGCGAGAGCGCGAAGCGCTCGCTGCGGTGCTGGCGTCGCGCAACGCTGCCGATTCCGAGATGGCCGCCTACCGGAACGAGTTGGCCCGTGGAACGGCGGCGAGTCTCGCCGCCTACGAAGAATCAATTGCGCAACGCAACGAGCGTGCTTTGGCGGCCCGGCGGCAGCAATTGCTCGAGCAGGAGTTGACGCTCGCATTCAACCTCGCACGCCAACACGGCGGCCAGCGTTTCATACTTACGCTAAAACTCCGCGAGCTGCATCTTGACAAAGAGCACCGCGAGCGGCTCGAAGCGGAGCTCTCGGGGCTGGACCGCCGCGAGGCGAATGCGGTCGCGATGATGCGCCGCACCAACACCGCAATCTTGGAAAACTATCGAGAAGAATTGCAGCGTGACGGCGCCGCCGCGAACGCGCGGATGGCCGCGCACCTAAGATCCAGCGCCGCCGCAAACTTGACGCTTCGCCTCCAGGTCCTCCAAACAGAGACGCGCCCGGCCGCGCTGCTTCCGAATCTTCCCATGGCGCTGGCGTCGTTCGCCGCGAGCTATCGCTCCCAGAGCGATGCAGCGACGATCGTAAACGGGCTGCGCAACGCGAGCCGGGAGCTGTCGCAGCACTTTACGGAGCTTGGCGACGCCGCGCGACGCTCCCAACGCGAAACCCAGGCCCAGATCGCGACGCTCAAGGCGAACCGCGACTCGCTCTACCGTTCGATGATCGCCCAGATAAAACGCGATGCGCAACGCGTAGCTCGAGAGCGTGGGCTGGCTGGAGCGGTCGTTTCTGGAACGAGGCCAAACGGCAGCGTGGATTTGACGCCCGCTGTTGAGGCCGACCTGGCGCGGTTCTAAAATGATTATGGTACACTTTTTGAGCATCGGTTCGAAGGGAGAGACGCGATGAAGGCTTCGATTCTCACCTCGAGCGTGGCCGCAATCTTACTGGCCGGCTGCGCAGGATCGCATAGCGGTTCACCACTTCCAGACGCGCAATCGTACGGGCCGGCCGCAGGTCCGCTCGGAAGTTCTTTTCAGGTGCTTCACGTTTTCAAGGGATCGCCGCACGATGGCGGCATGCCGGACGGCAGCCTCATCTCGGTAAAAGGAACCCTTTACGGCACGACGTCGGTCGGTGGGAGACACTGCTATGACCACGGCCGCTCGCTGGGCTGCGGAACGGTCTTTTCAATCACTCCGCAAGGCAAGTACCACCTAATCTACAGCTTCAGAGGCGGTCCCGACGATCCGTCAAGTCCGATCGGCTCTCTCGCGGAGATGGGCGGCACTCTCTACGGCGCGTCGATCTTCGGCGGCTCGTGCAAAATGTATGACGGCGGCGGTTGCGGGACGATCTTCTCGGTAAACCCGAGCGGCAAAGAACGCGTGGTCTATACTTTCAAGGGCGGAAGTGACGGCGTCCGCCCCTCCGGCGGCCTCATCGCGATGAACGGGACGCTTTACGGCGTGACTTCGGGCGGTGGAGGCTCTCGGTATTGCAAAGGCTACAGCAATCACGGGTGCGGAACGGTATTCGCTGTGACGGCGTCGGGCGAGGAGCGGGTCGTCTATCGTTTTCCGGTCGGCGCCAAAGACGGCTCGTATCCTTCGGGCCAGTTGCTCGCGCTCGGCGGCAAGCTGTTCGGCACGACCCTTTTCGGCGGGTACTTCAGGCACTGCGGCAATGGATGCGGAACGATCTTTGAGGTCACCGCCTCGGGTGTCGGAAAAGTGCTCTATCGTTTCGATCGTAGATCACAAGGCAGCCAGCCCGAGGGCCTGATCGCCGTCAACGGCCTTTTGTACGGCACGACCTTCAATGGCGGCGTCGCTTGCGGGCCGTACGGTTACGGGGGCTGCGGCACCGTTTTCGAGGCCACCGCGGCCGGTGCGCTTCGGACTATCTATACCTTCAAATCGATCTCGGAGGGGGCCGAACCTCAATCGCTCACCGCGGAGAACGGAATTCTCTACGGGACGAGCAGGTTCGGTGGAAACGTTTGCGGCGTGAGTGGCTTTTATGGCGGCGCACTGTTCGCGATCACGACTTCAGGCAAGAAGCAGTGGACGTACCAGTTCCCATGCTCCGGCGGTGTGATTCCCGGCCCAGGTCTGCTTGAGCTCGGCGGGCTCCTTTACGGCACGACGTCGCTGGGCACCGAGTACGGCGACGGCACGATCTTCACGTTTAGTATTTAGCCGCGATTTCAGCGGCGAGCTCCGCGATCCGCAACCGAGCTTGGCGTGGTGACAGAATCTCGGCTTGGGTGCCCCATCCCAGCACCCAGCGGATGAGCTCGTCTACATTGGCGACGTGGTACGTTATTTCAACCGATCCATCCGCGCTGTGCTCGACCTCGCGCTCGGCGACGACGCGGGCCGCGCTCGCCGCCTTGGCAACGCGCACGGCGAAGCGAACCCGAACCTCGGTTGTTTCGTCGGCATGCAAGACGCCGCTGATCGAGGCTGCCGCGTAGGCTTCGATGTTGAAGTCGTTCGGACGGACGAACGTGCGCGCGAGCAGGCGCGGATCGCTGACGCTATCCACCGCGAACGTTCGCATGTTTTTTCGTGTATGGTCGTAGCCGATGCAGTACACTCGACCAGCGTTGATGACGAAGCCGTATGGATCGACGGTGCGTTTACTGCGCTTACCCTCTTTATCGAGATAGCCAAAGCGGGCGGTACGCGAGCTGCGCTCGCCGCCCGATAGGAGCGCGAAGGCGCGCTCGCCCCGCTCGTCGAGACGAATCTCAGAGAGCCTAAAGGCAACCGGCGAACCCTCCTCGACGCGCGCCCGCGCGCTGCGGCCCGCGCTATCCACGAGCTTCTCGGCGACCTCGTCGATCGAAGTGCCGATCGTCCCGCCGATGCTTGCGCCGAGCGAACGCAACGCGACCAGACCGAAGAGCTCGCCGCTGGAAAGATCGAGTCGCTTGAGACTGTAGCCGCCGGCAAACCGGTAGACGTTCGCCGCCCGATCGAAGTAAAGCGGAAATCCGGCGTCGGTGAGAATCGCGAGATAGCGGCGCAGACTGCGGGTGCTGGGGCGCTTTCCGCCCTCGCCGATGCGCTCCTTGAGATCCTCAAACGAGTATCTTCCTTGATCGATCGCGTTGAGCAATCGCACGAGCAGAACGACCTTCGACTCGCCTTCAGGCGGGGTCATCGCGGCTGAGGCGACTGCTGTGGTTTTGGAAAACAACCGTCCGGCGCGCTGATCGCGGGTGCGCTCGGCTGCGGCGGCGTCGCGGTGATACCTATCACTGCGGGATAGAATGAAGCGCCGTCGGTCATGGTTTGGATGACGGTGCGATACGTTGAACCGGCCGCGAGGTTGAAGCTGGTGACTTGATAAGGCGTCGGGACGCGCACACACCCGACGTCGTCGAGATTCCCGTCAATCAAGAAGCTTGCCCGCGCCGGCCCGGCGAGCGGCTTGAAGTAAAGGTATGCGGTAAACGGTGCAACGCTCGGGTTGTTTAAGGTGAGGCCGACCGTCTGCACGACGCCGTAGTCACCGTAGTCGTGTCCTGGTGCCGCCGGGTCTACGCTTGGCGGTGTAGGATCCGTATCGCCGACGACCAGCGTCGCGTCGGGGCCTCCTGCCGTGTACGTAAGCGCGTTGCTCCCGAAACCGTCAATCTTAAAGACGCCGGTACGATGGTGGCCGTCGCCGGGGAGTATCGGTCCGTCGAGGAGCGCGCGCGGATCGGTCCCGGTCGAGATTGAAAGAACGGTCGCCACGACGGGACCTCCCGACAGAACGCGGACGTCAACTGTCCCGCTCACGAGCTGACGCGCGGCCATCGGCACGTCGGCCAGCAGGTAGGGCTCATCCTGCGAAAGATTTACGACGACACCTTCACCACGTGCTTTGGTCAGAAGAAAGTTCTTGGTCAGTGTTTGCCCGACGTGCATCACGTCCATATTCGGACCGGCTGAGGCGTCGACGAGCTGCACCGAGGTGGGATCTTGCGAACTGCTCGCGAGCGCAACCACGAGCTTGCGCGGATCCAAGCCGTCGTCGTGATAGTAATAGAGGCGCGCCGGCTGCGCGGCCGTTACCGTACCGCGAAAGAGCACGCCGTCTTGCATCAGGTGCTCCGGATCGTCGTCGTAGAAGAGCAGGCCCGGCGAGAAGGGTTGGAGCGCGAGATTCTGCACGTTCACGCTGGTCGTTCCGGATTGGTCGAAGTATTCTCCGTTGCCGTCAATCTGAACCGGTACGACGAACTGCGCGCTGGTGCCGGCCGGCAGCGGCGACGAAGGCGGAGGGACCGCACCGATGCTCACCTTCGCACCCGGAAGCGCTTTGGTCAGCTGCGTCACCCAGCCTGTTACCCGCGCTGCGAGCCAGGCGGGATCGGCGGGATTGCCGGTCACCGTGAGCGTCGTTTGCGGAACGATCGTCCCCGCATTGAACGCCACGCGGATCGGGAGATCGGCTCGCGACCCGGCGCCATCTACCAGGTGGAGCACGTCGCTGCCGGTCGCTTGTGTCGCGGTAACGGTGAGGCTGCGTCCGTCCTGGGCAACTGCGATGGTGACGAGTTTTCGATCGAGGGTCGCCTGCAAAGGAGGCGTCGCTCCGCTTACCGCGACGTTCTGCTGCTGAGCCGGATTGAGCGTCAGATTGCTCGGCGAAAGCGCGAGCACGCCGGGAGTGGTCAGCGGGCCGGGAGTAACCTGCGGGCCGGGAGTAACCTGCGGGCCGGGGGTCGCCTGAGCGAGGACGATTCCTAAAAGAAGGGCGTGCACCCGAGCCTAACGCCGAGGGCGGCTAAGTTACGGCCGGTTCGGGTGAAGGCGCGGCGGGTGGTTCGACCGATGGGATCTTCGAGTATTTCAGCTTATCCGGGTCCTCGGGATCCACGTCGGCGAGAATGTGATCGCCGGAACCGACCGCGCCCTTGAGCATCTCCTCGGCGAGCTCGTCTTCGACCATTCGCTGAATCGCGCGGCGGAGCGGACGGGCACCGAACTGCGGATCCCAACCCTTCTTGGCGAGCAGCGATTTCGCGGCGTCCGTGATCTTGAGCTCCATTTCTTGCGTACGAACCTCGCGCACGACCTTCTCCAACTCGAGCGTGACGATCTCTTCGATCTGCTCGCGTGAGAGCTGGTGGAAAACGATTACTTCGTCAACGCGGTTGAGGAACTCGGGCCGGAAGGTTTGCTTGACCTCTTCCATGACGCGGTTCTTCATCCGGTCGTAGGCCTTGACTTCGTCTTCGGCGGAAAGCTTCTGCGGACGGAAGCCGATGTCGGTCGTGGTGGTCATTCCGATCGCGCCGACGTTGCTGGTCATGACAATGACTGAGTTCTTGAAGTCCACCTTGCGCCCCTGAGAGTCGGTGAGACGCCCGTCTTCGAGCACTTGGAGCAGCAAGTTAAAGACGTCGGGATGCGCCTTTTCGATCTCGTCGAGAAGCACGACGGAGTAAGGCCGCCGGCGAACGGCTTCGGTAAGTTGTCCGCCCTCCTCGTATCCGACGTATCCCGGCGGCGCGCCAACTAGCCGGCTGACCGAATACTTCTCCATGTACTCCGACATGTCGATGCGAATCATCGATTCCTCATCGTCGAAGAGGAAGGCCGCAACACTGCGCGCGACTTCCGTCTTGCCCACGCCGGTCGGCCCTAAGAAGATAAACGAGCCAATCGGGCGACTTGGATTCTTTAGGCCGGCGCGCGAGCGGCGGATTGCGCGTGTGATTACATTGACCGCTTCTTCTTGACCGACGATGCGTTTATGGAGCAGCTCGCCCATATTCAACAGCTTCGCGGTCTCGGCTTCCGCCAAGCGGCTCACCGGAATCCTCGTCCAGGATGCGACGATCTCGGCGACGTTGTCGGCGGTGACGCACAGAATACGCTCGCTGGCAGCCTTGCGCTCGCGCCATTCTTGCTCGAGGTGCGCCTTCTCGAGCCGAAGCTTCTCTTCGCGATCGCGAATTGAAGCGGCTTTGTCGAACTCCTGATTCTTGACGACGGCTTCTTTTTCGGCGATCAACTTGCGAAGCTGCGCGTCGGCTTCGCGAATCGCGGGCGGCGGCAGCGTCGCTTGCAGGCGCACGCGCGAACTCGCTTCATCGATCAGGTCCACCGCTTTGTCGGGAAGGAAACGGTCGGTTATGTAGCGGTCGCCGAGCCTTGCAGCCGCAGCCAAAGCCTCATCGCTTATTTGCACCTTGTGGTGCGCCTCGTAGCGGTCGCGCAGGCCTTTGAGGATTTCGATCGTCTCTTCGACCGTCGGCTCGCCGACCATGACGGGTTGAAAGCGGCGTTCGAGTGCCGAATCTTTCTCGATGTGCTTGCGGAACTCGTTGAGCGTCGTAGCGCCAATGCACTGCAGCTCGCCGCGCGCCAAGGCCGGCTTGATGATATTGCTTGCGTCGATCGCGCCTTCGGCCGCGCCCGCACCGACGAGCGTGTGCAGTTCGTCAATGAAAAGGATGATCTCGCCGGCGGCGCCGCGGATCTCGTCCATCACGCGCTTCATCCGCTCCTCGAACTCGCCGCGGTACTTCGTGCCGGCGACAAGTCCGGCGAGGTCGAGCGTGATGACGCGCCGGTCACGTAGCGGTTCGGGAATGTCGCCCTTGATAACGCGCTGCGCGAGACCTTCCGCAATCGCGGTTTTTCCGACGCCCGGCTCGCCGATGAGCGCGGGATTGTTCTTGGTGCGGCGCGAGAGAATTTGGATGACGCGCTCGATCTCGCTGTTGCGTCCGATGACGGGATCGAGCTTATTGTCTCGAGCGAGCTGCGTAAGGTCGCGTCCGTACGCGTCGAGCGTGGGAGTCTTGCTCTTACCTTTAGGAGTGGCTGGTTGGCCCTCCGCACCGAGGAGCGAGGTCGTCTGTACGCGGACCTTGGCGGGATCCACGCCCAGGTTCGTGAGCACGCGCGCGGCGACGCCTTCGCCTTCGCGAATTAAGCCTAAGAGCAAGTGCTCGGTTCCGATGTAGTTGTGGTTGAGCTGGCGCGCCTCTTCAAAAGCGAGCTCGATGACGCGCTTTGCACGCGGGGTGAAGACCATCTCCTGCTGCACCGTCTGGCCGCCGCGACCGACGATCGCCTCGACCTCCTGACGGACTTTGGCGAGATTGACGCCGAGCGACTCTAAAACTTTGGCGGCCAAACTCTCGCCCTCGGAGATAATGCCAAGCAGAATATGCTCGGTTCCGATGTAGTTGTTACCGAGGCGCTGGGCTTCTTCTTGAGCAAGTACGATACTACGCCGCGCTCGCTCGGTGAAGGGCTCCCACATCGACATCGCTCTGGTCTTCCTTTCCTACCCTATGACTCCACCTGCCCCAGAGCAGTTTCGTGACCGTTCGCCGCCTGCCTGGCCCTTCGCCGCCGTGCACTGCGCTGAGT
>JBAVSO010000192.1:0-5059 GCA_049695635.1 Candidatus Cybelea sp. | reverse complement strand
TGCCCCCGCTTTGCTGGAACGTGGTTCGGTCGTCATCGACAACAGCGCCACGTTTCGCATGCGCAAGGACGTGCCGCTGATCGTGCCCGACGTAAACGCCGGCGCGCTGCGCGCCGAGCACCGCCTCTTTCCGGTCGCCAACTGCACCGCGATCGTGCTTTGTATGGCGTTGCGCCCGATTCGCGACGCTGCGGGGCTGCGTTCGGTCCATGTTGCAACCTATCAGGCCGCGAGCGGCGCGGGGCGCGCCGGGCTCGACGAGTTCCTCGCCGGTGAGCGCGCTCTTGCGACCGGCGACCCCGAAGCCCAGTCCGCCATCTTTGCGCGGCCGCTCGCGCGCAACGTCGTTCCGCAGGTCGGTGCAATTGATGCGAGCGGCTGGAGTACCGAGGAGCGCAAGGTCTGCGAAGAAACGCGAAAGATGCTTGACTTACCCGCGTTGGTCGTCAGCGCCACGGCGGTCCGCGTGCCGGTTCGAACGGCCCACAGCGCGGCCGTCTTTCTCGAAACGCGGCGCGCGACCAGCGGGGAGCAGCTCGCCGCGGCGTTCGAAGCAGCTTCGGGGATCGTCTTTCACCGCGATGCGATCGTTACGCCGCGCGAAGTCGAGGGAACCGACCAAGTGCACGTCGCTCGCCTTCGTTCCGAAGACGAGAGTAGGCACTTTGCGTTCTGGTGCGTCGGCGACCAGCTTCGTAAAGGGGCAGCAACGAACGCCGTGCAGATTCTAGAGCTGCTTCTCCGAAAAGGCTACGTCGCAGCATGAGCGCTGCCCGCGGCGTTGCGATCCTGAAGTTCGGTGGCACGTCGGTTGCAACGCGCGAAGAGCGGGCGATTGCGTATCGGCGCGTGCGCGAGACGCGCGATGCCGGCTACGCTACGGTGGTGGTCGTCTCCGCGATGGGGCGTTTTCCGCAGGCCTACGCAACTGACGCTTTGCTGTCGCTCGTTGACGGGCGGACGGGTAGCTCGAACGCGGATCTGTTGCTGGCCTGCGGCGAGCTTATCACGGCGGCCGTCTTCGCCGACGAGCTCGCCGCCGAAGGGATTGCGGCGGTCGCGCTCTCCGGCGCGCAGGCCGGCATCGTTACCGACGCTCGTCACGGCGACGCGACGATTCTTCGCGTCGAGCCGGGCGCGGTCGTCGAGCTGCTCGATCACAACGTCGTTCCCGTGGTCGCCGGATTTCAGGGCGCAGCCGAGGACGGAACGGTGACGACGCTGGGCCGCGGCGGCACCGATCTCTCTGCGATCGCGCTCGGGCACGCGCTCGAGGCCAGGCGCATTGATATCTACACCGACGTGAGCGGCGCAATGACGGCCGACCCGCGGCGCGTTCCAAACGCGCGGACGATCGAGCGCGCTTCGCTGGAGGAAATGACCGAGCTTGCAAGCAGCGGCGCGAAGGTGATGCACCATAAGGCGGCCGAATACGCGAGCCGCACCGGCACGAGTTACACGGTCAAGGGGCTGCGCACCGATCGCGGCACGCTCGTGGACGAAAGCGCCGGCCAGGAACGTCCCGTGACCGGTGTCACTTCGAGCGGGCGCGTAACGTGGGTGCGAGTTATTCGCGGCGACATCGAATCACCGAAGCGTCGAATGGAGACCGAGCTCGAAATGTTCCGGCGAGTAGCCCAAGCGGAAATCTCGATCGATCAGGTTACGATCAATCAAGCCGGCGTCGCATTCGTCGTTGAAGGCGACCGCGGAAACGAGATACGGCGTCTGCTCGGTGATTTGAATCTCGCCGTTCGCGTCCGCGAAGGATGCTCGAAGCTTTCAATAGTCGGCACGGGAATGCGGCAGACGCCCGGCGTCGTCCAGCGCGTCGTGGAGGCGCTCTCGCGAGCCGACGTCGAGATCATTCACTGCACCGACAGCAACGTGACGATCTCGGTACTCGTACCCGACGACCACGTCACGCGCGCCGAGGTGGCCGTCCACGAGCAGTTTGGACTTGACACAGGGGGTTCGCCACATTGAACGGGCAGCTTGGCTCCATTCTCACGGCTATGGTGACGCCGTTTGACGCGCGCGGCGAGCTCGATCTGCCGGAAGCGCAGCGGCTGGCGCGCTGGCTCGTCGGTCGCGGAAACGACGGATTGGTCGTTGCCGGTTCGACCGGCGAAGGCCAGACGCTCGACTCGCGCGAGCGCGTCGCACTTTGGAAGGCCGTCAAGGAGGCCGTCGGCGGCAGCGCCGTGGTCGTCGCGAATGCCGGCACGAACTCGACGCAGGAGTCCGTCGCCGCCGCGAAAGACGCCGCGTCGGCGGGTGCGGATGCGATCCTCGCGGTCGTTCCCTACTACAACAAACCGACGCAGAGCGGAATGCTGGCACACTTCGGCGCGATCGCTCGCGCGACGCAGTTGCCGGTCGTCGTCTACAACATCCCCGGCCGTACTGCGGCTAACATGCTTCCGGAGACGCTGATCGAGCTCGCGCAGCGCAACTCGAACGTCGTGGGCGTAAAGGAGTCGAGCGGCGATCTCAAGCAGATCGGCATGATCTTGCGCGAACGTCCGAAGCAGTTCGTCGTTTGGGCCGGTGACGATCACCTCTTCCTGCCCTGTCTCGCGCTCGGTGCCGACGGCGTCGTGGGCGTCGCTTCCCATCTCTGCTCGCGCGAATACCGCGCAATGCTCGAGGCCTTCCGCGGCGGCCGCGTGGATGAAGCGGCGGCGATTCACGCCTCCCTCTTGCCGCTGATCGATGCTTTATTCGCGACGAGCAGCCCAATCCCGATCAAATGGGCCATGCGTCAGCTTGGGTTCGAAGTCGGCGAGTGCCGTCTTCCGCTCGATGGCATACCAGCGAACGTTGCCGATCGGCTGCACCCGCTGATCGCGCCGTATGCATCGCCGGCCGTAGAGTCGCGGTGAACTCGATGCAAATACTAGGCTGCCGGCTCGATCCAATCGACGCGCAGGAGGCTGCGGCCCGCATTCTCGCGCTTGCA
The DNA here is from genome assembly GCA_049695635.1 of Candidatus Cybelea sp. Lineage (GTDB taxonomy): Bacteria > Vulcanimicrobiota > Vulcanimicrobiia > Vulcanimicrobiales > Vulcanimicrobiaceae > Cybelea. The sequence goes on along the minus strand of JBAVSO010000192.1, from coordinate 2,097 downwards.
AAGAAGGGTTACGGCGCGCAGGTCGTCACGCTGGGAACGGAGATGGTCGTGCACGCACAGCGGGATGCGCGATTTCGCGCGATCGTGAATGAATCGGCACTTTCGCTCTGCGACACCGTCGGACTGCTGGCGGTCGCGCGACGGCGTGGTGCGCCATTGCGCGAGCGCGTTACCGGCGTCGAGCTGATCGAACGGCTCTGTGTCTGTGCGGCGACCCAAGGTCTGCCGGTCTATTTCTTGGGAGGTGCGCAGGGAGTGGCCCAGGCCGCCGCCGCGACGCTAGCGTCGCGTTTTCCGGGGTTGTGCGTCGCGGGTACCCACAACGGATACTTTGACGATGACCAAACGCCGTTGGTGGTCGAGACGATCGCGCGCAGCGGCGCGCGCTTGCTCTTGGCCGGACTAGGGTCGCCGCGCCAAGAGTATTGGCTCGCAGAACACTTGCGCGAAACGGGATGTGGTGCGGGAATCGGCGTCGGCGGTTCGTTCGACGTCATCGCCGGACGAATCGAGAGAGCACCGCGGCTCGTGCGACGCTTGAGCCTCGAGTGGCTCTATCGCTTGCTGAGGGAGCCGTGGCGATGGCGACGCCAGCTCGCGCTGCCGCGCTTTGTCTGGCTCGCCGCGCTCGAAGAACTAGGCTTTTACGGCGCGCGCAAAGGGGTGGTGGGGCTGTGAGAGCGATGATCTTGGCCGGGGGCCTTTCGACGCGTCTCTATCCGCTCACGAAACTCGTTCCCAAACCGCTCGTGCCGATCGCCGGCGTGCCGAATGCGGCGAACTTGCTGCGGTATCTCAAGCAATATGGCTTCGACGAGGTCGTCATCAACGTGCATTACCTCGCCGATGCGATCGTCGCGACGCTCGGCGATGGCTCCCGTTTCGGGGTGAAGCTGCATTACTCGTACGAGCCGGAGCTGCTCGGCAGCGCCGGCGGCGTGAAGAACGTAGAAAGCTTTTTCGGTGACGAGCCGTTCGTCGTCATCGGCTGCGACGAAGTCACGGATATGCGCCTCGATCGGCTCATCGAGTTTCATCGAGACCGCAGCGCGGTCGCGACGATCGGCCTGGTCGAATGCGAGGAGGTCGATCAATATGGGGTCGTCGTTCTCGACGAGCGCGGAAAGGTCGTCGGCTTTCAAGAGAAGCCGGCAAAGGGTACCGAGCGCAGTAAGCTGGCGAACACCGGCGTCTACTTTTTCTCGCCTGCGATATTCGCGCACATTCCCGCCGGCGAGTTCTACGATTTCGGGAATCAGGTATTCCCCTCACTGCAAGCCGCGGGGGAACCTTTCTTCGGATTTGACGCTCAGGGTGCGTACTGGGCGGACATTGGGACTCCGCGGGAGTACCGCCGTGCCAGCTATGACGTCGTGCGCGAGGTAGTGCGTATTCCGCAGACGGCACCGAACGGCATCGATCCAACGGCTTCGGTCGCGCGCGACGCGCGCATTGAAGGTCCGGTGCGGATCGGAGCCTCGGTCCGAATCGGCCCAGGCGCCTCGATCGTAGGCCCGAGTATTTTGGACGATGGCGTACACGTTGATGCGGGCGCACTTCTCGAGCGAACGATCTGCTGGGAGAACTCGGTGATCGGCTCCGGGGCAGAACTGCGTGATACCGTGGTTGGAAGCAACTACACCGTCGAGCCGGGAAGCAATCTTTGCGGAGTACTCGTCGCACACGACGATCGAGCTACGCCTTCATCGGTACGCTAGCGACGCTTTCACGTTGTCGTGATCGAGCGGCGTGGCGTGGCGCCAGATGCTCGATTTTCTCTTCCCCTCGCAGTGCGCGAGCTGTAACGCGCTCGGCGTGGGTCTCTGCGACGCCTGCGCGCCGGACGCGGACCCGATCCGCGTCCGGTTTCCGACGCTTTGCGTGACCGCTTTCGGTGCCTACGAGGGCAGCCTGCGTGCGGCCGTGCTGGCGCTCAAAGATGGACGCCGGGACGTGGCCGAGGCGCTCGGGCGAATGGTGGCATGCCTGGTCGAGAGCGACGCGCTGCTCGTACCTATTCCGACGACCGCCAAACGCCGCCGCGTGCGCGGGGTTGATGGTGTCGCGCTCGTCGCGCGTTGCGCCGCGGCCCTGCGC
>JBAVSO010000191.1:0-2055 GCA_049695635.1 Candidatus Cybelea sp. | reverse complement strand
CAGGGATCGTTCTAACCCTGACAAATCCATCGGTCGTTGATCGCGTACGTATGCTGTACCGTAAAGAGGACTGTTGATCGCGATGGTCTGCGCCCGATGCTCACTCTCAATCGATTCTCGCGTTCGGCCGTTTATCCCGTACAGGTCGAGGAGCGCCGTCGTGGAAAGAAGGCCACGTCGCAGCACGTTCGCAAAGTTACGTGGATCTGCCATGTGATAAAGCTCGGGATGAACGCTCACCAGAGTATCTATATCCATCTACCACATCCGCCGATCGATGATACTTCGCGCGTGAAAGCGCGTGGAAATTAGGGAGACTGGGGCTCCTCCAACACGTTCAAGCTCTTCGACAAAACGAATCGTGGCTTGATCCAGCTGCTCGAACCGTCGTGCATTCTTGTTATTCGCATTTAGGTAGTCAGCAAAGGAAAGCGCGATGTCTGTCGGGCCATTTAGGGAGCACGCCTTTCGGAAAAGCTCCCATTCGAACTCGCCAACTCGGCGCGGCTTGTGGGTGACGGAGCCGACTTCCACGCCAACCAACTCCTCGATCGGAATGCCGGATCGCTCAGAGATCTCTTCCCAAGAGATTTCCTGAGCCATGTAGCCGGATGTCCCGTTCGGAGGGTCACCTACTCGTATCGGGTAGGTTCGGCAGACCATTACGATACGGCGAATCCTGGAAGGTGCGATACCTGCTTCCGCCATGGTCGCGCTCGCTGTTGTGTCGCGAGAAGTAACGAAGGGATAACGACCGTGGTAGAGGCTCAGGCCGGCTCCCTGAGTCCCCTCCAACATCACACGAGCGCCTTCGCCAAAGGCGCCTTCAAGCAGATCAACAGCTGGTCGAAGAAACGGCTTGAGTTCCTCCGCCTCGTTGGCAAAGCGTACGCGACCGCCTTCGAGAAAGCCCCGCATTATGCGGCGAGCGGCTGCGTAGCCACCGCCTTGGCCTGTGGAACCAATCGCCGCCATTAACTTTCGCTCTATGTGCTTGTCTGATTCTTCGATAATCATTGCGTTGGGATCAATGTACAGCCGTGTGGGATCTACACCGCAGTCAGTTATCTCCTTAAGCAGGGTATCTAACTGGAGTGTAGCTCCGGCGCCGATAAGGAGCTTGGCCTTCGGGGCATGGAGCGTCCCAGATGGAAGGAGCCGGAACGTATACGGTGGCGAGATTACCTTGTGGCCCGCATTTGGGCCGCCGACGCGGACGAGATAGTCGTATTCAGGCGCGAGGTACGAAGCGACGTTTCCTTTACCCTCACTGCCGTATTGACCGCCAATGATGACGTCGACGCACGCGCCGGTTTTGGTGTGATATAGCCCTATGCGTGCCGCCGCCAACACCAGGACGTCTTCATCAGTGCAGAGCGAGGTATCGATCAATGCGTCGCAATGCTCGGCAAGACGATGCACATCCCGCTCGGTTGCATTTCTGGTGGCTTCCTCGTACGTCTCAAACTCGCCTCTGCTGCGATCGCGTGACAAGTACCGACGCGCACGCACGTCTTGCGGGGCGACCAAATGTATGTGCGTCACGATGCGACCGAAGGTGTCGCGGATCGCTTCAATCTGTTCTAGCGTCCGAACGGCATCGATGACCAACAAGGTGTGAGAAGGGTAGCTGTTTCTTGAGAGGTCCTCTGCGAGCCAGCGGCCCGCCGATTCTGCATCAAGACGTTCGCCTTCGGCCTGAAGCCGCTCACGATCATTTTCGACGTCGGGCACGCGCGCGGTAATGAGATCACGGGTCCGGGCGACCGTCGCGCCGTATCGCTGATGCAGACCCCGAGCCAGCGTGCTCTTTCGAGCGCCGATTGCGCCGGATAGAACGACTATGCGTTTCATGGTTTCTGGGCGGGTCGTAAAAGCATGCGCCTTCCTGTCCTAAGTTCGCTATAATGGGCAGTAGGGGACCCCGACGCGCGGGACTCGAACCCGCCTCCCTCGCACCTTTAAGCCGCATCCGCTGCGGTGAACGGCGCGCGCATCGTCCATATTTGCTACCGTCGAGGGGCCGCGTTCAAGGCGCGGCTCCTTACCTTATAC
>JBAVSO010000190.1:0-7475 GCA_049695635.1 Candidatus Cybelea sp. | reverse complement strand
GGTCGATGTGAGAGAGCGTTACTAACGGGAGATCGGGAGTCCTCGAGCGTCGAGCGGAGCGCCCAGCATCAATCGCGTTACTTCGTCGTAGTTTTCGATGCCCGAGGCAATTCGATTGCCCTTTAAGTAGGCGTTATAGGTGCGCCAGGACCAGTGCGCCAGCAAAACGTTAATGTGCTTAGCGTCGCGCCGGCGCATCGCGCTGAAGTCTTGCCAGACCAACGGAACGAACTCGCGGTGCGCATAGCGTGCCCTCTGCGGAAGGTACAAGAACAGCTCGAACCACCCGGAATAGCGCATCAGGGGATCGGGAGATCGCAGGCAGGTGAGAATCGCGAGGTAATTCGCTTCGTCCTCGCGGGCATAAGCCGCAACGTGACTCCATTCGTGCGCGAGGTCAATGGACGCTCGAACCAGAGAACATCGGACGCAAGTTGTACGTTCAGCGTCAGTGGATTTACGAAGCCACTTGTTCCGGTGGCTAGCATGAATGGATTGGCGATCGTCATCTTGGGGGGACCGACGTGCGCGATCCACTCGTCACCTCCGCGCTGGACGAGTGGTAACCACGCCTCGCGCAGCATCCGGAGTTCGAGTGGAGCAGCGGCTCGCGCATGCGCCGGGCCCGCGAGCGCGTCCATCTGCGCAATCGCTCTTGTCCGCAGCGCCATGGCCGCGCGTGGCGTCACTTGTGCTGAATCGAAATGAAGATGCGTCTCGATCGGGGCCCGATCGTAGTTCCATCCCCAGCTTACTTCAAACCAAAGCGCGTACAGTGCAAAGACGGCGGCGAGATCGAGAACGAGCGTCGAGAACGCCGCAAGATTTCGCTGACGTTCGGACCTTGCAAAAGCTACGATACGCCAGACCAGGACTGCCAGTCCGGCAAGGAGCGCAAGATCCCCGAGCGACCACGGCAAGCCGTTGGTTATGGCATAGGCCGCGTGCTCCCAAACCGCATAGCCGCCGTTGACGTAGGCTCGCTCGACCCACTCTGCGCTTGGGTGCCATGCAATTGCAACTGCCCCGAGCGCAATTGCGAGCAATCGCAGTAGGCGCATGGGGACTAGGAGCTTAGTTTGCGCGTGCAAGCGCGTCAAACCCGGCGGCGCAGGGGATGGTTGAGTTCTTCGGGCGTAACCAAGTGCAGCAACGCGCTCACCGTCACAAAGCGGTAGCCGGCATTCCTAAAGTGGGCGACGATCACGGCTACCGCCTCGATCGTCTCAAGCTTCCCGCTGTGCATCAAGACGATCTCTGGCGCGGTAGCGTGAAGGAGGACGTGCCGCTCAATTGCGCTGGTCGGGATCGTTCGCCAGTCGCCGCTATCGTCGGTCCAGAGAACGACCGAATATCCAAGTAGCTGCACCACCTCTAACGTACGTTCGGTATAACGTCCGTGCGGTGGGCGCATCAGCGTTCGCACCGCCGGATCGTGCGTGAGGGGCCAGAGAACGTCTCGACCCTCGAGAATCTCATTGCGTACCATCGCGTCGGACTCGGCATCGAGATTCGGGTGGGAATAGGTGTGGTCGGCCACCTCGTTGCCATAAGCTTCAATACGGCGCGTCAGCTCCGGCCATGCCTCGGCGTCGCGACCGATGAGAAAGAACGTTGCCGGCACGCTAAGGTCGTGCAGCACGTCGAGCAGCAGCGGCGTGTAGATCGGATATGGGCCATCGTCGAACGTCAGGGCGATGAGCTTGGGGCGTTTCGAGCGGTCTTGTGGCCACTCGTGTGTCACACGATAGAGGCGCGCGAGAACGTCGCCGGAAAGCTCGCGGTGAACGTTCATCCGCGGCGTGACCAGTGCGGGTCTGAGATTGCTCTTATGCACGGCAAAGCGCCAGCCGCCGGCAGCCAAACCGGCTGCCACCACGAAGGCGAGGGCCCAAGCGATGAGCGGTGCGCTCGGGACCTTCATTTCACCCGGAGGGGTGCGCGCTCAACGCCTTGCACGCCGGGCGAAGCGAGATCACTGTACTACATGCACCGACGGCATCAAAGGGAACGGAATCGTCGCTAGCTCCGTGAAGTCGTGCGTTAGATCTTGTTGCGCATCGTGCCAGTCGTGAACCGTCCGGATACGCCCCGATGGATCGACGAAGAACACCGCGTCCGTGTGGCCCATCTCGTAGTTCTGTCCCTTGCCGATTCGTGCCGACCCGACGCCCAGCGCTGCGTAAAGTGTCTTGAGGGCTTGCCGTCCTCCCGTCAGCCCAACAAGCCCAGGTCCGAAGAGCGCCATATATCGGTGCAGCCGAGCCGGCGTATCACGCGTGGGGTCGACCGTTACGAAGAAAATCGTCGTGGCGCGCCGTTTTTCAGGAGTCAGGCTCGTTCGGGCTCGCTCGAGCTTCGCAAGCGTCAGCGGGCACGTGTCTTGGCAATGAGTGTAACCGAAGAAGAGCGCATATGCCGTTGCGTGAAGCTGGGAAAACTTAAATGGCGCACCGCCGTCGTCGATGAGCGTCACCTCCGGCAGCCTGACGTTGGGTGGCGTCGAGCCCAAGAAGTGCGGTTGAAGCGCCATTCTTATGACGAACAGTCCGAGCCCGAATGCTAAGAGAGCGCACGCGAGCGCGACAGCGAAAGCCGTCTTCATGGTTCGATTCGCGCGCGCAGCATTGCCGCGTGCCCGGCAGAAGATATGCCGATGAACAGACTCTGAGCATCACGCATCACCGCAAACGGATACTCTTGGTTCGCGGACGACTTGGTGATGGCAATGGCCCGTCTTCCAAGTACGTCGATTCGGACCACATAGGTCTGAAACGGGGACCAACCGGCCTGCGCGCGAGCGTCGCGGCCTTCAAAGGCCACCCAAACGCCGCGCGGCTTACCGGCAAAGAGCATCGGGTGGTTAGCATCGAGCACGCCGGTTGAAAGCTCGACCGGTGCCGCGAAGCTCCGGCCCCGGTCGTCCGACCAAGACGCGAGGACGCGCGGCCGACTATCGGCACCAACGGTAAACCACGCAATGTATAGCCTGTTGCCGACTGATAGCAGGCTCGGCCCCGATTCGGGACATCCGTGAATGACCCAACCATCCTTGGCGACGCGCACGAGAGGCGAAAACGTCTTCCCGCGGTCGACGGACGTCGCGACGGCCATGTCACGCACATCGTTGAAGTTATGTCGCCATGCAACATAGACGCGTTCGTTCGAATCGATTGCAACCGTTGGTCGACAGCATGAACATGTATCGGCCGAAACGCGAACGTTTCTCCCAAACGATTTGCCTCCATCAGTAGATCGCGCAAAGTAGACGCTCGATGCGTCGCGTAGCTTCGGATCGTAATCGCGCCCATCGAGCCAAACTACGTCGACACTACCGTCCGGCGCGACGGCCATGTCCGGGAAACCGCTGTCTCGTGGCGATTCAATATCGCGGACCGCTACGGGCGTCGTGAAGCCTGGCTTTCGCCAGTCGTGTGCGGCAACGACGATGCCTGGCTTCGGGCCATCGTCACGCCAAACGGCATAGAGGAGCTCCTCGCGACTCATCACAAGCGGCGGGCGCGTCTCACCAGAGAGCGTAACGTCACTCGCTGGCGGCGCGACGAGCCCAAGGTCCTTGAAAGTATCGCCCCCGTCATGCGATACGAAGGCGCGGAGCTGGTTGCGGCCGCCATTCGCCGTCACGGCCAATAGCTCGAGATCGCCGCCTGAGCCGAAAGCAAACGAAGGCGAGCCGATCGCCTCGGAAGCGACGATGCGGGGCGTCGACTCGGATCGGACGGCGGATTGATGGACGGGAGCGCACGCGGCAAGAGCGGCCGTCGCGATCGCTAGGATCTTCCGCCACGCCTTTAAGTGCGATGCCAACAAAACGCGAACATGCATCGTTCTCTACCTTGTGGTCACGAGCAGCGGCGCAGTGTAGAGAGTCTTTCCCCCGATGAACTGCAGCCATAGATTGTAGTCCTGCGTGCTTGGAGCGAGCAGTTCGAGCTCAAACTTGTTGCCGATATTGAGATTCGGAGGCATTGGCGTCATCTGCATCATCATGCTATCGCCGCAATCGTTTGCGCCGCTGACCATATCAAGCATTTCGGCCGTCATGCCGTGAACGTGGAGATATGCTAGGTCCTTAGTCCCGATGAGGACTCCGTGTGACATCACGCCCAAATAAGGATGCAGATCGTTCGCAGGCCGGCCATTCTTAAGGATGCGCACCGATATGGTGGCAATCTCGCCGATCGGGACGGACGTCGGGTCGATCGTTACAAGATAAGGACCGACCTGTACTGAGGAACCGGCTACGTGGACTTGCCGAATCGCCGTCGGCGTTCCGGCTTCGGCCGGCAGGTCGAATCGGAATACGTTTCGCCCAGGGCCGTGCGGCCGACCGTCCAGATAAATATGGTAGGCTGCGAGCGGTTCGGCCAGATGCAGTGCGATCGCGAAGTGCCCGTTTGGCAGAAGTGCAGGATGGACGTGCTGAAAGTCAGTCAGGTCATCCGATACGACGATCATATGCATGAGTTTTGTCATATCGATGTCGTAACTTCGAACTACCTGGCCACCATGGATTTCTCAAGCATCGATACGTGCCGTTCCGTCTGGCATTCTATCGGCTCGCATGAATGCGCTCATAGGCGCACTTGTTCCGGGATAGATGATGTCTTTACCGGCGACTACGTCGGCAGCCTGGACCTTCGCCAGGGCTAGCGCAACAAGTGTCGAGAAGGCTACCGCGATCATAAGTTTAATTCTCATGTCAAACCCTCAAGTAAATTGTGTTCTTGGCAAGCGTAGGCTTTACGACAGCCGACACGGCGCATCATCGCTGCAAGGCGCGGCGAATTGCAGACTCCAGGTCGGCCTCGGCAATCTCTCCGCTCCCAATATATGCGATGCGTTTATCAGGTCCGATGATAGCGATTGTAGGATAGCCGCCTTTTAGATACTTACCGGCGACCGCGAGCGACTGATCGAACGCAACTGGGTACTGCACACGAAAATACTGGACGAAACCGAGAACGTCGGGCATCGATTCGGGAGAAGCGCGATCGTGCGCGTAAGGGCTTCCCGTTACCGCTACGAAGTCGACCCGCCTTTCGTATTTTTCGTAGAGCTTATTGAGCACTACCGTTTCGCGTTGACAGTGTGGGCACCAGGTAGCAAAAATCTCGAGAAAAACCGGGTGGTGCGTAGCCTCGAGGGAGAAGGCACCCTGCGTCGTTGCTAGGGAAAAAGCCGGCGCCGAATCGCCAATGGAGAGTTGGCTATAGGGCGGAGCACTTTCAGCAATTGGAGGAACACTGCGATTCGCGATGGCGATGCTCACGATGGCGCCGATTGAAACCAGGGCTACGCTGAGCCAAAGGATGACGCGGCGAACGGGAAAGGTGCGTGAGCGCCCGCGCGCGGAACGAGCGGAACGAATGGTGCGCGCGCGGGTGCGCGCGGAACGAACGTGCATGAGTTGGCCTCGCTAGAGAAGCAGGTAGTGTTTTGAGGGTTTTTAGCTAGCGAAAAACCGGTGGTGCACGCTTGCCGTTCGCTTGCGACACATCACAAGCGTAGCGTACCGAGCCGACGAGCTCGCCCTTGAAGCGCGCTCGGAGTAGCCCGGGCGCTGTATGATCCGGAAGAAGAAATGAGATCAGCGAAACGATATGCGCATGGGCGTTGATCAGCCAGTCGCAAAGCGCTCGCAATAGGGCAGCTCCCGCTGCGCTAAATAGAGCGATCAACCCAAACCCGAGCGCGGGAATGCCACCGAAGGCACTCAGGGCACCGTCGAAGCGGCCTGCTGCGAGTTGTTCGCCGGCCTCCATTCCGAAGAGGAGAAGTGACGCGGTCAGGCCGATTACGGTGACCGTTTGCCATCCAAGGCGCGCGCGGAGCGCGCGAGCGAGCGACGGCAGCGAGCGCGTTCCGAGACCAACGAGATGAACCAGGTACAGGGAGATCGCGCACATAGCCGCCATCAAGCTGCTAAGGCCAATCGAAACGAGCGAGCCATGTGCGTGGCGCCCATAATCCCCGTGGAGAAGACCGCCCGCCTGAGCGTACGCGAGGCACATATGCGCGGCAAGCGCGACCGTCGACGTCATTTGGAGAACGCCGGCAACGGCTACCCAACGGTAGAGGCTCCGCGCTTGCACGATCGAACTTAATTCGCGGAACGAAACCGAAACTCCGCCTTAGCCCGTGTTCTTAGCGAAAAGACGAATGATTGAGGCTCGTTGCCGAGCTAATGATGTCAAAGCGTAGTCCCACTATAAAAGGAGGCTTCTCACCGGGGAAAGCCTTGTAGGCTCGTAACGATTGTGCCGTCGAACCGCATCCCCAGTTCGAGGGTAAGCGCGGAGAACCAGATTCGAATGATGCGAGGCGGCGAGTTAAGTTGCGCTAGGAGAGGTCGCGGTCAAGCGCGCGGGCTTTCTGCGGAAACGATGAGATTTGCCTGCACGGGCGCAACCGCTAGATCACCTTGACGATTATCATCATTTGGCTATGATCCGCGCCGCACGGAATCGTGCAGTGAAGCGTGTATGTCCCCGTCTTTGTTGGCGTGAATGTGACGGTCTTTGTGGATCCGGGTGTGATCGCCGTCGCGGGAATTCCAAGCGCGCTCGATTCGATACCGTGGACGCCGCTCTTTCCGACGAGCTTCAATTCGACAGGTTGTCCGGCGTGAACCGTGATTTCCGACGGAGTAAACATTGCATCGGAGGATGCAGTGATCGCTACGACTTGAGGAGTCGGCGCAGCAGAGACAGAGATCGGAACAGCGATCAGCGAGAGGCCGAGCATAGTGGCAGCAAGTGCTGATAGAAAGCTTTTCATTCCGCCACATTACTCCGGATCTGGGAAGGCGCCGCGAATGATCGACGAAAAACCTATGAATGCGACTTTCGTCGATAATCGGGCTCCCGGAGCACTCGACTATGGGGTTAAAGTGAAGACGGTTCCGCAGCCACTGCCGCCAAAACGCTTGCACCCCAAAGTTGAACCACCCTCCGAGGTCGTCCCGTAAAGTGTTCCGTTCACGTCGATCAAGCCCGAGAAGGGCGATGCACCATCGGAGCCACCGGCGAAGTTATGCAAAACCTGTTCGCTCCCGCTCGGACTGAGGCTGAAGACGACTCCCAAGCCGTCCGAACCACCCGAACTCGTCGTGCCGTAAAGGGAGCCATTCAACGCGAGCAAGCCCGCCCACGGACTTGTGCCACTGGCGCCGCCGTATGTGCCGCTGCCGCCGAATGAATAAAGCACCTTCTCGTGGCCCGTCGTGCTTATGCTGTAAACGGTTCCGCAGCCGGCATACGATGGGGAGCACCCGACGTGATTACCGCCGCCTTCAAGCGTCGTACCATAAAGCGTCCCGTTCACGTCGATCAAGCCCGAGAAAGGCAATGCACCGTCGGAGCCGCCTTGAAAGTTGTATAGCACCTTCTCTTTGCCCGTCGTACTAATGCTGTAAAAGGTACCGCAATGGCACCCGGAGCCGCCGTAAGCCG
>JBAVSO010000189.1:0-36314 GCA_049695635.1 Candidatus Cybelea sp. | reverse complement strand
CGTTAATCGAGAGATCGACCTTATTGCCGACGATCATCGGGCCGAACGTCATGCCCCACGCCGTGCGGTCGATGGTCACCGTGGCGGCGTAGGCGATGATAGGGCGGCCGCGCGGCGATTTCCCCGCGGCGACCACTTTGGCGGTCAACTCTAGGGGGTGAGTTTGGCCGCGCATCGTGAGGTCACCGGTAATCGTGAAGTTGTTGGGATCGCTGCCCTCGATCTTCGTGCTGGAAAAACTGATGCTGGGCGTGACCGCGGTGTTGAAGAAATGATCCGATCGCAGGTCGGCGTCGCGCCTGTCGTTGTGGGTGTCGAGTTTCGTCGCGTCAAGTTCGGCCGAAACGGCGCTCGGAATCTGCGAGCCTTCGCCCAGCTGCACTGACGCCTTGACGATCGGAATTGTTCCGATGACCGGCACGATGCCGAAGTGGCGCGCCGTAAATTGTGCGGTCGAGTGGACCGGGTCTACCGGCCACGTCTGTTGTTCGGCCGCCAGGCCGGACGCTGAACTCAAAAGTGTCGTAGCAAGAAATGCGAGCGTATACGATCTCATCTTTGCGTCGCTTAGCGAAAAACGAAAAAATGGTGGAGCTGTCGGGGTACCGCCCCCCGAGTCCAAGAAGTCTAACCGGCGCGTTCTCCAGGCTCAGCTTCGACTTTGTCTTATTCGAACGTACGCCCCGAAGCGCGGCTTACCGTTCGCTGCAGATTCTTGATCTCGCACGAGCGTCGAATCACGCGCGCATGCCAGCCCGAGTTTGTGACCGGAGAGCAGAGTGGTTCGGGCCGACTCTCTGCGTCCGGTGACTAGCCTAGATTAGGCAGCCAGTGCGTATTCGTTATTGGCAGATATTGCCGTTGCGATCGTTTTAGGAGTGCTCGCAACTCCGCCTGCTGACGCCGGCTACGGCTTTCCTGTCGAACCTATTTCAGCCCCGCGGCACCCTTCGCCATGCTCAGGGTGACAACACATTGTAACACAAAGGCCGGCCGCCAGGATTCGTGGCGGCCGGCGCTCGGCTTCCTAAGCCTGGCCGCTAGGCGGGCTGATTCTTGGGCTCGCCCATGGTGGCGATCACGGTCCCGACCAGCGCCAGGACGATGGCGCCGATAAGCGTCGCCAGCCAGCTGCCCTTGACGTTGGGCGCGATCCACACGGCAAGTCCGAGTAGAGCCCAGTCGATGACCACTGTGAAGAGTCCGTGCGTTAACCAAGTGAGCGGAAGCGAGATCAGGCGAAGGATGGGTCCGATCAACATGTTGACCAGGCCAAAGATAATCGCGAGCAAAACGACCGTCCAAAGGCTGTACGCGCCGAACCCTGAGGCTCCCGCGGCGTTATGGAAGCCCGGAACCAGCGAAATTATCAGCCATAAGACGATCGCATTTACGATGAAGCGGATTAGCAGATTCATATTACTCTCCTAGCGCAGTTTTGACGCGCGACGCCAGCGCCGGCGTCATCCCCTTGACGGCAGCGATCTCGTCGAGGCTGGCTCTCTTAATCGCTGCAACTGACCCGAAGGTCGCTAGTATCCGCTTCTTGCGAACCGGCCCTATCCCTTCGAGCGCATCGAGCGCGGACCGCGTCATCGCTTTTGCCCGGCGCTGGCGGTGGTACGTGACGGCAAAGCGGTGTGCTTCGTCCCGAATTCGCTGGATCAGATGGAGGGCCGGCGAGTTCGCCGGCAAGACGATCGGATCCGATTGATTGGGCAGGTAGAGCCACTCGTGCTCCTTGGCCAGTCCCGCGACGACCAGACCGGTCATGTCGAGTTCCTCGAGCACCTCGACCACCGCGCTGAGCTGTCCTTTTCCGCCGTCGATGAGCAACAGGTCGGGCTTCTTGTTGAACTTCTCTTTCTTTGCGAGCTCGCGTTCGATCGGCGTTTCGGTGCGATCGGTTTCGCGGCGCAGGTAGCGCAGACGCCGGCGCAAGGTCTCCTGCATCATCGCAAAATCGTTGGGGCCGCGATCGTACTGGATTTTGAACTTACGGTACTCGCTCTTGCGGGCCCGGCCTTCGACGAAGACGACCATCGACGAAACCGGATTCGTTCCTTGAATGTTCGAGACGTCGTAGCATTCGATCCGATGCGGCGGCTCCGGAAGTTCGAGCGCATCGGCGAGGTCGGTGAGCGAGCGCGCCTGCGCGGTCTCTTGCACTTCCTGATGTGTGAGGAACGCCTTGAGATTCTGCTCGGCGTTTTTCTTCACAAGGCGCATGTACTCGGCTCGCACGCCCCGCTTCGGCTGCAAGATGCGGACGCGGTGCCCTTTTATCGAGGTGAGCCAAGCTTCGATCGTCGACCGCTCTTCCGGCAGACGCTCGACCAGCAACTCCTTTGGAACCGCAGCCGCGCCGCTCGCGCTCGCGCGGCGGCTTTCGGGAACCGGTGCCTGGTTATCGCGCGCGATGCGGGCCGTCGAGAAGGCCTTTTCGTCCGGAGCGCCGGCCGTTCGCGCGGTGTAAAACTGCTTGAGAAACTCTCCCATAAGGACTTCGTCCGATTGTTCGTAGATGCCCTCGAGGATGAAGTGCTCCTGTCCGATCAGCTTGCCGCCGCGCACGAGAAAGACTTGCATGCAGGCTTGCCCCTGCCCGCGCGCGATTGCGACCAAGTCCATGTCGAGGCGCGACTTCCAAACGACTTTCTGTCCTTCCGTAACGCGGCGAACCTGGACGATGCGATCGCGGATTCGCGCCGCCCCCTCAAAATTGTAGTGCTCGGCGGACTCGGTCATCTCGCGCTGGAGTCGCGTCAAGAGCGATTCCTGTTTACCTTCGAGGAAGAGGACGACCTCATCGATCGTTCGGTCGTAGTCCTCCTCGGTCTGATAGCCGACGCATGGCGCGAGACAGCGCTTGATGTGATACTGCAGGCACGGCCGCTTGCGCCGCCCGTCGATCGGCTCGCGGCAGGTGCGCAGCGGAAAGACCGTACGCAACAGGTCGATCAGCTCGCGCAGCCCGTGTGCGTTGGTGTACGGGCCGAAGTAGCGCGCGCCGTCATTTCGAACGAAACGCGTGAAGACCACGCGCGGAAACTGCTCGTTCGTCACCTTCAAGTACGGATAGCGCTTGTCGTCCCGCAGCCGGACGTTGAACGGCGGCTGATGGCGTTTGATCAGGTTCGCCTCGAGGATCAGCGCCTCCACTTCGTTCGTAACGATGATGGTTTGCACGTCTGCCACCTTCGCGACCATCGCGGCGGTGCGCACATTGTGGGGCGTGCTCTCTTGAAAGTACGATCGCACGCGGTTGCGCAACGAGATCGCCTTTCCGATGTAGAGAATCTCGCCGTCGTGCCCGACCATCAGATAGACGCCGGGCGCGTCGGGGATCTGCGGATTCACCCCGTGCGGGCGAGACGCGCGTGCGCGCGGACGATGAAGATCGTCGCAACGACCGCGGCGACTGCGACGGCCAGCGCCACGTAACCGCCGCGCCGTAAGAGCGGCAGCACCGCGTCGAGGTGGGCTCCGAGCTCGCTTCCGAGCAGGATCAAGACCGAGCAGAAGATCAGCGAGCCGAGAAAGGTCCACAAGTAGAAGAGCCCGATATTCATCTCCGCTATGCCGGCTGGGACCGCCGCGATTCCGCGCACGACCGGCAGAAAGCGGCAGATGAATATTGCAAAAGCTCCCCATCGTTCGAAGAATTGATGCATGCGCGTCAATCGCTCGTGCGTGAAGTGAAAGTATTTTCCATAGCGTTCGATCAGCGGTACACCGCCGAATCGCCCGACCGCGTACCCGATCGAGCCTCCGCCTAACTCGCCCGCAACCGAGACACCGATGGTGAGCCACAGATTGCTCAGATGGCCGGTCGCCGTCAGCGCGCCGGCTAATGGGAGGACGATCTCGGTGCCGATCGGCAGCCCGAGATTTCCTAAGGCCAGGCCCATGAAGAGGCCCAAGTAGCCGTAGTGGTCGATCAACGCGACGACGGCTTGCTGCAGGTGCTCCACGAAGTCCGTTACTCTACGGGCGAGACCGTGTTTCGCGAAGCTGCTCGCCGCAGAATCTCCGCTGCCGAGCTGCCTCCTTCACTGCGCAAGGCTTCGAAGAGCTCGAATGGTCCGACCTCGCGTTCACCCGCCCGTTCTTCTGCGAGCGCGACGATTCGGCGCAGCCTCGGCGTGACGAGTATGCCTTCCCACAGACGGTCTTCGCCGGTACCGAGTGCTCGCCGAACCTCGGCGTGCACTTCCGGCACGTCGATGCCGTCGGCGTCGAGCGCGCGAAGCATGGACGGATCGCGCTCCTCGAGCAATGCCACAAGCAGGTGCTCCGCACCCACGTAATAATGGCTGTGGTTTCGGCATTCTTGTTCGGCTATGCGAAGCACTCGCCGCGCAGCCGGGTTAAATTTCGAGAACAAGTGACCCTTCGACAGCCCTTCGTCCTTCGACAAGCTCCCGATCACGGGGCTCGGGTGACAAGGTAACGGAGAGAGGATATCGGGGCGACACGATTTGAACGTGCGACCTCTTCGTCCCGAACGAAGCGCTCTACCAAGCTGAGCCACGCCCCGAAGAGCCCGTAGGTTTCGCACGGCCATGCCCGCTTCCCTTGTACGGCTTACTCGGGGCCGGCCTAAAAACCAGGGTCTAACTGAGAGCTTCCTGAACCTCGTTTGCAACCGATGAGATACGTGATCGTAGGGTGTGGACGCGTCGGATCCGCCCTCGCGAAATTGCTCGACTCCGACGGACACGAAGTAATCGTTGTAGATGAAAACGCTGCCGCTTTTAAGCGTCTCGGTCCAAAGTTCTCCGGACACGAAGTAGTTGGGACCGGCATTGACTACGACGTCCTCAAGCGCGCCGGCGCCGCGAGCGCCGACGGCTTCGTCGCCGTCACCAACGGTGACAACCGCAATATCATGGCTGCGCTCATCGCGCAGCGGATGTTCAAAATAAAGAGGATCGTGGCGCGCATCTACGATCCCCCCCGCGGGCAAATGTACCGGGAGCTGGGCGTGCAAACCGTCTGCCCGACCACCGTCGGTGCGAAGCTGATTCGCGACGTGCTGATCGAAGCTCCGTGGGACGCACAGAACTTCGATCTCGGCAAGCTCACGTCGCTCTGCGTCGTCGTGGGTCACGCCGACGCCGGTAAACACGTTGCGGAGATCGAGGAGACGGGGCGGATCCGAATCGCCGCGGTTCGGCGAGGCGTGCACGACGTGGTAGTCGCTTCGAACGATCTGGTGCTCGAGGAAGGCGACGAGCTGAGCGCGGTGGTCGCTCCTAACGCAATCAGCGACTTTGCGCAGAGATTTCCTCAAGCCGCCCCGCGCGCTGCAGTGACGGCATAGGCGACGTGTTCATCCTCATCGTCGGCGGCGGCAAAGTTGGAACCTACTTGACGCGGGCGCTGCTCAATCAAGGTCACGAAGTCGTCGTGATAGAGAAAGACGACCGCAAAGCGAAGATGCTCGAGCGTCTAATCGACCGGCAAGTAAGCGTTGTCGGGGACGGTTGCGATCCGCTCGTTCTCGAGGCAGCAGGCGTAAGTCGAGCCGACGTCGTCGTTGCGGACACCGGGGACGATGAAGATAACTTGGTCGTGGTGCTGCTTGCGAAGAGAAAATCGAAGGCCCGCTGCATTGCGCGGGTCAATAATCCTGCGAACAAGTTGATCTTCAACTCGCTCGACACCGAGGATCCGGTCATCGTCATCTCATCGACCGAGCTCATCCTCGACGTGCTCAACGAGCACGTCAACGCCTCGAAGTATCGCTCCATGCTCGAGACGATGCACCTCTTCGGCAAAGGAAACATGCAGCTCGTCAAGGTGGCGATTCCCGAGCAGTCACCGGTTGACGGCAAGCGCCTTGCGGAGATCGACTTTCCGCACAATTCGGTGGTGGTCGCGGTGGATCGAGCCGATCGCGACCTCGAGATTCCCACCGGCGACACGACGCTGCGCGCCGGCGATGCGATGATCGTGATCGTGAAGAACGGCGCAGCCGAGCGAATCCGCGCAATACTCGGTGCGTAGCTAGATATAGCCCTTTCTGAGGGCAACGACCGCGGCTTGCGTTCGGTCGGCCGCGGATAGCTTCTCCAAAATGTCGCGAATGTGACCCTTTACGGTGCCCAAACCGATATGGAGGCTCCCAGCTATTTCCGAGTTGGCGCGTCCCTCCGAGATCAAGCGCAAGATCTCGGTTTCACGCTCGGTCAGCGGCGAAAACCGGGCGTCGCTCGGTTTTGTTGCCGAGAAACGCGCTAGCACGACGTGTGCGATTCGAGGGTCGAAGTAAGCGCCACCTTCGCTGGCGATGCGAACCGCTTCGGCGATCCGTTCCAGTTCCGAGCTTTTGAGGCAATAGGCATCGGCCCCGGCGGCTAGCGCGGCGAGCACCTCATCTTCGAGATCGACCATCGTCACGATCACGACGCGCGTAGAGGGCAGTTCGGCACGGACGCGCTTCGTCAGCGCCACGCCGTCGAGCGCCGGGATTCCGATGTCCACGACCGCCACGTCGGGGCGCTCGCGCGCGATCGCCTCCCATCCCGCCAAACCATCCGCGGCTTCGGCAACGACGTCAAAGGAGCTCTGCAGCGCCGTGCGCAAGCCGGCTCGAGTCAACGCGTGGTCTTCCACGATGACCACGCGAGTTCGATCGCCGGATTCCATTCTTACCGCGTCACTCGTCGGCCATCGGAAGCATTAGCGTAAAGGTGCTGCCACGCGGCTCTCGCGGCGCATACGCAACACTTCCGCCGTGCTTTTCGGCAATCCGTCGAACGATGTAAAGGCCCAGCCCAGTGCCCGCACCGGGATGACCTGCTCCGAAGCGTTGAAAGAGCCCTTCGCGACGCTCCGGCGGAACGCCGTAGCCATCGTCTTCCACGACGATCGCGACGAGCTGGTTCGAAGGGTACTCCCGCACCGCGACGTGGCCGCCGCGCGGCGTCGCGTCAATCGCGTTGGCCACGAGATTGGCGATTGCCCGGCGGATCTCGTGCGGATCTCCGAGCGCCGGCAACTGATTGGCCGGCACATCGGCTTGCAGCTCCACTCCCTTGACTTCGGCGACTGGCCGAAGCTCGGCGACGATGCGACCGACCAGGTCGGCGGCGTTGACCCGCTCGCGCACGGTCGAAGCCTCACCCGCTTCGTACCGCGCGACCAGCAGCAGCGTTTCGACGATGCGCCGCTGATCGTCGTTGGCCGCAAGCGCCGTCTTGAGAATTTCCCGATAGCTTTCCGGAAGCTCGCCGTAAGCACCCGAGAGCGTTTGATTCATCGTGACGTGCGCTGCCGCAAGCGGCGTACGTAGGTCGTGGGCCAAAGCGTAGACGATGTCGCGAATCACGTCGCTGCGTTCGGCCAGCTCGTCCTTTTGCCGGGCGATCTCCTCGTTGCGCGCGCCTAGCTGCGTGAAGAGGTGCGCCTGGTCGAGCGCTATTGATGCCTGCTCCGCGAAGGCCCGCGTCGTCACAAGGGCATCGCCGCTGAACGATTTACCTTCGCTCACGGACTCGATCAACACGTGTTCGACCGAGTCGCTCGTCGCGATCGGCGTCACGATCGCCTCGGTCGCCCCGAGCGCACCGAGTGTCAACCGCCCAAGCAAGTCCTGGTTCGTAACTTGAAAGACGTCCTCGCCTTCCCCCGCTCGTGCCACCAACGAGGCGATCTCGGCGGTGAGCGCGCGCCGTTCGACGGAAATATCGGAATCGCCGTCTGCGTATGAAAGTACGAGCGATGGCCCGAATGGCGCCTCGCGCACGATGAGGGTCGCCTTTGAAGCGCCGACGACGACGAGCGATTCGCGCGTAATGGCACGCTGCACGAGCTCGACGTTGAGCGTTTCGCGCACGCGGCCCGTCGCCTCACGAAGCGATTTTTCGATCTCTACCTGCCGCATGCGTCCCGCTGAGACGCCCGCCTCGCGAGCGTACTCTTGCGTTTTGACGCTCAAATAGCCGACCAGCACGAAAGACGCGGCAAGCAGCAGCCGGTCTCCGATCGCGATGCTGTCCCAATGATGGCCGGCTTGAACTCCGTTGATGTATCCCGCAACGACGTTCGCAATTTCGGCCACGATCACGAGGTTCGTAGTCAATCTGCTTTGGAGTGCAAGGCTACTGAGCGCGATCGGCCCGTTAAACAAGATCGCCGCAATAAAAAGCTGCGGCGTCAGGAGATCGACGATCCAGGCGAGGGCGAGTAAGCCGTAACAGAGCCAAGCCACGCCCGCGCGTTTTCGGGCCGGCCTGCGGGGGCGCCTTGCCTGAAGCGGAGAAGGCTTGCGGCGATGGATCGCACGGCGCGAGCGGAAGAGCTGCTGCGCGAAATCGGCGGGCGCGCACGACTCGTCGTTTACGTCGCGAGCGCTCCCGGTTCCGGAAAGACCCGACGGCTGCTCGAAGACGCGCGGCGCCTCGCTGCGGACGGCAAACGCGTGGCCATCGGATGGATTGAGACGAAGGGACGACCGGAGCTCGAGCGCATAGCCGCGGGATTGCCTCGCATACCGCCGCGCCGGGTCACGCTCGGCGAACGCGTCTTCGAGGACTTCGATTACGAGGCGGCGCTGCACGAAAAGCCCGACGTCGTCGTTCTCGACGAGCTCGCGCACGATAATCTGGGCGAGTCGACCAACGCGAAGCGCTGGCAAGACGCGCTTGCGTTAAAGAAACACGGCATCGGGGTCATCGGCGCCTTCAACATCCAGCATCTCGAAAACGTGGCGCCGACGGTCGAATCGCTTATCGGCTACCCGGTTCGGGAAATCATCCCGCTCTCGTTTCTACAGGCCGCAGACGAGGTCGTAGCGCTCGACGTATCGCCCCGTCTGCTCCAGAGCCGCGTAAGAGCTGGGAAGATCGTTAACGAAGCGGACGTCGACCGTGCGCTAAACGGAATCTTCAAAGAGCAGACGCTGTACATGCTCCGCGAGATGTTACTGCGCACCGTCGATAGCCTCACGCTCCCGGCGGTAAGAGACGGCCGCACCTCTATGGCGGCCGCCTTCGTCTACCCCAACGTCGATCAGATCGCGTACCTCAAGCGGACGGCGGCGATCGCACAGGCTCTCGACCTCGGACTGGAGGTGGTTGCGGTTTCGGGCGTGGATCGTGCGTCGCTCGAGCGTACCAGTCGCGACCTGGGCGGCGAGATGCTCCACGAAACATTCGATCCATCGAGTTTGCCCGGCGACGCGCTACGCGCGTCGCTCGTCGCGCTTCCCCACGGTCGAATCGCGGCGAAGCTCGCCAACTTGCCGCTTCCGTACGACCTCTTCATCGTGGGCGCGGGCCAAACGTACCTGGGCGCGAATCCGGTGCGCTCGCCGTACTCTCAAACCGCCGGCGACCGTCTGCGCGTAGGTTACGGAAGGCTTACCGTCTACATCGGCGCCGCCGCCGGAGCTGGAAAGACCTATGCGATGCTCGATCGCGCGCATCAGCTTCGCGCGGATGGCGTCGATGTGGTGGTGGGCTTCGTCGAAACTCATGGGCGGAAGGAAACGGCGGCGCTGCTCGACGGTTTGGAGATCATCCCGCCGAAGGTCGTTGCGGTCAACGGAATGACCTACCGCGAATTTGACCGGGACGCGCTGATCGCACGAAAGCCTGAGGTCGCGTTGATCGACGAGCTCGCGCATACTAACGCGCCCGGCTCGATTGCACCCAAGCGTTTCTACGACGTGCTGGCCGTTCTCCGCGCCGGCATCGACGTGATGACGACGCTCAACGTCCAACATCTCGAAGGCTTGGGCGACACGGTCTTGCGGCTGACCGGGACGGTCGTCCGGGAAACGCTGCCGGACGGAATCCTGACGCTCGCCGACGAGGTGATCCTCATCGACGTTACGCCCGAGACGCTCCGCCAGAGGCTGCGTGACGGCAAGATCTATCCGCCTGACCGTTGCGAAGCAGCGCTCGCGAATTTCTTTCGCACGGAAAATCTCTTCGCATTACGCGAGCTTGCGCTCCGCGAGGCGCTCCGAGCGCGCCACCGCGAACGAATAACGTCGCCGTTCGAGCGAATTCTGCTGGCAGTCGGTTCGCGCGAGGTCGATCTCACCATGATCCCTCGCGCGGGCAAAATCGCAGCACGACTTGCGACCGAATTTGCGATCGCTCACGCCAATGCGCCGCGCGAAAGAGTGGATTCCGCAATCGTCGAAAAGCTGCGGGCCGAAGCGCGCAAGACCAACACCGAGTGGATCGAGCTCGTTGCCGAGGACGTCCCGAAGGCATTGCTCGACGTGGCGCGATTGCGCCCTGAAACGACGATTGCGGTGGCGGGTACGCAGCACGCTTCACGTTGGCCGCAACGTCCGTCATTTCCGCGCAGACTGCTCGACGCCGGAGCTCGCGAACTCCTCGTCCTTCAGCCGCCCGGCACCGCAAAAGACGCCCCCGTTACCTCTGACGAGTAGCCGCCCACCCGTCAACGGCGAGTAGCGCCGTCGACCCGAGCGCGATTGGCGTCCGTGTCATCCGGACCGAAGCCGAGGGAGCGCGAACCACGCCCGTGTCATCCTGAGTGGAGTCGAAGGACGACACGGGCGAGTAAAACCTCGCAGCAGTTTGATTGGAGCATTCGGCAAGCTCGCGGATGAGCTTCCAGTCGCTCCTGATGAGCGCAAGCTTCTTGGCGCGCGACCAACCGTTGAGCTGCTTCTCCCAAGCGATAGCCTCGTCCACGTTGTGGAAGTCTGATGAGTGGACGAGTTTAAACGGTCGACGCTTGAACGTATAACATCGGGGATCGATCCCAAACTGATGCTGCCCGATACGCAGCTCAAGGTTGTTTGTAATTCCAACGTAGAATGATCCGTCGGCGCAGAACAGCATGTAGACGTAGTACGCGTTCATTGCTGCGTATTCTGCGTAGTGGCACGTGGACCGCAAGAGAAGGCAGTGTCGCCCTTCGACTCCGCTCAGGGTGACACTGCCTTTGACGAGGCCCGCCTTTAACGACTGACCGGTTACCCGAGGGTGACACTACCCTTGATGGCTGACGGACGACTTGAGGATGACACTACCTTTGGGCGAGACCCGGATGACACGCGCGTGAATCGCGCTCGGGATGATTCCGCTCCGGATGACACGGGCGTGAGATGAAACGCGCGCCAAGCTATTGCGGCTGTAATCCGTCCAGGGCGAGGTTAACTTCGAGAACGTTGACGCGGGGCTCGCCTAGAAAGCCGAACGTTCTGCCTCGCACGTGGCGTGCCACGAGCGCTCGAACCGCCGCAAGGTTCATTTGCCGCGCCTTCGCGACGCGCGGCGCTTGCCAGTACGCTGCGTCCGGCGTGATGTCCGGGTCGATGCCGCTGCCGCTGGAGGTGATCAAATCCATCGGCGGCAAGCCGCTCGCATCGGGATTCTCCTTCTCCAGCTCGGCGATCGTCGCTCTGGTCGAATCAATCAGCTTCTTCGAGGTCGGTCCGAAGTTCGTTCCGCCGGTTGCAGTGGGATCGTAACCTTTGCCGGCGGCCGACGGCCGGCCATGAAAGTACTGCGGCTTTCTCCAGAGCTGACCGACGATTGCGGAGCCAACCATCCTGCCGTCGATCGTGACGGGCGAGCCGGCGGCTTGCCGCGGAAAGATCACCTGCGCGAGCACGGTCATCAGCAGCGGGTAAATTAGTCCCAACAGAATCACCGATACGATCGTTACGCGTAGAGACGTTCCCAGGTGAGTAATCATGCTTTTTGCGTTCCTATGTCAGATGGAGCGCCGCGAGGATTATGTCGATCACTTTGATACCGATGAACGGCACGATGATCCCGCCGACGCCGTAGAGCATCACGTTCTCGAAGAGAACGCGGTTGGCGCCCTTGGGTTCGTACCGTACGCCGCGTAGTGCCAACGGGATCAGGGCGACGATGATGAGCGCGTTGAAGATCACTGCCGACAGGATCGCGCTCTGCGGCGTCGTCAAGCGCATGACGTTGAGCACGGCCATTGCAGGATAGGCGATCGCAAACATTGCCGGCAGAATCGCAAAGTATTTCGCTACGTCGTTGGCGATCGAAAAAGTCGTAAGCGCGCCGCGCGTCATCAAGAGCTGCTTGCCGATTTCGACGATCTCGATCAACTTGGTCGGATCGGAATCGAGGTCGACCATGTTCGCGGCTTCTTTTGCGGCCTGCGTCCCAGAGTTCATCGCGACCCCGACGTCGGATTGAGCTAGCGCCGGCGCGTCGTTAGTGCCGTCGCCGGTCATCGCGACGAGCCGCCCCGAACCCTGCTCGCGTTTGATGAGCTCCATTTTCGTCTCTGGAGTAGCCTCGGCTAGAAAGTCGTCAACGCCGGCCTCCTTCGCGATCGTCGCCGCGGTAAGCGGATTGTCGCCCGTAATCATCACCGTGCGAATCCCCATCGCACGCAGCCGGCTGAAGCGCTCGGTCATGTTCGGCTTCAAGATGTCCTTGAGATAGATAACGCCGATGAGCAGCGTATTCCGGGCGAGCAATAGGGGTGTTCCGCCGCTGCGAGCGATGCGTTCGATAGTGGGAGTTAGGTCGCTCGACGGATTACCGCCGGCCTCTCGTATCCAGGCGAGCACCGAATCGGGAGCGCCCTTGCGGATTTTCGTTCCATCGGCGAGGTCGAGGCCGCTCATCCGCGTGTAGGCGCTGAACGGAACGAAAACGGATCCGGCCGGCGCCTCGCCGTCGCGCGCGCCGGTCTGCTGCGCGAGCGCGACTATCGAACGTCCCTCCGGAGTTTCGTCGGCCAGCGAGGAGAGGTAGGCAATGCGAGCTGCATCGCGCGCATCCATGCCGGAGGACGTTATGATCTCGACTGCCTGGCGGTTGCCCAGCGTGATCGTTCCGGTTTTATCGAGCAGCAGCGTGTCGACGTCGCCGGCCGCTTCGACGGCGCGACCGCTCATCGCCAAGACGTTGCGTTGCATCACGCGATCCATGCCCGCTATGCCGATCGCCGAGAGCAGTCCCCCGATCGTCGTCGGAATGAGGCAGACGAGTAACGCAATGAGAATGGTGACGCTTTGATGCGCGTGGGCGTAAAGCGAAAAAGGAGCCAGCGTGGCAACCGCAATCAGGAAGATGATCGTAAGCCCGGCCAGCAAAATGGAGAGCGCGATTTCGTTGGGAGTCTTCTGCCGCTGCGCGCCCTCTACCAGACGAATCATACGATCCAGGAAGCTTTCACCCGGATTTGCCGTCACGCGCACGACGATGCGGTCGGAGAGCACGCGCGTGCCGCCGGTCACCGAGCTACGATCGCCGCCTGATTCGCGGATGACCGGGGCCGATTCGCCCGTTATTGCCGATTCGTCGATGGTCGCGGCGCCCTCCAGCACGTCCCCGTCGGCGGGAACAATCTCGTCCGCCGCGACGACGAAACGGTCACCTTTGCGCAAGCTGGTGCTTGCGACGCGTTCCTCGGTATCGTCGGCACGCAGCAGGCGTGCGTACGTGTCCGATTTCGTGCGACGGAGCGTCTCGGCTTGGGCTTTGCCTCGCCCTTCGGCGACGGCCTCCGCGAAGTTTGCAAAGAGCACCGTAAACCAAAGCCATGCCGCGATCGCAAAATCGAACCCCGGCGAGCCGCTGTGCCGCAAAAGGTCGCGAAGGAAAAATATCGTCGTTGCCGCTGCACCGACCTCAACCACAAACATCACCGGGTTGCGCGCCTGCCAACGAGGGTCAAGCTTTGCAAACGAGTCCCTAAACGCGCGCGTGAGAATCGGGCGGTCGAAGAGTGGGCGCGCTTTCGGACGTCGCTCCAGGCGCCGCTGACTAAGCATTAGAACGTCTTCCCTTGCAGCATCAGCAGATGTTCGACGATCGGGCCGAGCGAGTCGGCGGGTAAGAACGTGAGCGCTCCGACGATCACGATCACGCCGATGAGCAGCGCGACGAAGATACCCGAGTGCGTCGTGAAGGTACCCGAACCTTCGGGGACCGACTTCTTACCGGCGAACGCTCCCGCCAGCGCGAGCGCCGGCACCGCGACCGCGAACCGGCCGAACATCATATTGACCCCCGTTAGCAGGTTGTAGAAAAGATTTGGACCCAGACCCGCAAAGGCAGAGCCGTTGTTCGCGTTGGTTGACGTAAAGGCGTAAAGAATCTCCGAAAAGCCGTGCGGGCCGCCATTATTGAGCGTCGCCAAGCCGGCCGGCAGGACCGCCGCAATGGCGGTCGGCACGAGGCAAAGCACCGGCGTGACGAGGGCGGCCAGAATCGCAAACTGGACTTCGCGGCGTTCGACTTTCTTTCCGAGATATTCGGGCGTCCGCCCGACCATCAGACCGGCGATGAAGACGGTCAAAACGACGAAGACGATCATGCCGTAGAGACCGCTCCCGACGCCGCCGAAAACGATCTCGCCGAGCTGCATGTCCACCAACGGAATGAGACCGCCGAGAGCCGTGAAGGAGTCGTGCATGGAGTTCACCGCACCACACGACGTGTCGGTCGTGACGGTTGCAAAAAGCGCCGACGCCGGAACGCCGAACCGGCACTCTTTGCCCTCCATATTGCCGCCGGCAACGCCGAGCTGATGGACGATTGGGTTCCCGGCCGCCTCGGCCCAGTACGCGACGGTAAAACCCACGAAGAACAGAATTGCCATCGCCGTGAAGATGGCCCAGCCTTGGCGCGTGTCTTTGACCATTTTGCCGTACATGTACGTTAGCCCGGCGCCGAGTGAAAAAATCAAGAGCAGCTCCACGAGGTCGCTCAACGGCGTCGGGTTCTCATTCGGCGAAGCCGAGTTCGCATTGACGAATCCGCCGCCGTTGGTGCCCAGCTCCTTGATGACTTCCTGCGACGCCATCGGACCGTTGGTGATCGTTTGCGCGAAGCCTTCGATCGATTTTACGCTTTGGTACGCGTGAAAGTTCTGCGGCACGCCTTGCGAAACGAGAAAGAGTCCGACCACGATCGAGATTGGGAGCAGCACGTAGAGCGAACAGCGCGTGAGATCGACCCAAAAGTTGCCGAGGGTCTTGACGTTGGTGCGCACCAAACCGCGGACGACCGCAACGGCGAGCGCGATGCCGACCGCAGCCGAGACGAAGTTATGCCAGGCCAGGCCCGCCATCTGCGAAAGGTAGCTCATCGCGGTTTCGCCCGAGTAGAACTGCCAGTTCGTGTTCGTCGTGAAGCTGACTGCGGTGTTCCACGCCAAGTCCGGCGTCATATTGTCGACGTGCGCGGGATTGAATGGCAGCCATTTCTGCGTGCGCAACAAGACGTAGAGATAGCCGAGACCGATCAGCGAAAAGGCGAGCATCGAAAGCGCGTAGGCGTACCACGTCATCTCCTCGCCTTCGCGGACGCCGCAGAGGCGGTAGATCAGCTTTTCGAGCGGCACCAACACGGGGCTGAGCCAGGTGCGCTCGCCTTCGAAGACGCGCGCCATGTACAAGCCGAGCGGCTTGGTCAGCCCCAGAACTATTAGAAAGAAGACGAGAGCCTGTACCCATCCGATCGCGGTCATTTAGAACCTCTCCGGCCGCAGCATGGCAAAAACGAGATAGGCCAGTCCGGCAACGGTAAGAACGAGGCCGAGCGCGTCATCGAATCCCACAGCCTATACCTTCTCGCAACCGAGCACGTAAAGGTCGAGGACGACAAAACAGACGATCGCCAGCGCGACGATTCCAATCTCTAGGAGCACGCGCTCAGCATAGCCGACGCTTGACACGCGTGCCACCCGTCGTTTGGATGATCCGAAAGGATAGCCGGATGGATGATCCGAGTGACGGCTGCTGGATTTGCTCGCCGGGTTCTATAATGGCAGCGCCATGAATCGTACAATGCTTTTCGCCGGAGCGGCTCTCGTTTGGGGACTCGCCGCCGGCACCGGCAGCGCGAGCGCTCAATCGCCTTCCGCTTCGCCGATCGCCTCGCCGTCTCCGACGCCGAGCGCGCCCAGCGACCCGTGTGGGTCGCTCCTCTCGATCGTGAATCGCCCTACGGTCACGACGGGCGTCTGTACGGTGCGGCCCAACCATTTGCTCCTCGAGAACGGTTATACGAACACGACGTTCACGGGAGTCGGAGGCGGGAGCAATGCGATTTACCCGCAGTCGCTGCTGAGAGTCGGTACCGCCGAACCCCACCTCGATTTTGAGTTTGGTTTTCCGAGCGCCGAAACGTCGTCGGTCGGCGGACCGCGGGTAAGCGGATCGAGCGACGTGAGTCTTGCGACGAAATACGAACTCGGTTTCAACTCGAACGCCGACTGGGGCGTGTACGGCGCGATTACCTATCCGACCGGAAGCCACGCCTTCACGGCCGGCAACGCCGAGTTCACGGGTGATTTCAATGGGGCCTACACGATCAGTTCGGAGTTCAGCCTCGCCGGTACGCTTAGCTTTAACGCGTTGAGCGGAGCAAACTCGGCCGGCGCGTTCCAGTCGTATTTTGCCTTTATTCCAAGCTTGGAGCTCAGCGCAGCGCTGCCGGGAGGCCCGTCTCAGATCTCGGCGGAGTATGCCTATTTCTCCGCAGCAGGCCCCGGGCTTGGCTCAAAAAACCTTTTCGACTTCGTCTACCAGCGCGACTTTGGTGGCCATCTACAGTTCGACGCCGAGTACGGCTTCTCGCCGACCCTAATAAACGGTCAGAAACAGCATTACGTGGGAGCCGGTCTCTCCTTCATGAACTAGCCTCACGAACCAGCGCGCGAGCGGGAAAAACATAGCGTCCGCCTAACGGCGCACGCTATGAGTACTACAGTCAACATCGGGAACACCGGCTTTATGCTGCTCTGCGCGAGCCTGGTCATGCTCATGACTCCGGGGCTCGCGTTTTTCTATGGTGGGCTGGTCCAGCGCAAGAACGTGCTTACCATCATGATGCAGAGCTTTATGTCGCTCGGATGGACGACCGTTATCTGGTTCGCCTTCGGCTACTCGGAAAGCTTCGGGGCGGACTGGCACGGCATCATCGGCAACCCGGGAACGTACGCCTTCTTACGGGGAGTGACGCTGCATACGATGTTTACCGGCAACGATGCCGGCATCCCGCTAGTCGCGCACATCGCGTATCAAATGATGTTTGCGATCATTACGCCCGCGTTGATTACCGGCGCGTTTGCCAATCGCGTAACCTTCAAAGCTTACTTTTGGTTCCTAACCGCCTGGCTCATCCTCGTCTACTTCCCCTTCGTGCATATGCT
Organism: Candidatus Cybelea sp.; assembly: GCA_049695635.1. Classification (GTDB taxonomy): domain Bacteria; phylum Vulcanimicrobiota; class Vulcanimicrobiia; order Vulcanimicrobiales; family Vulcanimicrobiaceae; genus Cybelea. The sequence continues at coordinate 19,166 of JBAVSO010000189.1, read as the reverse complement.
GTGGAGTCCAAACGGCATCCTCGCCAAGTGGGGCTGCCTCGATTTTGCGGGCGGCCTCGTCGTGCACGCCTCGGCGGGTTTTGCGGCCTTGGCATCCGTGCTCTACGTCGGGAGGCGTCACGTAGTCGACAACAAACCGCACAACGTTCCGCTCATTGCACTAGGAACGGGTCTGCTCTGGTTTGGCTGGTACGGCTTCAACGCCGGATCCGAGCTTCGTGTGGATTCGGTGACGGCCTCCGCATTTCTCAACACCGACATTGCAGCCTCATTCGCGGCAATTACGTGGCTCTTCGTCGAATGGGCCCGCGGACGTCAGCCGAAATTCGTCGGGTTGTTGACCGGCGCGGTCGCCGGCCTCGCAACGATAACGCCGGCCGCGGGCTACGTTTCGCCCACGACGGCAGTGATCATCGGAATCGCCGCGGGTGTCGTCTGCTACTTTGCAGTCACTCTCAAGAATCAGCTCGGCTGGGACGATGCGCTCGACGTTTGGGGCGTGCACGGAGTCGGTGGATTCTTGGGCATCGTACTGCTCGGGGTCTTTGCGTCAACGTTGTGGGATCCAAATGGCGCCGACGGCCTTCTGCGCGGGAATCCCGCCTTTCTCGGTAAGCAGTTCGTCGCGGCTGTCGTCTGCAGCAGCTGGGCCTTCGTCTTTACGTATGCGATGCTGTGGTTGATCAACTTGGTGACGCCGGTCAAGGTGGACGAGCTTGCGGAGGAGCACGGGCTCGACGCGGCGCTGCACGGCGAGGAGGCCTATCCGCTCGGGGTCTGATCGGATAATCCGTTAGGACGCTGCCAAAGTGGCAGCAGTTCTCCTATAATTATATCCGAGTGCCCTGGATCAATGCGGCCGTATTCCTTGCGATACTTCTCGTCGCAGCCCCGCCGCTCGCGCGCTACATGCAGGCCGTCTTCGATGGGCGCCTCCGCCTGTGGGGAGAAACCGTCCTCTATCGATTCTGCGGCGTCGACCCCGAGCGCGAAATGGGATGGGCCGAGTATGCTCTGGCTGCGATCGCGCTGTCGCTCGTCACGACCTTGGCTGCATACGCAATCATGCGCACGCAGCAGTGGCACGGACAATTCTTCAATCCGCAAGGTTTCCCGAACGTCGCGCCGTGGATAGCGTGGAACACCGCCGTCAGCTTCGTGACGACGACCGATTGGCAATTTTACTCAGGCGAAAGTATGATGAGCTATCTCTCGCAGATGGCGGCGTTAGCGTGGCTCAATTTCGTGGCTGGGGCGATTGGCTTGGCCGCGGGCGTTGCCGTCATTCGAGGCTTTGCGCATAGAAACAGCGCGACGCTCGGGAACTTCTGGGTCGATTGCGTGCGAAGTCTCTTTTACGTCTTGCTCCCCCTTTGCGTCCTATTCGGGCTAATCTATGCATCGGAAGGCATACCTCAGAACTTCTCGCGCTACCTCCCGGTAACCAATGCGGAAGGGTTCACACAGAGTATCACCGGCGGACCGATCGCGTCGCAGGAAGCGCCGAAACTGCTGGGCGGAAACGGCGGCGGCTTCGTCGGTGCGAACTCGGCATCGCCGAATGAAAACCCCAACGGCGTCTCAAATCTGCTCGAGCTCTTGGCCATCTGGCTGATCCCCGCAGCCTTTCCATTGCTCTTCGGCCGGATGACGGGTAACGCGCGCGCGGGCAGGGCGCTGCTCGTCGCGATGCTCGTAGTCGGCGTCGGGTCGTTTGTCGGAGCCCAGCTCTCCGAACAGGCTGGGAATCCAATCGTGCACGCTATGGCAGTTCCCGGCGGAAATATGGAGGGCAAGGAGGTGCGGTTTGGCGTCGCCAACGCCGGGCTGTCGCTTGCGGTTGCAACCGACTCGGGAACGGGATCCTCAAACTTTGCGTACGACTCGCTCACACCGCTCGGAGGATTCTTCGCGCTGTTGAATCTCGAGCTAGCGGAGATCATCTTCGGCGGCGTCGGCAGCGGCCTCTACGGAATGCTGGTCTTTGCGGTCGTCACCGTCTTCTTGGCGGGTCTGATGGTGGGACGCACCCCCGAGTACCTCGGAAAGAAGATCGAACGGCGTGAAGTGCAATTTGCGATGCTCGCGGTACTCGTCTTCCCGTCCATCATCCTCTTTGCGACCGCGATGGCCATCGTTATCCCGCAGGGCACGGCGACGCTTGGGAACTCTGGACCGCACGGCTTCACCGAAATCCTATACGCATTCGCATCGGGTGCGGCAAACAACGGATCGGCTTTCGCCGGCCTCGGACCCAACGTCTTCTATGAAATCGCGACCGGATTGATAATGCTCGGCGGACGGTTTCTGGTGCTGGTTCCAACGCTCGCCCTCGCCGGGTCCCTGGCGGCAAGACCTACCAACGAGCTTTCGCACGCGGGTACCTTTAGAACGGACAATGCGCTCTTCGTCGCGCTGCTGGTCGGCGTGATTCTATTGGTCGGCGCTTTGACGTTCCTTCCGGCCGATCTGCTCGGCCCGATCGTCGAGCATTTTGAGCTCCGGCGGGGCATGACGTTCTAAACGGAAGACGCCTCGAGCGAATGCCGCCAACGCCACAGCGCAACCACCGCCCACACGCCTTCAACGATTCCGAATGGCCAAGCTCCTTGCAGAAAACCGTAGATGGATCCCAGCGCGCAGGCGGCCGCAAACCCAAGGATAAACCACGTGCTGCGCTTTTCGAACGCGTAGGTAACGAGCATTGCGGTGACTGCAGCCAATCCGAATGCATCCAGTGGGCTCACGGTTGATACCTCCGCCTGACAACGGCACGTTTTACCGTCCGGGTGATTGTAAGGCTGGCTGCCGTCAACGTGGCTAGCGCGACGGCAAAGGTCGCGTCGATGATCGCGTTACGATATGCCACACCGGGCGGAATCGCCAATGCAAGAGCCAGCGATAGCGCGCCTCGCATTCCCGCGACGCGGATCACGTCGATCCACTCGCGCGGGTATGGGCAGGGCAAGAGCAGGCCCGCAACGGCGACCCGAGCGACGGCTATCGCGACGATACAGGCCACCACGAAGAGCGGCTCCTGGGCAATGCGGCCAATCTCCAACGCGGCGCCGACCAAAAAGAAGACCAGCACGTTTGCGAGCAACGCGGCAACGTCCCAGAAACGGTTGACGTCATCCGCGATCCGCAGCGTAATCCAGGAGCGCTCATAGTACCGTAGCGCGATGCCGAACGCAATGGTCGCGAAGATGCCGGAAAGCCGTAGAGAATCGGCCGCAAAATAAGCGCCGTACGCGCAGACAATGGTCGCGCCTATTTGAAGCGCAGCGTCCGGCCGGCGCCTCAGCAGGTTCGCCAGGACGAACGCAACGGCGATGCCCAGCGCAATTCCGCCGGCGGCTCCGACGAGCGTGCCGATCGCCACTAGCGCTATCGCGCCCCGGCTCGCGACGCCCAGCGCGAGCGCAACGAGCACGCTGCGGTAGAGCACGACGGCCACGGCATCGTTGAAGAGCGATTCGCACTCGACGATCGTTGCCAGCGTCTTTGGAACCTTCAATCGTCGGAAGATCGCCACGACCGCGATCGGATCGGTCGCGCTGAGAATCGAGCCGGCGAGCAGCGCGGGCCCCAGAGGCACGCGAACGATCGAGAGCGCGCCCGCAACGAGCCCAGCCGTCAACAATACGCCCGGCCCGGCGAGCGTCGCAATTGCGACCCACTGGCGCACGATCGCTCGATAGTTCAGATTCCACGCTGCTTCGAAGAGCAGCGCCGGAAGAAACACGTACAACGTGGCGTGGCCGAAGGCATACGTTAGGCGCCCGGGCTCGATGAGACCGTACCCAACGCCGAGTGCGACGACGATCAGAATCTGCCAGATCGTCACGGGCTAGCGGTCACTAGTGCGTATGCGTAAAATTGCCTACGGGAGATAGGCGCCGAATGCGCTCGATCGCCCGACGCATCCCGATCGGCGCGCGCGGGCGGCCGACCGCTTCGAAGTAAACGGCCGGATCGATGTTGAGCGTGCGCGTCTGGACCATCCCAACGGACACTTCGGACAAAAACGCCTCCATCGCTGCGACTTCCTCTTCGTCGTCGGTGACGCCCGGATGGGTAAGAAGGTTCAAACTCACGCGCAAACCGCGCGAGATCGCCAACCGAATCGATCCCAAGACATCCGCAAGATCGTATCCCTGCGGTCGATAGTACGCAGAGTATACGGGGGCTCGAAACGAGTTGAGACTGATTCGTACGGCTTGCAAGCCAGCGTTGATGCAGCGCTCGAGCGCCGCCGGAAGGCTGGCGTTGGTGTTGAGGTTGACGGTGCCGTTCGAGCATTTGGCACGAATTCGTTCGATGGTCCGCTCGATCGCGACCGAGCGCAGGAGCGGTTCGCCCTCGCAGCCTTGACCGAACGAGACGATCCCGTCTTCGACCCGCTCGAGATGATCGATCGCAACCTCTGCCAGCTCTAGCGCGGCGGCTTCGTCGGCGATGCGCCTCTGCGGCGAAGGAACGCCGGCGTCCGGTTCTTGTTCGGAGATACAACCGATGCAACGCGCGTTACACTTCGGAGAAACGGGTAACGCTGCTTCGCCGCATTGCAAGAAAACGTTCTGCGCGGTAAAGCAGCCGTACTCGAGCGAGCAGAGAGCGACCTGACGCAGTACGCGATTCTGCGGCCGGCGCGCCAGGCGCCGTGCGATGAGCTCTTCGAGTTCGCCTCGCTCGAAGCGCCGCGGTTCCCACGCCTCCCCCTCGTCCGTCCGCATGGCCGCGACGTGTAATCGATCGTCCACGACGCAGGCGAACGTATAGCCGAAGAGCGGCAACCCGGGCGCGCTCCGATCCGCGGCATATGCCGGCAGGAGCAGACGCGTATATCCTGAGGGCAAGGCGACGGCCATCGCGGTGCGCCCTGCTATCGGACCGATCGTCGTCAGCGGGCGACGCTTCGGCAAGAGCATCTCGAGCGTCGCATCGGGAGCGGGAACCAACTCGTCGAGCGTCGCCTCACGCACTATTCCGCCGTCGGCAAGCGGAACGAGCCGCGCATCGTACGAGATCGCGCCGCCTTCGTCGCAAGAGGCCAAACCAACGGCGTTTCCGCTACGGCATGATACCGATGCCAACGTTCACCTCCGTGTCGAAGACGCGCACCGCCGGGCCAATCAAATGCGCCGCTCCGGACTCGTCAAATTCGACGACCAGCCTGCCGCCGGGAACGAAGACCTCTACAGGCGATACTGCGAGCCTTTTATTGATCGCGACTGCAGCACAGGCCACCGCTCCCGTTCCGCACGCTTGCGTCAAACCCACCCCACGTTCCCAGTGAAGAACGCGCAGCGAACCGTTCCCAAGCGCCGCGGCCAGATGCACGTTGGTGCCGTTCGGGAAAGCCGGGTCGTTCTGATACCCTCTCGCCAACCCGTTAAGATCGAGCGCATCAACGTTGCTTTCGAAGATGACGACGTGCGGATTTCCCAAATCAACGAAGGTCGCGAGCGGACTCGAAAAAGTGCCCGACGCGATTTGCGGCCGTCCCATGGCGACCCGAACCAGATATTCGGGTTCGCGGGCAACGATCTCGGTACGAACGATCCCGGCATCCGTTTCGAATGCAATCCTGTCACCCTCGCCCGACTCGTCGAGCCAGCGTGCCGCGCAACGGATGCCGTTGCCGCACATCTCTGCTTCGGTTCCGTCGGCATTGAGCGTGCGCATGCGCACGACCGCTCGCGGCGACGTCTCGAGGAGAATCACGCCATCGGCGCCGATCCCGGCGCGCCGGTCGCACGCCCAACGCGCAAAGGACGTTACGTCGTGCAACGGCGTTGCACGCCCATCAACGACGACGAAATCGTTGCGTGCGCCGTGCATCTTCGTGACGTGCATCGGATTAATCAGAGGCCCCTCTAACGCGCTTCGCAGACCATCCGAGCTTTTCCCTTGCCGCGACTCCGACTGCTTGCGGTTCGATCCACAGCGTCGACGGCTCACTGCGAAACCAGGCTCGCTGGCGGCGCGCGTATCGCCGCGTCGCCCGTTCGAGCAACGCACGTAGCTCGACCTTCGTGCTCCAACCGCGCAAATATGCGCATGCTTGCGAATAGCCAACTGCGTCCGCTGCGATCGCGACGGAGCCGACTCGCTCCGCTTCCTCCACCAAGCCGCTCTCAATCATGCGCTCCGTGCGTCGTGCGATGCGCTCGTCGACGAGCTCGCGAGGCAAGTCGAGGAAAACGAGCAGATGCGGGATGCGTTCGCTGATGAGCGTTTGCGGGGCCCGATCCCTAAGCCTCGCCTCAGGCGCGGCGAGCGCGATCTCGAGTGCGCGCAGCACTCGGTAGCTATCGTTCGTTCGCAAAGCGGCGGCGCGAGCCGGATCGCACTGCTGCAGCCAACCGTAAAGAAACTCCGGCGAATGAGTCAGCGCTTCGCGGGCGAGACGATCGCGAAGCCGCTCGTCGTATTGCGGCGCGAGGGCCACTCCGCCGATTAGGGCTCGAATGTAGAAGCCGGTGCCGCCCGCGACGATCGCGCGTTTACCGCGCCGCCAAATCGCTCGAAGGGCGGCCATCGCTTCATCGGCGTAGCGGGCCGCCGAATAGCGCTCGTGCGGGTCGAGAAATCCCACCAGGTGATGCGGCACTTCGTCGAGCTCTCTTTGGGTCGGTGCAGCGGTGCCGATCGGCATGCCTCGATAGATTTGCCGCGAGTCGGCGCTCACGATCTCTGCGTCAAACTCGCGCGCCAGCTCGATAGCCAGCTCCGTTTTCCCGCCGGCCGTCGGGCCGGCAATGATTAGGACGCTAGGAGCCTGACTCCTATGTTCTTCAGACACGCTTGAACATGCGCGCGATCTCGTCGTGGCCGAGACGTATCATGGTGGGGCGTCCATGGGGACAATGCATCGGGTTTTCGCATGCTCGCAGTCGCTCGACCAGCATCTGCATCTCGTCGGCTTCGAGCCGTTCACCCGCAACGGTAACCGAGTGGCAGGCGAGCGACGCCCAGACGCGCTCGCGAACGTCGCGCTGCTTGGGTTCGTGGCTCAAGTCATCGATGAATCCGGCGAGATCGAACGCGTGGGCGCCGTACCCCGACGGCGTAGCAACGATTCGATACGTTCGCTCGCCGAAAGGCTCGATCTCGAGGCCACCTTCGCGTAAGAACTCGATCGCTCGATCGAGCACCGAGCTGCGTTCGGGATCGAGCTCGACGACCTGCGGAACGAGCAGCGGTTCGCTCAAGAGGCGGCTTTGGGCGGCAGCTACGATCGCTTCGTAGGCGATGCGCTCGTGCGCCGCATGCTGGTCAACCAAGAGCAACGCCTCGCCATCGGCGGCAAGAAGGAACGTGCGGTTGAGTTGCATGATGATGCGCAGGCCCCCGCCCGCACCGGCTCTTGGCTCCTCGGGTGAGTCGTCGAAGAGCGCAACCGCGCCCGAACCAGTGACGGGAGGTGCAAACGAGAGAGCTTCGCGCGCGCCCCCGGTCTGTTGCGCAAACCGCATCTTTGCGTGATCGCTCAACGTCGCGGCGATGGCTCGGCGCACGACGCTGAAAACTTGATTGCCGTAACGTAACCGAACGTCACTTTTGGTCGGATGGACGTTTGGGTCGACGTGATCGGGCGGAAGGTCGAGATAGATGACGCCATACGGATGGCGCCCCGTCATCGCAAAGGTTGAATATCCACTCGTCCACGCGCCGGCCAAAATCGTGCTACGCAGCAGCCGCCCGTTGACGAAGAGCACCTGCATCCTTCGGTCGGGCCGATCGTTCCCCGGGGCGCTGACGTAACCACGCAATCCGCCCGCCAGCATGCGCGCTGCGTCGCCGTCGAGCGGGATCAGACTCTGCGCGGCCTCACGTCCGAAGACCATCGCGAGCCGCTCGCGCTCGTCGGTGCCTGCCGGCATCACCCAAACCTCTTTACCGTTGTGGCGCAACGCGAAGGTGCGCTCGGGATACGCAAGTGCAAACGTTGAGAGCCATGCCGAAAGACGATTAAACTCGGCGCTGGGTGAGCGCAGATACTCGCGTCGGACCGGCACGTTCTCAAAGAGTCGTGCGACCCGCACGCCGGTACCTACCGGCGCCGCGGCGGGTTCGACGACGCCGAGTTCTTCGCCGTGCGCGTCGATCCGCGCCCCGACCGGGCGATCCGCTTCGCGCGAAACGATTTCCGTCCGCGCGACCGCCGCGACGGAGGCCAACCCCTCGCCGCGAAAGCCGAGCGAAGCAATCGATTCGAGTTCCTCGGCCGTTCGCAGCTTGCTGGTCGTATACCGCCGCAGCGCCAGCGATAAATCGCCCGCGGCAATTCCGACTCCGTCGTCGATGACTTCGATGAGATCGAGCCCACCGCGTTCGACGTGGACGGTGATCCGGTTGGCACCCGCGTCAATGGCGTTCTCAACGAGTTCTTTTACCACCGATGCCGGACGCTCGATGATCTCACCGGCCGCGATCTGACCGATCGTCACCGCATCGAGTTCGCGAATGCTTGCCACGACGAGCAGTTCGCGGCTTGGGGTTGACAAAGCCTCGGTCGGGAGTATCCTGATTAAGGATTCCTCGTTAGGTGAGGCGTCTGCACGAAGAGATGCCGCTGCCCGGAAAGGTCGAGAGACCCCAACGGGTGACCAGACTCCGCCGAATCAAGGCGAAATCTAATGCGGCTGGCCCTTCCGCTCAGGGTAACAAAGTGGGCGAGGGCGTTACGTTGTGCAGTGCTAAAGCTCGACACTGAGGGAGTTGGCGCGGCCCGCCGCGCGGAGTTTCTCAAACTGTCGGCCTGCGAGGAGCAGCGGCAGTTTTTTTATTTTGCGGAAAGGGGGTGAGGCAACGCGGTGGACGACGGGCCAAGTAATACCTCGTACGGGCGGCTCGCGATAAGCGAGTTCGCTTGCTGCTGCGCTCGTTGGTTGCGCGCGGCAGATTTTTAAAACGGGAGATAGGTGTCATGAAGAACGTACTGGCATTTCTGGTCGGCATTCTCGGCCGAGCCCGGCTCGCGTCGGAAGCGACCCACGACGATTCGCTTCGCGCAAATCAAGGTCAGGATTCAAGCCGAACCTTTAGCTTCTGGCGAGCCCTCGTCAGTTAGCAGCTAAAGGCGACGAGCGGAATATGGCGTCGGCTTCCCCCAGGCGCGTTGCTCGCCCGAGCATTTGGCGTTCGGTCGTCATGTTTCTATCCATCATCGGGCCCGGCATCATCACCGCCAATGCCGACAACGACGTCGGCGGCATCCTAACCTATTCGCAGGCAGGAGCCCAGTTCGGATATTCGCTCCTCTGGCTGCTGATTCCGATGGCGATCGCAATGATCGTAGTGCAGGAGATGTGCGCGCGGATGGGCGCGATCACCGGAAAAGGTTTAGCCGACCTGATTCGAGAGAACTTCGGAGTCAAGGTAACCTTTTGGTGTCTTCTTCTCTTCGTGCTCAGCGACGTCGGAAATACCGCTACCGAATTCGCAGGGGTGGCCTCTTCGGCGCCGATCTTCGGAGGCTATCTACAAGTTCCGAATGCCGAAGCGTTCAAAATCGCAATGGTGGTGGGCGCTGCGATTTTCGTTTTTCTCACGGTTACGCGAGGAACAGCGAAGAGTCTCGAACGTATCTTCTTTGTCTTATGTTTCGCCTATGTGGCCTATATCGTCAGCGCGTTCCTGGTGCACCCGAACTGGAACGACGTGCTGCGTCAGACGATAGTTCCTCACTTTAGTGCCTCGAAAGCCTACGTGCTGATGATCGTTGCGGTCATCGGAACGACTATCTCGCCGTGGATGCAGTTCTACATCCAGGCTGCCGTCGTGGACAAAGGAGTGCGCGAAGACGATTACCCGTATTCGAGAATCGACGTGGCAACCGGCGGAATCTGGGCGAGCGTCATCGCCTACTTTATCATCGTTTCGTGCGCCGCGACGATCTACGTCCACAACCTTCACGCCGCACAGCCCATAGTTGTCACGGACGTCGGTGACGTCGCCATCGCGCTGCAGCCGCTTGCCGGGAAGTTTGCCGCATTGCTCTTCGCGTTAGGCTTGCTCAACGCCGCAGTCTTTACTGCCTCGATTCTGCCGCTCTCCACGGCCTATTACGTTTGTGAGGCCTTCGGGTTCGAGCGAGGTGTGGATCACCGCTTTCGCGACGCGCCGATCTTCTATTCATTATACCTGGCGCTCATCGTGATCGGTGCCGCCATCGTCATCTCGCCGGGCGCGCCGCTGCTCGCCATCATCTTTTATTCGCAGGTGTTCAATGGCACGCTCTTACCGATCGTTCTAGTGCTGATGCTGATGCTCATCAACAATAAGCGATTGATGGGCGCATGGACGAATAGCCTCACCTTCAACGTCATCGCCTGGGCGACCGTGGTTATCGTAGGCACGCTGACGCTCTTCTTCACGGCGCAGATCGTCTTCCCGTCGTTAGGGACTTAGCTCTTGCCGAGCGGCGCGAGCGGCGACCGAGACGCATCGCCTGAATCGGAGGAGTAGGCGCGCAGTGGCCGGCTCTGTGCGGCGACGCTTGCCGGCCGGTCTCGCGCTGGCTGCGCTCGGTGTCGTATTCGGCGACATTGGAACGAGCCCGTTGTACACGCTCAAAACCTGCTTTACGAGCGCCGGTGCCGCACCGACGGCCGAGAATGCGATCGGCATCGTTTCGCTTCTGATTTGGACGCTCTTTTTCGTGGTCTGCATCAAGTACGTCACCGTCTTGATGCGGATCGATCACGATGGCCAGGGCGGTATCCTGGCTCTGCTGGCTCGTGCAGAGCCGCCGCAACTTTTTGGCGTGCCGATACGGCCAGACTGGTTAGTATGGGTTGCCGTTGCGGGCGGCGCGATGATTCTTGGAGACGGAATGATCACGCCGGCGATATCGGTCATCTCCGCCGTCGAGGGGCTGAAAGTGGCAACGCCGGCTGCCGAACCGTTCATCGTTCCAATCTCGTCTGGAATACTCGTCGGGCTTTTCGCAATCCAGCGGCGCGGTACTCAAAGTGTCGGCGCTCTCTTCGGGCCGATCATGACGATCTGGTTCGCGGCAATCGCGGTCAGCGGTGCAGTCGCGATCGCTTCCCACCCGGCAATCCTTGCGGCATTAAACCCATTGCACGCGGCCGGGTTCGTAACGCATCACGGGATCTTCGGCTTTCTGATCTTCGGCGCGATCATTCTCGGAATGACCGGCGCCGAAGCGCTCTACGCCGACATGTCACACTTCGGGCGGATCCCGATCGCGCTTGCGTGGTATGTCTTTGTCTTTCCGGCGCTGATCCTCAATTACGTCGGTCAGGGCGCAATCATCGTCGCCGACCCCCAAGCGCTGGCCTCGCCGTTCTATGCGTTGGCGCCGGGCTGGACGTTGCTGCCGATGGTCGCGCTAGCAACGGCGGCCACAATCGTCGCCTCGCAGTCGCTTATCTCGGGCGCATTTACGCTCACCGAACAATCGATAGCCCTCAATCTGAGCCCCCGGATGGCGGTGCTGCACACATCGCAGGACGAGCGGGGCCAAGTCTACGTGCCGCTCATCAACGTCATGCTTGCAATCGTCTGCATCGTCCTCGTCGTCACGTTCCGCAGCAGCGACCGGCTTGCTGCCATGTACGGCCTCGCCGTCTCTTGCACCATGCTTGCGACGGATATCGTATTCTACGTCGTGGCCACACGCCGGCTGCGTTGGCCTCCGGCGCTCGCGCTCCCAATCGCGCTGGCCTTCGGGCTGCTCGACGGGACCTTCGTCCTTGCCGGTCTGCCGAAGTTCGTCGACGGTGCCTGGGTTCCGATCCTGGTCGCTGCGGTCATCTCGTTCGGCGCGATTACCTGGCTCACCGGCCGGCGCGCGGTCGCGCGCGAACTGCGCGAACAGTTAGAGCCGATTGAGGAGTTCTCAAAAGAGCGTCCCGCGCTGACGCGCGCTCCGCGCTCGGCCGTCGTTCTGCTCAGCGGAGACCCGACCGGCGTTCCGTTCAGAAAAAGCCGTCCGTGGCTCGATCCACTGATGAGCGACCAACTCATCGTGCTGCTTACCGTTACATTTCCGCCGCGACCCTACGTTGCCGAGCCGCAACGCGTGGCGATCGATCGCATTTCGAACAGTTTCGTGCGCCTCACCGCCTGCTTCGGATATATGGAGCCGCCTCGAATCGCCCCGATCCTACGTGCCTGCGAAACAGCCGGCCTAAATATCGGCGCAAACACCACGTCGTTTGTCTATGCGAATCCAGTCATTGTCGCGAGGAGCCGCGACGGCATGCCGCGCGGCCAACGCTACGTCTTCGAAATCATGCAGCGTCTCTCGCGTAAGCTCGCGGCGGACCTCGAAATCAAAGCCGACCGCCGGGTAGAAATCGGCGTCGAGGTCGCGGTTTAGCTACTCCGTGTCCGGTGCAAGGTCGGCACCGATCACGAGCGCCGTCTTCGTACCCGGCCGAATCGCTGCGGCAAAGGTTTTCGCGAGGGACAGCGCGGCGGGAGAGTTGCCGACGACCACGCTTTGACGCTTCAATTTCGTGTCCACGAAGGTTGGTACGTTCCATCCGGCCCCGCGCAACGCGCCGACGATCGTTCGATCGAGTTCGAGATTGCCGGTTGCGTTTGCGACCAGCACCTCGTCCTGCGGTGGATCGTGTCGTCCGAAGAGCACCGTTCCGATCAGCTTCGCCCAGCGCGGATCCGCAAAGACTACCGAGGCGTCGCCGACCCAACCGACCTTGCTCGGCAACGTGAAGGAACGAACGTTCTCATCCGGCACGTTCCGATAGACCGTCAACAACGAAAGTAGCTGCGCGTTGGAGAGCGTCGTGTTGACTTGTTTGCGCGCCAGCTTCATGATCTGCGGCAGCTTGGCCCAGTTCTGCGGTTCGCTCAACTGATTCATGATCAGCTTAAGCACTTGCTGCTGCCGCCTCACGCGGCCGAAGTCCGAAGACACGTCGTGACGAAAGCGAACGTATCCGGCCACCTGGGCGCCGGTGAGGTGCTGCTCGCCTTTTTGAAGGTGGATGTGGAGATCGCCGTTGTTGTCGTCGTAATCCATCGCCTCGTCAACGTTGACGTCCAATCCGCCCATCGCGTCCACCAACGTCGCCGCGCCCTCGGGTTGCAACGCCACGATGGCGTCGATCGGAATTCCGCCGAGGAGCTTGCTGGCGACCCTTGCGGTGACGTGCGCTCCGCCGTAAGCATACGCGGCGTTGATCTTGGTAGAGCCGGCTCCTGGAACGGGAACCCACGTGTCGCGCGGGATCGATACCAGGGTCGCCATGCGGCGCGCGACGTCGAGATGCGCGACGACGATCGTATCGGTCGTCGCTTCGTCGGCTTGGTAACCGAGAATCAGCAGATTCAGCTTTTGCTGGCCGAAGGAATGCTGCGCGGTCTGCTCGACGATCTGTTGCCGCATCGGCCCACGCAGGACCAAGAAGCCGGCTGCGAGCGAAGCGAAGGCTGCAATCCCAATGACGACGGCACGAAACCACGATTTGTGCAGCATGAAAATCCCCCAAGTGAGCTAATCTTCGGAGGTCGTAGCCGTCCGAAGAGGAGTTACCGAGCTCGGTCTATCTGGGGGCGAAAGGCGGCGCTCGTTCCCCGATCGTGCACGGAACGGGTAAGAGCGCTTTGAAGGAGAGGCTATCGAAGGGACGCATCGCGAGTGGCGCAACGGTCTGCACGGCAAGGCTCGCGATCGCGCCGGCGAGCCGAATGACCCGCAGCGTCGTCGCCGCCAGCGTGCGGCCCGAACGCACGACCACGTACGTAACGGTCATGCAGATGGCGGCATGAATCGCTAAACTGATCGCCGGGGGACCGCCTAACCAGACGGCGGCGCCGAACGGATGACCCCACACGGCGATCTGTTCGAGCGTCTCCATCGCGTAGAGCGTCGTAATTTGCAGGACGAAGACTGTCGGCAGCAGCCCGGCGATGCGCCGGGGAATGGCCCGTCCAGCCAAGACCGCATGCGCTCTGCGAACCATGTAGAGCGCGAGCAGTCCGACACCGAGGAGCAGCGCCGGAATGATGTCGAGGTTGCTGTGGTCGGTGAAACTCCCAGCACCGAGCCAACCTGCATTCGACGCAAACTCGACAATCGGATCGGCGACCGCCGCCGCGATGACCGCGATCGTCAGGCAGAGTCCAGGCCGGATGGATGAAATCGTCAACTCGGCGCCATTCCGTCGCTACGCCAGCCTCCCCTTCGCAGAATGCTCAGCGGCGGCTCAGGATAGCAGCGGTAACTGACGCTCCGGCGGTGCGCGTTTGGAAAGTCTCTTACGAAGCGGCACCCTCGCTTCGACGTCGGCCTGCCCCGACAAGGCGTCGGCGATCTCTTGTGCCCGCTCGACGACCGCATCCGGTAATCCGGCCATGCGCGCAACCTCTATTCCGAAGGAGCGCGACGAACTGCCGGGCTGAACGCGATGCGAAAAGACCGGCGCGCCTCCGCGCGCGGTGTTCTCGACCGCGGTGATGTGATAGTTTGCTACCAAGCCCCAGTGTTCGCTGAGGGCGCATAGCTCGTGGAAGTGCGTTGCAAAAAGCACGAGCGGAGCCTGCGCTTCGAGCCCCAGCAGGAACTCGCAGATCGCTTGGGCGATCGCGAGTCCGTCCAAGGTGCCGGTGCCACGTCCCACCTCGTCGATCAAGAGCAACGAGCGCTCGGTGCTTCGCCGTAAAATATTTGCCGCTTCGGCCATCTCTAGATAGAACGTCGACTGTCCCGAAGCGAGATCGTCGCCCGCACCGATCCGCGTAAAGATCCGGTCGATGACGCCGAGTTCCATCTTTTTAGCCGGCACGAAAGAACCGATCTGCGCCATGATGGCGAGAAGCCCGCTTTGTCGTAAATAGGTCGACTTGCCGCCCATGTTCGGTCCCGTTAAAAGCACGAAGCGACGTTCGCCGACGTGCAGATCGAGGTCGTTAGGTACGAATCTTGCGTGCAGAACGGCTTCCATGACCGGGTGACGGCCCTCCTCGATCGAGACGACGCTCTGCTCGACGAAGGTAGGGCGCACGTAACCGCGCTCGGCAGCGCACTGTGCGAGTGATGTCAGCACGTCGATCTCGGCAATCGCACAGGCCGCCTCCCTGAGTTCTTCAGCACGCTCGACAACCCGTTCGAGCAACGCCTCGAAGAGCCGGCGCTCGAGCCGCTCTTGGCGCGCCTGCGCGGTAGAAATTGCGAGTTCGAGCTCCTTTAACTCGGGTGTAACGTAACGCTCCCCGCTCGTTAGCGTTTGCTTTCGCACGTACTCGGGCGGCAGAGCACCGGTGTAGCTCCGGCTGACCTCGATAGCGTAACCGAACGGGCTAGCATACTTCACTTTGAGCGTCTTGATGCCGGTCCGTTCGCGTTCGCGCTGTTCCAGCTCGGAGAGCTTCGAACGAGCATCCGTGCGAAGGGCAACGCACTCGGCAAGCTCGGCGTCGGCCTCCGGGCGAATCGCGCCTCCTTCGCCGATCTGTGCGGGAGGCTCGTCGACGAGCGTTCGCCGTACGTCGTCGAGCACGTCGCCGAAATCGGCCACGCGTTCCAGCAAGGGCGCAAACGCCGGCAACGCAGCCGCGCGCAGCGGTCGCAGGATTTCGAGCGTGCGGCGCAGCGAACCCAGATCGCGCGGGGTCGCGCGGCGAAAGCGCACCTTCTGCGCGATCCGCTCGAGATCGAACGCGCCCTTGAGGATCTCACGGATACCCTCGCGCCGAGCGTGCTCGGCAAAGAGCGCTTCGACGCCGTCTTGACGCCCAGCGATGGCCGCTCGATCGACGAGCGGCGCCAGTATCCAGCGTGCGAGCATTCGCGATCCCATCGAGGTCTCGCATCCGTCCAGCGTTGCAAGCAGCGTCGCTCGCGGATTCTGTCCTTGCGCGCGCGTCAGCTCGAGATGTTTGCGCGTCGAGGGGTCGAGCACCAAGAACTGGTGCCGGCGATAGAGCGTCGGAACGTCGCGTCTACGTTCGCCGTTGGTAACGCCCGTGCGGCTGACGAATGCCGCGAGCGTTTCGAGCGCCCGGTGGATTGCCAGCGATTCGTCGATCGAAAAGCCTGCGAACGTCTCGCGCGTGCACGCCTCGACTACGCCCAGACTCGGCGTGGCGAGGCGCGCACCCATCGACTCGACCGCGGTTGCAATGGTCGCACGCAGGTCGGCCGGGACGTCTGCAACGATTTCGGCGGGTCCGATTCGTGCCAGTTCGGCCAAGAGCTCGTCGTACGCGTCATCCCCAGCGATCGCCGTGGCCGCCGTATACCTCGTCGAAACGTCGCTATGAGCGAGCGCGAGCGTCTCGCCAACCGCAGCCACCGCGGCGAGATAGTTATTCTGCTTGCCGTCGAGCAGCTGTTCCTCGATCAGCGTGCCGGGCGTTACCAAGCGCACGACCTCGCGGCGAACCAGACGGTTGGGCTGCGGAACTTCGAGCTGCTCGGCCAGCGCGACGATGAATCGCTGCTGCACGAGCCGCGCGAGATATCCGGCTAGCGCGTGGTGCGGCACGCCCGCCATTGCGACGCGCTGACCGCCGCCGGCTTCCTTGCTCGTCAGCGCGATTTGCAGCGCGCGCGCGATGGTCTCGGCGTCTTCGCCGTAAGCTTCGTAGAAATCGCCGACCCGCGAGAGCAGGATCGCCTCGGGATGCTTCACCTTCATCCCGAAGTACTGCTCCAACATCGGCGAGAACTTTGCCACGCCGATGACTACATCGAGAACTGCTCGGATCGCGCGACGACGCTTCCCGCGCATCCCCAGACGTGGGCAGTCTCTATCGCGACGTCGAGCCACGGCGTTCGAGCGTACGCACGCGCGTCCTCGATGGGCGCATCCGAGTAGTCGGGCGGCTTAGGCGCGACGATCGTCACGTTGTCAGGCGTCTTGGCTGTGAGCCGGCTTGCGTCTTTTTTCGAGTCGCCCGCAATCAAAGCGCGCACGATTCGACCGATTTTCGTTTGATGATACGCGCGGGTCACGCCGTTTTGCGCATCCACCAGACGCCTGAAGCGCGCGAGGGCCGTCTCTCGAGGCACCTGTTCCCAGCGCGCGGCAGGCGTCCCCCGCCGGATCGAATAGATGAACGTAAACGCGTTTGCGAAGACCCCGCTCTCGACGTATCGGAGCGTCGCTTCGAAGTCGTCCTCGGTCTCTCCGGGGAAGCCGACGATGATGTCGGTTGTGATCGCGCACTCGGGAAAGCGGCTGCGAATGGATTCGACGACGCGATGGAACTGCGCCAACGTATACTTTCGGTTCATTCGCCGCAACATCGCGTCGCTTCCCGATTGGAGCGGCAGATGGATCCGGGGATTGAGCTGTGGGACCGCAGCAAGGTCGTCGAGGATCTTTTCGCGGAAGTCCTTCGGATGCGGTGAGATAAACGTCAGACGCTCGAGGCCCGGAAGACGCGAGATCGCACTGCAGAGATCGCCGAAATCCGATCCGTCGGCCGGGTCGCGCCACGCATTGACCGTTTGGCCAACGAGCATGATCTCACGAGCTCCTGAAGCGACGCGAGCCCGCACTTCCTCGACGATGGCGGCCTGGGGACGGTGATCGAAACGCCCGCGTACCTGCGGCACGATGCAGAACGTGCAATAGTACGAACAGCCGCGTTGCACGGTAACGAAGGCGCGTAGGTGCGAAAAAGCGTTCGGCAATCCATCCGGCGTGCCACCCAGCGCGAAGTGCAGCATGTTGTCTGTAGCACCCTCAACCGGCCCGTCACGCATCGTATCATCCTGAGCCTGTCGCGTGTCATCCTGAGCCTGTCGAAGGACGGGCTGCCAGGCCGCGAGCTGATCGCCGAGCTGCACCAGCTCCCGAGTCCCGAAAACCGCGTCAACGTGGGGCGCTCGCTGACGCATTCGGTCGCGGTCCTGCTCGGCCAAACATCCGGTCACGATCAGACGCACTCCGCGCTCCGAGCTCTTGAGCGCCTTGAGGTGATTCATCCGGCCATAAGCGCGCCGCTCCGCGCTGTCGCGCACCGTGCAGGTATTGAGGACAACCACGTCGGCTTCTTCCGGCGCGGAGGCGACGGTATATCCGGCCGCGACCGCACGTTCGGCAATGTACCGGGAATCGGCTTCGTTCATCTGACAGCCGAAAGTCTCGATGTAGACGCTGGGCATGCTCGAAGAACGCCTTTCGCGAAATGACCGGAATGCTCCACCCGGCGACGGTCGCAATCGTTGGACGGCCGAACGTCGGTAAGAGCGCGCTCTTCAACCGTCTGATCGGCCGCCGGCTCGCCATCGTTGAAGATACCCCTGGCGTTACCCGCGATCGGCTCTACGCTCTCTGCGATTGGCGCGGCTCGGTCTTTAGCCTCGTCGATACCGCCGGCATCGATCCAGACGCTAATATGGCGCACGGCGCGGAGCTTGCCGACGCCACGCGCCGGCAGGCCGAAGCTGCCGCCGATGAATCCGACGTCATCCTCATGGTCGTCGACGCCCAAACCGGACTTCATCCGCTCGACGACGACGTCGCGGGCATCCTGCGCCGCAAACGCAGGCCGATTGTGCTGGCGGCCAACAAAGCCGAGGCACCGAATGCTGCAGCCTCCGTGGTGGCCGAGTTCGGTCGTCTCGGTTTCGGCGAGCCCGTCGCGATTTCGGCGATCCACGGCGAAGGTACGGGCGATCTGCTCGATCGCATCGTCGAACTCTTGCCGCCGCAGGTAAGTAACGCGCAAGTCGACGGTGAGCTCGCGCTGGCGGTGATCGGCCGTCCCAACGTCGGAAAGAGCTCGCTTGTCAACGCGCTTCTCGGCGAAGAACGCACTCTCGTGTCGCAGAGCCCCGGCACGACGCGTGACGCGATTGACGCTGGTTTCGCATGGAAGGGCCGACCCTTTCGTTTGGTCGACACCGCAGGCATGCGCAAGAAACCCGAAGCGCATGGGGCAATCGAGTACTACGCGGCCTTGCGATCGCTGGGGGCGATCTCTCGATGCGACATCGCGCTGCTGGTCTTCGACGCAATGACCGGCATCATGGCACAAGATCGCCGCCTCGCCGGAATCGCGATCGAAGAGCGCAAGGGGCTCATCATCGTCGGTAACAAGTGGGACCTCGTCCGCGAGCAGGCAGGAGAGGTCAGCCAGAACGAGTTAGCGGGCGTCGTGCGCGAACTGATTCCGTTTGCCGGCTTCGCACCAATCGCGTTTCTCTCGGC